>CALMOJ010000001.1 GCA_937871815.1 uncultured Neisseriales bacterium
GATGGGCGTAAACCTGGGGTGGCGGGGCTGACGCTGGGGCTGTTGGAGGCGGGCACGGCACGGCTGAGTGAGGAGGCGGTGCAAGAGCGCTGGGCGGATTCGGCGGCTGTGTTGTCTAGCGAGCTGGATACGGATCGTGCGGGGGTGCAGCTGCGTAGCTTGTCTGACCCCGCGCAGTTAGGGGCTGCAGTGACGCTGCTGGCTAGTTTGTTACGCGAACCGGCTTTTCCCGCTGCGATTCTCGCCCGAGAAAAAGCCCGCACTATCGCTGGCCTGCAGCAGGCAGAAGCCAATCCCAGTGCGCGGGGACAGCGTGCGCTGACAGCACTGCTTTATGGCAACCACCCTTATGGCTTGTCTGCACGGGTTACACCACACACAGTGGGTGAAATTACACGGGGCGATGTGCAGGCTTTTTGGCAGCGGCATTACCAAGCACGTTATGCAGTGGTGTCGATGGTGGGCAATTTGACCCGTGCCGAGGCCGAGCGTGTGGCGCGGCAGCTGACCGATGGGCTGCCTGCCGGTGGGCAAGATTTGGCGGCTGTACCTGCTGTGCCCCCCCAAGCGGCTGCGCAATTCAAAGTGCTGCCACATCCTGCTTCCCAAACCCATCTTTTCTTGGGGGTGCCGGTGTTAACCCGCCACGACCCAGATTATTTTCCACTCTTGGTGGGGAATTACATTTTGGGTGGTGGCGGGTTTGATTCGCGGCTAATGAAGGCGGTGCGTGACCAGCGGGGGCTGACCTATGGCGTGTATAGCCAGCTTGTGCCGCAGCAAGAGGCGGGGGAGTTCGTGCTGTCACTTTCGACCAAGGCAGAAACAGCGGATGAAGCCTTGCAGGTGGTTAATGCCACGTTGCAGCAGTTTGTTGCGGAGGGGGCGACGGCGGCTGAATTAACCCAAGCCAAGAGCAATCTGGTGGGGGGATTCCCGCTTCGCTTTGATAGCAACCGCAAGCTGCTGGGCTATATGGCCGTTATCGGATTTTACCGATTGCCGCTGGATTGGTTGGATAGCTATCCCAAGCAAGTGGAGGCTGTTTCGTTGGCTGCTGTGCGGGAGGCGTGGCAGCGGCGGATTGTGCCTGCTGCTTTGCAGGGGGTGCGTGTAGGGCAGATGGCGGGGGGCAAGCCGCCGCAGTGAGCTGTGGCCTATTTGCGCTGGGGTAAATCGCGGGAATCAGGGCATAATGCGCCCCTCTCTCAATTGGGATGGAGTGCGGTATGGCGCGGCAAGGCAAGGCAAATCAAGTCCGAATCATCGGTGGGGCGTATCGGCGGCGGATGCTATCTTTCCCCGACCAAGCGGGTTTGCGTCCCACCCCCGACCGTGTTCGTGAAACGGTTTTTAACTGGCTAGGACAGACGTTAGAGGGGCTGAGCGTGCTGGATTTGTTTGCTGGTAGCGGCGCGATGGGGCTGGAGGCGGCCTCGCGCGGGGCAAAAGTCGTGACCTTGGTAGAAAAGGCCGCGCCGGTAGCGGCGGCGTTACGGGCAAATTGCCGCGTGCTTGGTACGAATCAAGTAGCTGTGGTTGAGGCGGACGCGCTGGCGTGGTTGGCACGGTGTGAGACGCAATTCGATGTTGTGTTTCTTGATCCGCCCTTTGCGGCCAATTTGCTACCGGCAGTTTTGCCGCTCTTGCCTGCCGTGTTGGGTGTGCGGGGGGCAGTGTATATGGAATCGGATGCAGACATCACCGCGGAAGGTTGGCGGCAAATTAAGTCGGGCAAGGCCGGTTTGGTGCGCTACGGTCTGTGGGAATGGGGCGCTGAGGCTTAGCCTTGCAGCAACGTGGTAAAAATGACACAATTTAGGCTATTTTAAGCCGTTGAATAACGAAGGAAAAACCCTTATGGCACTCATGATTACGGACGAATGCATCAACTGCGATGTGTGCGAGCCAGAATGCCCGAACAACGCCATTTCTCAAGGCGAAGAGATTTACGAAATTGACCCTAACCTGTGCACGCAATGTGTCGGTCACTATGATGAGCCACAGTGTCAGCAGGTTTGCCCTGTGGATTGTATTCCACTAGATCCAAATCATGAAGAAACCGCTGAGCAGCTTCAGCAGAAATATGAGCAAATTTCAGGTAAGGCTGCTTAATCTGTTTTGTCTGTGTTTCCAAAGCCCATGGTTTGCCTTTAAACATAAGGGTGGGCGATGGGTTTTGTTTTTTTGCGAAAAAATTCGTTGTTTGGCAAAAAAGTGTTTGACGCGGAGTTGGGGTGTGTATACAATGCGCTTCTCTTAACGGAGGGATTCCCGAGCGGTCAAAGGGATCAGACTGTAAATCTGACGGCTCAGCCTTCGAAGGTTCGAATCCTTCTCCCTCCACCAGTTTTTGTCTTGGCGGCGTAAGTTTTAATGCAGTGCAACGCACTGTTTCGGCGGGTGTAGCTCAATGGTAGAGCTGAAGCCTTCCAAGCTTATGACGAGGGTTCGATTCCCTTCACCCGCTCCAAGTCAGGTCAATGCCCATATAGCTCAGCGGTAGAGCACTCCCTTGGTAAGGGAGAGGTCATCGGTTCAATTCCGATTATGGGCTCCATTCTTTTCAGCTTTCGGCTTCCATCTTAAATTAGTTAGGGCGTTTTCTATGGCTAAGGAAAAGTTCGAGCGGACAAAACCGCACGTTAACGTAGGCACAAT
>CALMOJ010000002.1 GCA_937871815.1 uncultured Neisseriales bacterium
CTGCCCTCGGCGGTTTTCAACCACGGCATAGCCCCGCTGCAACACGGCCAAGGGGTTGAGTGCCGCCAACTGCGCCGCACGGGTGGCCAACAAGGCACGTCGTCCGGCAAAAAGCACAGGGCGGCTGCGTTCAAGGGCGGCACGCTGCTGGGCAAGCTGTCCGCGTCTTGCGGCCATCGTCCCCGCCATCGCACGCGGCAACCGCTGCTGCAGCATCGCCAACTGCTGGTGTTGCTGGCGAAGCAGGGCGCGGGGCGACACCAGCCGTCCCGCCACACCATCCAGCCGCTGCTGTTGCCCTTGCACCACGCGGCGCAACGCACGGCTTAGCTGCTGCTGGGATTGGCGCAACCCAGCAGAGAGCATGGCCGCATCGGGACACGCCAGCTCCGCCGCCCCTGTTGGCGTGGGAGCACGGCAATCGGCGGCAAAATCCGTGAGCGTGGTATCGGTTTCATGCCCCACCCCGCTAATCACCGGCAGCCCACAGGCCGCCACCGCCCGCACCACTTGTTCGTCGTTAAACGCCCATAAATCCTCAATGCTGCCGCCCCCTCGACACACCAACAGGGTATCGACCTCGGCGCGTTGGCTGGCGGTGCGAATCGCCGCTGCAATCTGTGCCGGTGCGGTGTCGCCCTGCACCGGCGTGGGGTAGAGCACCACATCGGCCGCAGGAAAACGGCGGCGCAGCGTGGTCACCACATCCCGCAACGCCGCTCCTTGCGGCGAAGTCACCACGCCAATCGCCCGAGGAAAGCGCGGCACCGGACGTTTGCGAGCCGCATCAAACAGCCCTTCAGCCAGCAGCCGTGCTTTGAGCTGGGCCAGCGCGGCATGGCGCTGCCCCAAACCGGCCTCGCGCAGCATATCGACGTTGATTTGGTAGTCACCCCGCGCCTCGTACAGCGACACTTGCCCCAAGGCTTCGACCTGCATCCCCTCGCGCAGCCGAAACGGCAAACCCGCCATCCGCCCCCGAAACATCACCGCCCGAATCTGCGCCCCGCCATCCTTCAGCGAAAAATAGGCATGGCCGCTGCCCGCCAAGGTCAAATTCGAGATTTCCCCTGTCACCCATACCGGTGGCAAAGCCGATTCCAAGGCGTAGCGGGCAAGGCGATTCAGTTCGCTGACAGAGATACAGGCATCAAATAGGGCAAGCGGAGGGGTCAACATGGCATATCACCGGTGTAAGGTCAGCCGGCGATTGTAGCGGATGCCCCCCTTCGCGCTGCCGACCAAAGCGGAAACCTAGGCTGCTAGGGCGGGTGGTCGGTGGGGTTTGGCTGTGATTGCCCGCCGCTGCTGGCGCACGCCGCCAACGGGTTTAGCTTTTATTCCCCTCCTTCCGAAGGAGGAGTGCCCCGTGGGGCGGGGTGATTGGCTTTTGGCTTTTGGCTCTGGATTTTGGCTCTGGCGGCGCCGCCAGCAACCACCCCGTCCGGCTGCGCCGTCCACCCCTCCGCCGAGAGGGGAATAAAAGCCCGTCCGCGAGAGGCGTTTGGGCTCAGCGCGGATTCAACGTCCAGCGAATGCAGAATTGGCCGAGTCCCGCAGAGCGTAAACAGGCGTTAACGCGCCAACTGCAAATACAGCTTGGCCAAGCGCTGCGGCAAACGGGTGGCATCGCGCACCAACACAAAGCCGTGTGCGCCAAACAAATGGGGCAAATAGCTGCCGCCTTCGCGGTCTA
>CALMOJ010000003.1 GCA_937871815.1 uncultured Neisseriales bacterium
GGTGCCCTTGCTTGGCACGATCATATTACTTTTCAGCCTAAAGCTGAAATGCGAGAGCAGTACATGAAGGACAGGTACAACCCCACGATGATGCTAAAAAGCGTGGCGAGTTTTTACAAGGAAAATGGATTGTTCATTCGAGACGAATACATTTGGCGAGAGAATGGATTGTTTTCTCTATCAAAGGATGCGCTTATTAGCAAACTCGAAGACACGCTTAAAATAGAAACAAGATTTTAAGCGTGTCAAATTATCAAATGCTATCTAAAAATTGATAGTTTTTTGATAATTATTCCCCCAAACAAAAACGGACACCCCGCAAGGTGTCCGTTTTTGTTTGCGCTACTACAGCAAGCCCGAATGCGCGATTAGCTCACCCGTTCAATCTGCCCACCCACACCGGCCAGTTTCCGCTCGATATGCTCGTAGCCACGGTCAAGGTGGTAAATCCGGTCCACAATCGTTTCGCCATCGGCCACCAAGCCCGCAATCACCAAGCTGGCCGAAGCCCGCAAATCGGTCGCCATCACCGTCGCGCCAGACAAACGCGCCACGCCGGTGACCATCGCCATATTGCCCTCGGTGTCGATTTTTGCGCCCATGCGGTTCAGCTCAGGGACGTGCATAAACCGGTTCTCAAAGATGGTTTCCGTCATCCGGCTGACCCCGTCGGCCAAGGCGTTCAGCGTCATAAACTGCGCCTGCATATCGGTGGGGAAAGCAGGGTAAGGCAAGGTGCGGATATTCACCGCCTTAGGCCGCTGCTTCATGTCCAAAGAAATCCAATCGTCGCCCGCTTCAATCACACAGCCCGCTTCGGACAGCTTATCCAGCACCGCTTCCATGCTGTTGGCGCGGGCATTGCGCAGAATAACGTGCCCTTGGCTAATCGCCGCCGCCACCAAGAACGTCCCCGCTTCGATGCGGTCCGGCATGATGGCGTGCTCGGCACCGTGCAAACGTGCCACGCCTTCGACCACTAGCTTATCCGTGCCAATACCGGTGATTTTCGCGCCCATCTTGACCAAGCATTCCGCCAAGTCGGTCACTTCGGGTTCACGCGCCGCGTTTTCTAAAATGGTCGTGCCTTCTGCCAGTGTGGCGGCCATCAGCAGGTTTTCTGTGCCGGTCACCGTCACCACGTCCATGACGATGTGCGCACCTTTGAGCTTGCCACGGGCTTTGACATAGCCGTGCTCAATGGTGATGTCCGCCCCCATCGCCACCAGCCCTTTGATGTGCTGGTCCACGGGGCGGCTGCCAATGGCGCAGCCGCCGGGCAAGGACACGTTGACCTCACCAAACCGTGCCAGCGTCGGCCCCAGCACCAAGATAGAAGCCCGCATCGTCTTCACCAGCTCATACGGGGCGGTCAGCGTGTGCAGGTCACTGGTGGTGATTTCAAATTCATGCACATTGTCGGTCATGACCCGTGCGCCCATGCCTTGCAGCAGCTTTTGGGTGGTCAGCACGTCGCGCAGTTGCGGGACATTGGTCAGGCGAAGGGTGTCGGCGGTCAGCAAGCTGGCACACAAAATAGGGAGTGCGGCATTTTTCGCGCCCGACACGGTGATTTCACCATTTAACGGGCCATTGCCAACGATGCGGAGTTTGTCCATAGCAGCTTTCAGGGGTGTATCAGCGGGCAGCCCAAGTGTCAGGCGTAAAGGTTTTCAGCGAGAGGGCGTGGATTTCTGCACGCATCCGGTCGCCCAGCGTCGCAAACACCAATTGGTGCTGTTGAATGCGGCTTTTACCCGCAAAAGCCGCGCTGACCACGATGGCTTCAAAGTGATGACCATCGCCGCTCACCTCAAGGTGGGCGCAGTCTAGTCCGGCGGCGATGTCGTGTTGGATGGATTCAGGGTTGACCATTTAAGAGTCTTTCAGTGACGTAATTTGTAACCGGTACGGAGTAAATGCAGGGTAAAGGCAGACAGCAGCACAAACACGCCGCCCACCACGGCAAGGCTGGTCAGGGGCGGCACATCGGATTGGCCAAAGAAACCATAGCGAAAGCCGTCAATCATGTAAAAAATCGGGTTGAAGTGGGACAGTGCCTGCCAAAAGGGCGGCAAGGTATGCAGCGAATAAAACACCCCCGACAAAAACGTCAGCGGCAGAATAATAAAGTTTTGAAACGCCGCCAGTTGGTCGAATTTATCGGCCCAAATGCCCGCCACCAGCCCCAGTGTGCCCAAAATCGCGCTGCCCAGAAAAGCAAACACCAGCACCCATAGCGGATGCACCAAAGGCGGCAAGGTAAACCAGAGCGTCACGGCAAATACACCCGCCCCCACCACCAAGCCTCGCACCACGGCGGCCAATACATAGGCCAAGAAAAACTCGGTGTGTGACAGCGGTGACAGCAGCAAAAAAACGATATTGCCGGTAATTTTGGATTGAATCAGGCTAGAGCTGGTGTTGGCAAAGGCGTTTTGGAGCATGGCCATCATCACCAAGCCGGGGATTAAAAAGGCGGTATAGCCGACCCCTGCATACACCTCGACCCGCCCTGCCAAGGCGTGGGAAAACACCAGCAGATACAGCAACGCCGTCAGCACGGGGGCGGCCACCGTCTGAAACGAGACTTTCCAGAAGCGCAAAATTTCTTTTTTAAACAGCGTGGTAAAGCCGTGGGTCATCATACCGAGGGGGTCTCTTGGTGCATCATCTGAACAAACACCTGTTCAAGGTCGGTGTCCCGCATCGAAAAATCCTGCACCGTCAGCTGGGCTTGGCGCAGGGCAGCAAACACCGTATCCAGCTGGGCGATGTCCGGCAGCAGCACGCGCAGCCAGCCTTCGCTATCCACCGTGCCCAGCTGCCACGCGGCAAGGTCGGGGGGCAATGACGCGCCCGCCGCCAAACGGAGCGCGACTTCACGGGTTTTACCGCCCCGTTGCAACAGCGTGGTTTTGTCTTCGAGGGCAATCACGCGCCCGCTTTTCAGCAAAGCGATACGGTTACACAGGGTTTCGGCTTCTTCCAGATAGTGGGTGGTCAACACAATGGTGTGGCCAGCTTGGTTCAGCTCGCGGATAAAAGCCCACAGGCTTTGGCGCAGGGCGACATCCACCCCAGCGGTCGGCTCGTCCAGCACAATCACCGGCGGACGGTGTACCAAGGCTTGTGCCACCATCACACGGCGTTTCATCCCCCCAGAGAGGGTGCGCATATTGGCGTGGGCTTTGCTGGTTAGGCCCAGCTTGTCCAAAATCTCATCTATCCACGCATCGTTACGCTTCAAGCCAAAATAGCCGGACTGAAACACCAGCGATTCCCGCACGGTAAAAAACGGGTCAAACACCAGCTCTTGCGGCACCACGCCCAAGGCCATGCGGGCAGCGCGGTAGTCGGTGGCCACGCGATGCCCCATGACCGTGACGCTACCGCCATCGGGCTGGGTCAGCCCCGCCATGCAGGAAATTAAGGTGGTTTTGCCCGCCCCATTTGGCCCCAGCAGCGCGAAAAACTCGCCCTGCTCAAGGCTAAACGATACGTCATCCAGCGCGGTAAAAGCCCCAAAGCGTTTGGTGACGTGGTCAATGACCAGCGCAGGCACAGCCATTATTGCGCAGCCGGTGCGGGGGTGGCGGGGACGACAGCTTCTGCCGGCGCGGCAGAAGCCGGTGTGGTCGGCGCGACGAGGTCGTTGATATTGCTATCGTCCACCGGCTTGAGGGCCGCCGCATTGCCGATGCGTTGGTTGCGATACTGCAAATAGCCATCGCGGCGATAGGTATAGGGGTCGAGGGCGGCTTCGTCGGCGGCGGCAGTCACATCCAACAGGCCGGCGCGTTGGTTGACAATATTCAAGCCCAATAGCGAGTTGCTATCGCTGGGGGTTTTCCACAAGAAATGCGAAGGGCCGGTCAGCATATCACCGCCTAAGCCCACGGCATCCCGCACGGTTGACGGCCCATATAGGGGCAGCTCGACATAGGAACTGTTCTGATAGCCCCACCGCGCCAAGGTTTCGCCTAGGCCGGTTTTGTAGGAGGGCAGCCGTGCAGGGGTGGCAATATCCAACAAGCCGCCCAGCCCAAAGGTGCTGTTGAGTGCGACCCGCATCAGGTCAGATACCGCCCGCTCCGGCTTGGCTTGCAGCACATGGTGTACCACAGACAGCGCGTCTTGAAGATTGTTGAAAAAGTTACTGACACCGGTACGAATCGGCTGCGGCAAGATAAAACGGTAGCCCTCTGCGATAGGCTTCATCACCGCGCGGTCGGCCACATCGTTAAACGCATACACTTTGCGGTTCACGGCTTCGTAAGGGTCGTAGTTGTTTTGGGGGGTTGCGGTGGCGCAGCCAGTCAGTGTGACGGCCAGCAGGGTCGTGGCAAGCAAACGGCGCGTGCGGCGCGAGGCATTAGGCGAGGTCAACAAAAGACTCCACTCCATAAAGGTGAATAAGCGTACTTAGGGCTGCGGGCACATGCTGTTGCACATGGCGATGCCCCGCCTGCCGCGCCAGCTCAAAAATCAGGGTCAGGGCAGAAGAATCAACGGCGGTCACCGCGTGCCAATCCAGCGTCCGTGCCGTACGGGCATCGGCGGTGAGCCGTTTAGCCAGCTGTGGCACTTCCGCCAGCGTCACCGCACCGGTGAGGGTAATGGTGCTGTTAGGCATTACCGCCCTTTGCGGCCATGCCTTCGTTTTTTTCCTTCAACGACTGAATCAGGCCATCGACGCCGTTTTGACGAATCACATCGTTAAAGTTGTTGCGATAGATGGTGACAAGACTCGCGCCTTCGATGCTGACGTTATACACACGCCATGCCGTGCCGAGCTTAATCAGGGTGTAATCCACCGAAGCAGTGCGTTTGTCGCCTGTGCCGGCGGGCAGGGTAACTTCGGTGTGCACAGTGGCTTCGTTGCCATCCGTAGACAAGGCCGCAGGCTTTACCTCGACCTGCGCACTCTTAAAGCGGGTCATGGTGGAGGAGTAGGTCCGTACCAGCAGCGTGCGGAATTGCTCCATCAGCAGTTTTTGCTGCTCGGGGGTGGCATCGCGCCAACCGCGTCCTACGGCCAGTGCTGTCATGCGGGTAAAGTCAAACTTAGGCAGTACGAGGCTTTCAACATCGGCACGCACCGTACGGGTGTTTTTGCCGTTGTCGCGTTTAAGGGTGTCGAGCACTTGGCGCGAGGTCTCGCGCACCACATCGTCGGGGGTATTGGCCCATACCGCCGCCGAGCCAGACAAAAAGGCCACACACAGCAACAAACGAGAGAACAAGGTTTTCATTTCAGGTATCCGAATTAGGCGTAGCAAAAAATAGGGGCAGGAGAGGTTTATTCTGCGGCAGGGGGTGCGCTTGGTTTTTCGGCCGCATTGAGCATAAATTTACCAATTAATTGTTCCAGCACCATGGCAGAAGAGGTGAGCTTGATGGTGTCGTTCTCGGCCAAATCGTCAGGGTCGCCGCCCTGCATCAAGCCGATGTATTGCTCGCCCAGCAGCCCCGAGGTCAGAATTTCTGCCGACACATCGCGGCTAAAGGTATAGCTTTTATCTACCACCAGCGTGGCGCGGGCTCGGAACGATTTGCGGTCCAGCTCAATGCCGGCCACCCGACCCACCACCACCCCCGCCATTTTGACCGGTGCTTTAACCTTGAGCCCGCCAATATTGTCGAATTCGGCATACAGCGTGTAGGGCTCGTTCGCCACCGAGGTGGTGAGGTTGGCGGCGCGGAGCGCCAAAAACAGCAACGCTGCACAGCCGAGTGCAGCAAAAAGGCCGACCCACAAATCTAGGGTTGTTCGTTTCATGTGTTATCTCAGTTAGAACATAAACGCGGTTAAAACAAAATCGAGTGCCAAAATCACCAGTGCCGAGGTCACCACGGTGCGGGTGGTGGCCGAAGAGACCCCCTCGGCGGTGGGGCGGGCGTCAAAGCCCTCAAACACAGCAATCAGCGACACCGCAAAGCCAAAGACCGCGCTCTTAATCATGCCATTCAGCACGTCCTCGTGAAAATCGACGGCATTTTGCATTTGCGACCAGAACGTGCCTTCGTCCAGCCCAATCATCGACACGCCGACAAAATAGCCGCCGAAAATCCCTGTTACGTTAAAAATGGCCGCCAAGATAGGCATAGACAGCACCCCCGCCCAAAAACGAGGAGCCACCACGCGGGCAATCGGATTGACCGCCATGACCGCCATCGCGTCCAGTTGTTCCGTGGTTTTCATTAGCCCGATTTCGGCGGTAATGGCCGAGCCGGAGCGGCTGGCAAACAGCAGCGCGGCCAACACCGGCCCCAGCTCACGCAGCAGCGACAAGGCCACCAACGCCCCCAGCGCATCCGCCGAGCCAAACCGCGCCAAAGTGGTGTAGCCCTGCAAGCCGAGCACCATGCCGACAAACAGCCCCGACACCACAATAATCACCAGCGACATCACCCCCGCAAAGTAGATTTCGCGCACCACCAGCCGAAAGCGCAACAGGCTTTGCCCTGATTGGGCCAGCAGCACGCCCATAAATCGGCAGATAAAGCCGAGCTTCCACACCGCATCGACTAGGCTATGCCCCATTCCGCGCAGCAGATTAAGCATGTTGGATTCCTTGCAAGCCGAGGTCAGCGGCAAAATCGGCGGCGGGATAGTGCAGCCGTACCGGCCCATCGGGGGCACCGTCAATAAACTGGCGGACAAAGGGGTCGGTCGAGGTGCGGACTTCGTCGGGCGTGCCCTGTGCCACCACTTTGCCTTGCGCGACAAAATAAACGTAGTCCACCACGCTTAACGACACATGAACATCGTGCGTCACCATCACGGCGGTGGTGCCGAGGGCTTGGTTAAGCTGCTTAATCAGCAAGGCAATTGTCCCCAGCGAAATGGGGTCAAGACCGGTGAAGGGCTCGTCGTAGAGCATCAGGGCGGGGTCGAGGGCAATGGCGCGTGCCAAAGCCACCCGCCGTGCCATCCCGCCCGACAACTCGGCCGGCATCAGGCTGGCCGCCCCGCGCAAGCCCACGGCTTGCAGCTTCATCCGCACCAAGTCTTGCAACATGCTGGGCGAAAGCTGGGTGTGCTCGCGCAGCGGAAAGGCCACGTTGTCAAACACCGAGAGGTCGGTAAACAACGCGCCAAACTGAAACAACATCCCCATGCGGCGGCGCAGCGCGTACAGCCCAGCGGTATTAAGCTGCTGCACATCTTGCCCTGCCACCGTGACACGACCACGGTCGGCGTGGAGCTGCCCCGCAATCAGGCGCAGCAAAGTGGTTTTGCCACTGCCGCTGCCGCCCATAATCGCCACCAGCTTACCCTGTGGAATAGACAGCGACACGCCATCCAAAATAGGGCGGTTGCCGTAGCGAAAATGCACGTCGTCGAATTGAATAAAGGAGTCAGAAGCCAAGATGGTTGCCAAAAACAGGGGGGAGTTAAACAGCGATTGAGTCTAGGCTTGCACGGTAACACCAATCACACCAAGGCAGGCGGCATGCCGTGCAAATCTGGTAAGCTCACGGCTTGTGGCTTGATAATCCGCTAGGTCATTGAGAACGCAACAAATCTTACGCTGCGAAAAACGCCCATCTTAACTTTTTGGCTGCTGCAAAGCCAGTTTTAGACTGTGTCCGTCCCATGTATCTGCACCACTTTGGTCTGCACAGCACACCGTTTAGCCTTTCCCCCCACCCCGAGTTTTTTTACGCTGGCGCACGCCGTGGTGCCACGCTCGAAGCCCTGTGTTACGCCATTTTGCAGGGCGAGGGCATTGTAAAAGTCACCGGCGAAGTGGGCAGCGGCAAAACCATGTTGTGCCGGATGCTGTCCGAGCGGCTGCCCAGCACGGTCATTGTCATTTACATCGCCAATCCCAGCCTCTCGCCGGACGAACTGCTCTACACCCTCGCCGCTGATTTGGGGCTGGACACCGACACCATGCGCGTCTCCGCTGTGATTCGCGCCATCCAGCAAGTGCTGATTGAACGCCACACCGAAGGCAAATGTGTCGTGGTGCTGATTGACGAAGCCCACGCCATGCCCCGTGACAGCCTAGAAGAAATTCGGCTGCTGTCCAACCTTGAAACCACCCGCAGCAAGCTGCTGCAAATCGTCCTGTTTGGCCAGCCCGAGCTGGACACCGTGCTGGCACGGAACGACTTGCGCCAGCTCCGAGAACGGGTGGTTCATAGCTTTGCCCTGACCGCCCTCAAGCCCGATGACATCCGCGACTACCTCGCTTTTCGGCTGACCGCCGCAGGCTATCGAGGGGATGAGCTGTTCTCCCCTGCTGTGCGTGCCGTGATTGCCGAGGCCTCGCAAGGGCTGACCCGTCGCATCAACTTGATTGCCGACAAATGTTTGCTGGCCGCCTTTGCCGAAGACACCCGTCACATCACCGTGGCGCACGCCCAAGCCGCCCTTGCCGATTGCGCCTTTCACGCCCCCCGTCGCCGCTTGCTGCTGCCGCCCCGCACCTTGGCGTGGCTGGGCGCTGGGCTGGTGCTGACGGTGTGCGGGGTGTGGGCGACGGCATGGCTGGCACAGCGCGGCCTCCTCTCCCTTTCTGCTCTTGGTCTTTAACCCCAGAAACCTACCCTCTATGCGCCGTCTCTCTGCTCTGTGTTGCTTATTGAGTGTGCTCACCGCGTGCCAGTCGCCTCGGCTGGTCGAATCCACCACCCACCTCAAGCCCGCCCCCGCTGCCGCCGCAGGCATCCCGCAACCGGTACGCCCTGCCTTTATGCCGCCGCCACCCGTAGCTTCGCCGCGTGTCACCCTGTTTAGCCTGCAAGTCAGCAATGCACCGGTGCAAGACGTGCTGGTCAACTTGGCACGAGATGCCAAGGTCAATATCGACATCCACCCAGGCATCGAAGGCACGGTGACGCTGAGTGCCATCCGCCAAAGTCTGCCGCAGCTCCTAGAGCGCGTCGCCAACCAAGTCGATATGCGCTGGCGGTTGGCCGGCGAGACTTTGGTGGTTGAACCAGACCGCCCCTATCTGCACACCTATTCGGTCGATTACGTCGCCCTAGAGCGCGAAACCGAAAGTGAAATCGGCGTACTGACCTCGGTGGTCAAAAGCGATGCAGGCGAAGCCTCGGCCAGCGGCAACAGCTCCACCACGCGCATCAAAACCAAATCCAAAAACGCCTTCTGGGGCTCTTTGCTGAAAAACCTAGAAGACCTGCTGCGCCGCGAAGACGAAAAAATCATCGTCGAAACCGTTATCCGCTCAGGCGGTGACGAGTTGGTACGGGGCAAGAGCAGCACCAGCGGCACCAGCAAAACCGACACCCAAACCGACGGCACCAAAAAAGACGGCACGCCGACCAGCACCCAACGTACTGTGCGCGGTGATACCGACCTGCGCCAATCTTCGGCCAGCGAGCGCAACAAAGGCGCGTCGGTTGAGCAAACCACCCAAGAGAGCAAAACCGTCCGCATCATCGGCAACACCGAATCCGGCGTGCTGGCGGTGCGCGGCACGGGGCGGCAACACGCCATGATTACCGACTTCCTCAGCAAGGTTGGCAACAGTGCGCGGCGGCAGGTCATGATTGAAGCCACCATCGTCGAAGTCGCCCTGTCCCGCGAGTTCGAAACCGGCGTGGACTGGTCGCGGATTCGTAACGGCGGACAAGGCGGGCAAGGCTTCCAAAACCTCGGTGGCACGATTCCGCAATCCACCGCAGAGGGCGGCGGCTTCCCCTTTCCGAGTGTGATTGGGCAAAATCCCGTGTCCTTGTTCCTGTTTCAAAATGGCTCGGTCAATGTGGCCGTGAAACTGCTCGAAATGTTCGGCAAGACCCGCGTGCTGTCCAGCCCCAAGCTAATGGCACTAAACAACCAAATGGCCTTGCTTAAAGTGGTGCGCGATGTGCCCTACTTCACCCTCAAAGTCACCCGCACCAAAAACGGCCTCAACATGCCAGATACCGTCGATTACGAAAGCAAACTGCACACCGTCCCCGAGGGCATCATGATGAGCGTCTTGCCGCAAATCAGCGCGACAGGGCAAATCTCGCTGAACGTGCGCCCCACCATCACCCATATCACCGGCTATATCAGCGACCCCGCCGTGGCACTGGCCTTGGCCGGCACCAGCACCGCCCAAAGCCTCGTCCCCAAAGTTGAAGTGCGCGAAATGGAATCCACGCTACGCCTGTCTAGCGGCGAAATCGGCGTGCTGGGTGGCTTGATTCAAGACAGCATCAGCGACCAAAGCGACGGCTTGCCTGGGTTGGGCATGATTCCGGGGCTGGGGCGGCTGTTTAGCCACAAAACCGACACCAGCAAAAAGACCGAGCTGGTGGTCTTTTTGCGCCCTACCGTGGTCAACGACCCCAGTCTGAATGGGGACTTGTCCGCCTTCCGTGACCATCTGCCGAGTAACGGGTTTTTTGACCGCCGCGATGGTTATCGCCAAGTCGGGGGAGGGATGACCGAATGAGTTTGCTCCTAGATGCCCTAAAACGCGCCGAAGCCGCCCGCCACGACACCGCCCCCGTGCTGTCACTGGCCACCGATTTGCCCGTCGCCGCGCCAAACGACCTGCCCTTGCCGCCGCTGGCCGAGGCGCAGCACAGCAACGATGCCCAGCTGACCGAGGCACGCCCTGTTAGCCTAGAGCTGACCCTTGCCCCGCTGTCCGAGCCGCTGGCCGCACCGTCCACCGCACCGGCAAGCTTCGCCGCAGGCGTGACCTCGACTCCTGCGTTTAGCCTGACCCCCGTTGCTGCCGCAGAGACACCGAAGGCCGTACCCAGCCGCCCCGCCGAGGCCGAGCCGTTGCCGCCGCGCCCTGCCCCTGCGGCAGAAACCCGTACCATTCCGCCGCTGTCACCGATTCCGCCCTTATCTTCCGTCCCGCCTGTGCCGCCGGTGGGCAGCCCCAGTAGCAGCGATACCCGCTGGGTGGCGCAACAGGTCTTGGCCGCCCATCCCCGCCACGGCCAGTTTGCGGTCAGCCCGCGCATGGCGTGGCTGTTGGGGGGACTCGGGGTGTCGGTGGTTTTGGCTTCGGCGGGCTGGCTGTGGCTGGGTGATACCCCGCCCTTGCCGCCTCTGCCTGTGGCGGCGGTATCGCCTGCGGCTGCTCCTGCTGTGGCAGGCACGGCCAACCCAACCGCCGTGCCCCCTGCCCCACCCGCCGAAGGGAGCGCGACCGCTGCGGCCACGGCCAGCCCACCCCCCACTGCCGCCGACCCCGTGCTGGCAGCGGTGCTGGAAAAATCCGCCGCCAAGCCCACCGGTACCGCCAAACCGTCACCTTTAGACGGCACGGCCATCGTGCAGGCCGAACAAGCCCTGCCGCGTCCCGTCGTCACCAGCGGCAAGCCCCGCGTGGCGTTGCCGCCGCCTTCTTCTCGCCATGCCGACACCGGCGCGTTGCAGTCGCCCGATGCTGGTTTGGTCACGGCATGGCACGCCCTGTCGCAAGGGGCGTACGGCGAGGCTCTCACCGCCTATCGGGGGTTTTTAGCCCGCGAACCGGCCAATATTGACGGCTGGTTGGGCAGTGCCGCCGCGCTGCAAGCGTTGGGGCAGCACGCCGAGGCCGAACGCCAAATTCGCCATGCCCTGACGCTCGACCCCGCCCATCCTGCCGCCCGTGCCGCCCTGACCGCCACCCAAGCGGCGCGTACCCAGCGCACCAAAGCCGCCGAGCAAGTGCCCACTAATCCCGCCGCACAAGCCCTAGCAGCCGGCAGCGATGCCGCCTCGGCAGGGCAATGGCAAGCCGCGCAAGAACACTTTGCCGCCGCCAGTGCCGCCGACCCCAGCAACCCCGACGCAGCCTTTAACCTTGCGATTAGCCAAGAGCACCTCGGCGCGAAGCAAGAGGCGATTCAGGCTTACCGCCGTGCGGCCGCCCTATCTGCCCAGCGGGCGGGCGGCTTTGACCGTCGCGAGCTAGAAAGCCGCTTGCGCCAGCTAGAAAGCCAGCCATGAGCCGTGGCGGGATGCCACTGGGCGAATGGCTGGCTTCGCGCGGGCTGATTACCCGTGACCAGCTGGGCATTGCCCTGACCGAGCAGAAAAAAACCGGCAAGCTGCTGGGCGAATTGTTTGTTACGCTGGGCTTTGTGTCTGCTGCGGCCATGCGTGAAGCCATTGCCGAAAAAACCGGCACCGAAAGCGTGGAGCTGCCCGAGGGCACGGCGGATGCCTATGCCTTGGCACATGTGCCGCGTGAGCTGGCACGGCGATTTACGCTGTTCCCACTGGCTTACGATGCCGCCAGCCGCACCCTGACCTTGGCCATGGCGCAGCCCACCAACTTGGTGGCGCACGACCAAATCCGCCTCGCCTCACGCGGGGAAGTCGCCCACATCGAAGCCAAGCTGGCTTCCCCCGCCGAGATTGACGAAGCCATCGACCGGCATTATGGCGCGGTGCTGTCTATCGACAGCATTGTGGCCGAGCTCGAAGCCGTCGGCGACGATGCCACGGCGGGCGGCAGTACCCAGCCCGTGATTCGACTGATTGACGCGCTGCTGTCCGATGCCGTGCTGTCTGGTGCGTCCGACATCCACTTTGAGCCGGAACTCGGCTTTGTGCGGATTCGCTACCGGATTGATGGCGTGCTGAGCCAAATCCGTGTGCTGCACAAAGATTACTGGCCGGCGATGGCCGTGCGGCTCAAGGTGATGAGCGGCTTGAATATCGCCGAAACCCGCGCCCCCCAAGATGGCCGCATGACGCTGACCCTGTCTGGGCGCGAAATCGACTTTCGGATTGCCGTGTTGCCAGTGTTGCATGGCGAAAACGTTGTGCTACGGGTATTGGACCGGGCGCGGGGCATTGTGCTGCTGGATAGCCTAGGTTTATCCGGCGCAGCTTTGCACCAACTGCGGCTAATGTTGGCGCGTCCTGAAGGCATGGTGGTGGTGACCGGCCCGACCGGTTCCGGCAAAACCACCACGCTGTATTCCATGCTGAGCCACCTCAACGATGTAGGGGTCAACATCATGACCCTCGAAGATCCCGTGGAATACCCGCTGCCGATGGTGCGGCAAACGCCGGTCAACGAGGCGGTGAAGCTGGACTTTGCCAGCGGGATTCGCGCCCTGATGCGCCAAGACCCCGACATTATTTTGGTCGGTGAAATCCGTGATACCGAAACCGCCAGCATGGCGTTTCGGGCGGCGATGACCGGCCACCAAGTGTTCGCCACCCTGCACACCCACTCCGCCCTCGGGGCTTTGGCGCGGCTGGCAGATTTGGGGGTGCTGCCTGACATGATGGCCGGCAATATCAGCGGCGTGATTGGGCAACGGCTGGTGCGGGTGCTGTGTGTGCAGTGCAAAACCGCCTCCACTCCCGATGACGTGGAACAGCGGCTGCTCTTTTTGCCAAATAGTCCGCCGCCCGAGATGATTTTTCGGCCAGTAGGCTGCCCACAATGCCGTGGTACTGGCTACCGAGGGCGGCGCACGGTGATGGAAGTCCTGCGCTTTGACGAAGAGTTCGACGCGCTGGTCGGCTCACGCGCCCCGCTTTCGGCATTTAGAGCCTTGGTTGCCCAGCGGGAAGTCATGCCGCTGGCCGATGCCGCCGTGGCCTTGGTGCGGGCAGGTGAAACCGCGCTCGAAGAAGTGCTGCGGGTGGTGGATTTGACCGGCCGATTGGCGCGTTAGGTGCTCAGTCCCAATGGTGCAGGGGTTGCCAAGGTGACATTCGCAAAAAAGCGCAATCGCTGCGGCCTTGACCGTGATTCCCCGCACCGGCCACCAGTAGCGGGGGAGTCACAGCCTAACCCCATCGGCGGAGAATCACAGCTAGGCTCGTCTGCAGTACAGGCACTCAAAACCTGTTCAAAGCGCAAGGAAAAAGGAAGCCCATGCAATACCACTTTCGCGCCATCGATGCCGAAGGCCATGCCCGCCGTGGTCGAATGATTGCCACCAACCCCGCCGAGCTAGAGCGTCGCCTCACGGGGATGGGGCTGACGCTGATTGCCCACAAAGCCGAAAGCTGGCAACGGCGCAGTGCTTTGCCGTCTTTTTCGGTATCGCGGCGGGATATGATTCACTTTTGCCTGTCGCTCGAACAACTGATGCGGGCAGGGGTGCCGCTGCAAGAAGGCCTGACCGACCTGCGCGACTCCACCGACAACCCCCGCATGGCCGAAGTCATCGCCGCTATCATTGACGATATCGAAGGCGGTCGCACCTTGTCCCAAGCGATGGCAGCGCATCCACGGGTGTTTAACCGGATGGTGACCGGCTTGGTCGAAGCCGGCGAAGCGGCGGGGATGTTGTCCGATGTCTTTGCCCGCCTCACCACCTCGCTTAAACGGCAAGATGAGCTGATTGCCCAAGCCAAGCGGCTGGTGATTTACCCCGCGTTTCTGCTGACCTTGATGATCGGGGTGATTGGCTTTTTGATGGTCTACCTGATTCCGCAGCTGTCGGATTTTTTGCGTTCGCTGCAAAAAGACCTGCCCTGGCAAACCCAGCTGCTGATTTCGGTATCACATTTTGTGGTGGATTACGGTCTGTTGGTTTTGCTGGGCTGCGTGGGGGGGGGGATGTTTATCTTGGCGGCCATGCGCAGCTCGCCGTTGTTTGCGCGGGGGGTGGATCGAATCAAGCTCTCGCTGCCTATCTTTGGTCCGATTTACCGCAAAATTGTGCTGGCACGGTTCGCCACCCATTTTGGGATGCTCTACGGCGCGGGGATTACCGTGCTGGACGCGCTGACCTTGTCGGCCAATGCCGTGGGCAATCGCGAGGTGGCCAGTTGTCTGATTGAGGTTCGCGCCCGCATTGCCGAGGGTGGCAGCATTACCGATAGTTTTGCCGAAGCGGGGCTGTTTCCGCCGCTGGTGGTACGCATGATGCGGGTGGGGGAAACCACCGGCGGACTGGACGAGGCCTTGGCCAACGTCAGCTATTTTTACCAGCGCGACGTAGACGAAGCGGTGGACCAAATGCAGGCGTTGTTAGAGCCGAGCTTAACGGTCGCACTCAGCCTGATGCTGGCATGGATTATTAGTGCCGTGCTGACACCGGTGTATGACATGCTGTCCCGATTGGGTTAGCACCTGTTCAAAGTCTGCGAGACTCGGGTGATCCTGCGTTGAAATGCCCCAAAATAGGGGGGTGGATCAAGCCCAACGCTGCTTTCTTTTGCGCATTTCACCTTGGCTGACCCATCGTTCGCTAGGTCATAAATAGGTTCTCCCCCCC
This sequence comes from uncultured Neisseriales bacterium, assembly GCA_937871815.1. GTDB lineage: Bacteria > Pseudomonadota > Gammaproteobacteria > Burkholderiales > Aquaspirillaceae > Rivihabitans. Next base: position 15,166 of record CALMOJ010000003.1, read on the forward strand.
GCACCTTGTCTTTTTTGTATGCTTTACCAAAGCTTTCTGCCATGACCCTGACGCATCACACCGCCCCTTTACGCCTGCTGATCGAAAACCACACTGCCCGTTTGTGGACCCCCGCCCTGCCCGAAGAAGGCCACGTTTTTAGTCCAGACGACCCCCATCTTGCCCTGTGCCTCGCCCCCTTTGTCCATAGCCGTTGCCATGTGGTGCTGGATTTAGACGGCGAAACCTTGGTGCATGAGCGTTTGCCCAAGCTCAATTGGCGCGACCGTGCCCAGCTGGCCAAAGTTCGCCAAACCCGTGCTTTTGGTGATTCTCCCGTCGCCCACGCCGAATGGGGGCGGGTGGTGGACGGCAAGCGGGCTTTGGTCTGTTGCGGGCTGGCCGACCCCAGCCCTGTTACCCGCTGGTTGACCCAGCTTGAACAGGCCGATATTACCGTGGCCAGTGTGCATTCGGTGACCCTGCTTGCCCCCGCCCTGACGGGGCAGCCGCTAGAAGGTACGGTACTGCTGCTGTTGCCTGGGCATGGGCAGGGCTTGCGCCTGATTTTTCTGCAAGATGGCCTGCCGCTGTATACCCGCACCATCGAACCTGATGGCAAATACATTACTGCGCCCCAGCTCGATGCCGAACTGCGGCTAGTCTTGCTATATCTGCGCGGCGAACGGCTGTATTTGGATGGCGATGCCTTGGCGGTATATGCCATGGTTGGCCATGCTTTGCCGCTGGAATGCGTGAACCAACTGGCTCCGCTCCCTGATAGCACGCTGACCACGCTGGCTATGGGCTCGGTTGAGCAGCGGCTGTGGTGGCTGGCCAAGCGGCGCAAAAGCCATTTTTCGGCACATCTCACCGCCACCCACACCGAACACCAACACCGTCTTCGTGCCAAACAGGGGGCGTGGGTATTGGGGCTGCTTGGGGGGGTGGTGGGCTTGGCTTATTTGCTGAATGGCGTGTGGCTGCTGCGTGAAAGCCAAGCCACTGAAGCTCGGATCTATACCATGCAGCACGAAACCCGACAGCTCCAAGCGCGTGTCCCGGCCAACACCCCTGCCGCTGCCGATATGGCCAGCGCCGTCGAAAATATGCTGGCGTTGACGACCCGTTGGCCCAGCGTCAATCAGGGGCAGCAGTGGGTCGATACCGCCTTGCAGCAGCATCCTGCCTTGCGCTTGGTGGGGTTTGATTGGTCTGTGGCTGAACGCCAACCGCCAGGCACACCCGCAGAGGGCAAACTTCGGCTGGTGGGTGCCGCGCATGTGCCTTACCGCGCACAGCTCCAGCAGTTAACCGAACTGTTGGCACAGCTTAACCAAACTGGCCAAGCTAAAGTGCAGCATTACCCGCTGGACATTCAGCCCCAAGGGACGCTGTCCGATAGCGGCGAACGTGCCAGCAAAACCCCAGAAGCCTTTGTGCTGTCCGTTCGTTTTCCCCTGCCACCTTTGCCTGTGGAGCACCGCCCATGAACACGCTGCCATGGTCTATTGAACGGGACAACCTTGTCCGTCTAGGCATCGGTCTAGGCATAGGCTGTGCCCTCGCCCTCGTTGGGTGGGCCGCGCAAAACTGGGCGGCGAACCAGCGCGATACCGCCGAGCTGGTGGCGCAGAATACGCAGCGTACCTTGGTGCTGGCCCGAGAAAACGAAGCCTTGCGCCAACGCTATGCCCCTGCCTTTGGGGTGCTGAAACAACGCCATATGATGGGGCAAGAAAATCGGCTATTGCTGATTGAGGCGATGAATACCCTCCGTGCTACCCCAGGGGTGAACCGCTTGGGTTACGAGCTGGCTTCTCGCCGCCTCCCGACCCTGCCGCTGCCGCATCAGGGCAAGCAACTGGTGGCCTTGACCTCGCCGCTGACTGTGCATTTTCAGGTTCAGCGGTCGTCTCTGCCCCTGCTCGAAACCCAGCTTTCCGATGCGTTCGCGCTGATGTTGCCGCAAGCGTGCCACTGGCAAGACAGCACCCAAATGGTGGCGGGGATAGAAGGGGAATGTCGCTACCAGTGGATGACTTTTGACCTGCGCACCCAGCTGGCTGTGCCCAAGAGTGGCATCGCTGCGCCGCCCGCCCCGACCGGTGCGGCAGTGGGGATGCCCGCTGCGCCCACCCCTTGAGCCAAGCAGGGGCATCGCAGCAACGGTGATGTCTTCCGCGCCACGGCTGGCGGCAGCAGGGCTGGGCGGTGATTTACCGCCGCTGCTGACCGCTGGGCGTGGTTTGATTCCCCTCCCGTGGCGGGGGTGCCCCGTGGGGCGGGGTGCTTGCTTTTGACTTTTGGTTTTTGGGTCTGGGTTTTGGCACTGGTTCACCCCCCGTGCGTCATGCCCGCGAAAGCGGGAATCTAGGTCGTACCGACCGGCGCAAGGCCATTAAAATAGCGACCGACTGGGTGGGTATCGACGGTGATAGCAAAGGGGTTTGTCATGCAAAAGCTCTCTATCTATAATCAATGCAGATCATTTCGGAAATACCAGAGGCAACTGCCGCCCGCAACGGTGTCCGCACCTGACAGCGGACTGCGTAACAGCTGAGGTTCTGGCCAGCTGGAAATGATAGATGGGCGAGTCAGGCCACGCCCAGCGCTACCAACTGCGACTTCGTCAGCTGCTTAATCGCATCGTCCGGCGAGGAAAGTCTCAGGCTGAGCAAATACAGCTCATCGCGCCGCCCCGCTGTTTTCAGCACGCAGTCATAGCCCCTGCCCTCAATCCTTGCCCACAGCGCAATACTTGTCAGAGAGTCCGT
>CALMOJ010000004.1 GCA_937871815.1 uncultured Neisseriales bacterium
TTCCCCGATGATTCAAATTGGTATCGTAATGGGCAGTAACAGCGACTGGGAAGTCATGCAGAACGCCGCACGCGTTCTAAAAGATTTTGGCGTCGCTTTTGAAACGCGCGTGGTCTCTGCCCACCGCACGCCGGATTTATTGTTCGAATACGCCGAAACCGCCCAAGCGCGGGGGCTGTCCGCCATTATTGCGGGGGCGGGCGGGGCGGCGCATTTGCCAGGGATGTTGGCGGCGAAGACCATCGTCCCGATTTTGGGGGTGCCTGTGCCCTCCAAATACCTGCGCGGTGAAGATTCCCTGCTGTCCATCGTCCAAATGCCCAAGGGCATCCCCGTCGCCACCTTTGCGATTGGTGAAGCAGGCGCGGCCAATGCCGCCTTGTTTGCCGTGGCGCAGTTGGCCATTACGCAGCCGGAGCTTGCCGCCAAGCTGCAAGCCTTCCGTGACCAGCAAGCCGCCACCGTCTTGGCTATGACCCTGCCGGAGCTGGTGTAATGGCAGCGATTTTACCGCCCGCCATGCTGGGCATTTTGGGGGGTGGGCAGCTTGGTCGGATGTTTACCGTGGCCGCCAAAACCATGGGCTACCGCGTGACAGTGCTCGACCCCGATGCCCACGCACCGGCTGCCGCCTTTGCCGATGTGCATTTGCACGCCCCATTTGATGACCGCGAAGCCTTGGCCACCTTGGCCAGCACCTGCGCGGCGGTCACCACCGAGTTTGAAAACGTCAACGCCGATGCTATGCGGCAACTGGCACAGCACACGCGGGTGTCGCCTTCGGGGGATTGCGTGGCGATTGCCCAAGACCGCATCGCTGAAAAAAGCTGGATTAACCAAGCAGGGTTGCCTACCGCGCCTTACTTGCCGGTGCTGGCGGCGGCTGACCTTGACGGTGATTTGACCCCCTATCTGCCGGGGATTCTCAAAACCGCGCGGCTCGGTTACGACGGCAAGGGACAAGTGCGGGTAGACACCGCCGACCAAGCCCGCGCTGCTTATGCTGAATTGGGCGACATCGCCTGTGTGTTGGAGAAGCGGCTGACGCTGGCCTTGGAAGTCTCGGTGATTGTGACCCGCAGCCACCCCGCCCAAATGGCCGTGTTTCCCGTCGCAGAAAATCAACACGCCCACGGTATTTTGGATGTGTCGATTGTGCCCGCCCGCATCGACCCTGCCTTGGCCACCCAAGCGCAAAACATGGCCAAGCAGCTGGCTGAAACGCTGAACTATATCGGCGTGCTGGCCGTGGAGTTTTTTGTGTTGGCGGATAACGCGCTGGTGGTGAATGAAATCGCCCCCCGTCCGCATAACTCCGGCCATTACACGCTGGATGCCTGCCTGACCGACCAATTCCAGCAACAAGTCCGCGCCTTGTGCGGCTTATTGCCCGGCAAAACTGATTTGCTTTCGCCGGTGGTGATGGTGAACTTGCTGGGCGATGTCTGGCCGAGCACCGGCGGCGAACCCCATTGGGATGTGCTGATGGAAGCCCCCAACGCCCACCTGCACCTCTACGGCAAGCAACACGCCCGCCCTGCCCGCAAAATGGGGCACTTTACCGTGCAGGGCGCGAGCCTTTCCGCTTTGCTCGAACAGGTCGAGGCACTTAAAGAAACGCTGTGATGGCGTGTTGTCCTGCCGCGCATCGGCACACGCTGTCCGCTTGATTTTATTTTTGACTCCCCCGCCGCCGCCTCCTTGGGCGGCACGGCACCCGAGGCCACCATGACCGGTATTACCACCACCCACCTGACCAGCCTGAAAAAAATCTACGCAGGCAAAGTTCGCGATTTATACGAAATTGACGATAAGCGCATGTTGATGATTGCCACCGACCGCTTGTCCGCGTTCGATGTCATCTTGGATGAGCCTATCCCCGAAAAAGGCAAAATCCTGACCGCGATTTCCAATTTTTGGTTTGAGCAGCTCAAAGCCGTGGTGCCCAACCACCTGACCGGCGAACGCGCCGAAGACATGGTGTCGGCGGAAGACCTCCCCCAAGTGGAAGGGCGGGGCGTGGTGGCCAAACGGCTGAAGCCCGTGGCGGTCGAAGCCATTGTGCGCGGCTATTTGGCGGGGTCGGGCTGGAAGGAATATCAAAAATCCGGCACGGTCTGCGGGCTAACTTTGCCAGCGGGGCTAAAAGAAGCCAGCAAGTTGCCCGCCCCTATTTTTACGCCGTCGACCAAAGCAGCGGTCGGTGACCACGACGAAAACATCAGCTTTGCCCAGTGCGCGGCCATTATTGGCGAAGACTTGGCCCGGCAAGTCCGCGACACCGCCATTGCCCTGTATGTGGCCGCCGCTGACTACGCTGCCAGCCGAGGTATCATTATCTGTGACACCAAGTTTGAATTTGGCTTGGACGAAAACGGCACGTTGACCTTGATGGACGAAGCCCTGACACCGGATTCCAGTCGCTTTTGGCCGGCAGACAGCTATGCCGAGGGCAGCAATCCCCCGTCGTTCGACAAGCAATTTGTCCGCGACTGGTTGGAGGCTTCGGGCTGGAACAAAGAGCCGCCCGCGCCTGCTGTGCCGGCTGAGGTGTGCCAAAAAACAGCGGATAAGTACCGTGAGGCTTTGACCCGCCTCACCGCCTAATTCGCGGTGGTAAGCAAAAAAACGCCGGTGGTCTTGCCCAGAGACCCACCGGCGTTTTTGCGTCTGAGGCGGGGCGAAGGGGTCAGTCCAAGGCCGTGTAGCGTATCGTCAGCACTTCAATCTCTTCGCCGCGCAGCAGCACACAGTCGCCTTCTCGGGCTTTTAACAAGGCACGCGCCAAGGGCGAGACCCAGCTAATCCGGTTGCGGGTCAGGTCGATTTCATCCACGCCGACAATTGACACGGTTTGTTCACTACCATCGCCGCGCAGCACCTCGACCGTCGCGCCAAAAAACACCTGCTCGGTGTCGAGTCGGGCTTCGGGGTCCACCACTTCGGCCAGCTCTAGCCGCTTGGTCAAAAAGCGGATGCGGCGGTCAATCTCGCGCAGCCGTTTTTTGCCATAAAGGTAATCGCCATTTTCTGAGCGGTCGCCGTTAGAGGCCGCCCACGACACCACAGTGACCATTTCGGGGCGGGCTCGACGTACCAGCTCGGTTAGCTCGTCTTTGAGCCGCTGCCAGCCTTGTGGGGTGAGGTAGTTTTTGCTGTTCTCGGGCAAGCGTTGTTCAGCGGGGAGCGGGTCGTGCTCGGTATCGGGGGAGGGGGAGGTCATGGGGTACGCCGTGGGTTGCTTAGAACAGGCTCTCAGGGGCTGCTCACGCACAGGGCACTGGGGCAGGCTGCGCGGCGGGGCAAGCCGCTGCTAGGGAAAAAACCGGATTGTGCGGCAAAATAGCCTCGTTGTGCGGCCTCTTCCCCTGTTTCCCCCAAGCGGGCAAGCCGCAGCCGGATTACACTTCCCCTCTTTGCTCGTTTAAGCCGAACCCACTATGACCACTCCTCTTGTTCCTGCCCTTAATTTTTCCCAAGACACCCTGACTCAGGTCGCCCAAACCGTGCTGGCCTTGGCACAACGCAAAGGCGCGACCGCCGTCGAAGCCGAGGTCTCCGAAGGCGTGGGACAAGGGGTCACTGTGCGGTTGGGCGAGGTCGAAACCATCGAATACAACGGTGACAAAAGCGTCGGCATCACCGTCTATGTGGGGCAAAAAAAAGGACACGCCAGCACCGCAGATTTTAGCGAGGCGGCGTTAAACAGCGCGGTAGAAGCCGCCCTGAATATTGCCCGCTATACCGCCGAAGACCCCTTTGCGGGCTTGCCCGATGCCGACCGGCTGGCACGCGGCACACTGCCTGACCTCGACCTGTTTCACCCGTGGGCTTTGCCGGTAGAAGCCGCCATTGCCCTGGCCCAAGAAGCTGAAGCGGCGGGGCAGGCGGTGGATGCGCGTATCGACAATTCCGAAGGGGCGACGGTCAATGTCAGCCTTGGGCAGTTTGTCTATGCCAATAGCCAAGGTTTTTGCCAAGGCTATACCTCCAGCCGCCATAGCCTGTCGGTGGTCTTGTTGGCCGAAGACAACGACAGTATGCAGCGGGATTATTGGTATAGCAGTGCCCGCCACCCTAACGATTTGCGTCCTGCGGCGGAGGTGGGACGGATTGCCGGTGAACGCGCCGTGCGCCGCCTTAACGCTCGCCGTATCAAAACCGGCCAATATCCCGTGCTATTTGAAGCCCCGTTGGCAGCGGGTTTGATTGGGCATTTTGTCGGCGCGGTCAGTGGCGGCGCGTTGTACCGCAAATCCAGCTTTTTACTCGATTCGCTGGGCACGTCGGTGTTTGCTCCCTGCGTGACCCTGCGCGAAGACCCCTTTGTGCTACGCGGCATGAGCTCTTCTCCTTTCGATGCCGAGGGCGTGGCGGTTGCGCCGCGCGTGGTAGTGGAGAAGGGCGTGGTGCAGGGCTATTTCCTGTCTAGCTACAGTGCCCGCAAGCTCGGCATGGTGACGACCGGCAATGCGGGGGGTAGCCATAACCTGCTGCTTGACAGTACCGGCGAGGATTTTGCCGCGCTCTTGCAGCGGATGGGGACGGGCTTGCTGGTGACTGAGCTGCTGGGGCATGGCGTTAACCCTGTCACGGGGGACTACTCACGCGGGGCGGCTGGCTACTGGGTTGAAAACGGGGTGCTGGCTTACCCTGTGGAGGAAATCACCATTGCCGGCAATCTGCGCGAGATGTTTGGCCGCATCGAAGCCATTGGCACCGATGCCTTGCCGCAGAGTTCAACCCGCACCGGCTCTATTTTGATTAGCGAAATGACCGTAGCGGGCGAAGGCTAAATACGGCAGGGGGGCGGATAGGGTACCAAAATAGCCGCTGAATCTTCCCCTCGACCCTTTCTTGTGCCCCCTGCCCCTTTAATTTGCAAAAAACCACGCATTTTGAGGGGTGGGGGGTGGATTCAAACATTGACGTGTAGCGTCACGAATTTATAATCCTCCCGCTTCTTGTCTAGCGAAAATCAGGCCATTTTTTCCTCGGAGGTCATCATGACAAGCCATGCGCTTACATGCGCCCATACGTTCGGCGTTCCGCCCTTTCTTCAACACACCCCCGTTACCTAGGTTTCACCGGAGAGATTCCCCATGCCCCCTTTCACCGCTGACGCGCACGCTGAGCTGTCCCTCGACTTTTCTGTTGTTCAAGCCCAACTGGCTAAAGGCTACGAAAAGCCTTTTCTGATTCTTGATACGTCTATTGTGCGCGAAAAAGCCCGCCGCTTTTTCGCTGCCATGCCGCGTGTCCGCCCCCATTTTGCGGTGAAGTCGAATCCAGATTCGCGCGTGCTGGCCGTCCTCAAAGAAGAAGGCGTGGGCTTTGAAATCGCCTCCATTGCCGAGCTGGACCAGCTTTTGGCTTTGGGTGTGCCTGCTGCAGAAGTTTTCTACAGCAACCCGATGAAATCACGGGCTTATGTCGAATACGCGGTGGCCAAAGGGGTCGAGTGGTTTGTGATTGACTCGGTGGAGGAGCTGGAAAAAGTCCATAGCGTGTCCCCCACCGCCAAAACCTATCTGCGCGTATTTACCTCTAATGTGGGCAGCGATTGGCCGTTGTCGGGTAAGTTCGGGGCGTACGATGCCGAAACTACCGACATTATTCGCCGCGCAGCGGAGCTGAAAGCCAATCTGGCAGGGGTGACCTTCCATGTAGGCTCGCAATGCCTGAACCCTGAAAACTGGAAAATCGGCCTCGACACCACCCGCCGCGTGTTTGACGAGATGATTGCTGCAGGGTTGACGCCCACGCTGGTGAATATTGGCGGCGGCTACCCTGTGACCCACACCAAAGACATCCCGTCGATGGCAGAAATCGGCGCGATTGTGAACGAAGGGCTGAAAGCCTTCCCGCCAGAAGTCCGCGTGATTGGCGAGCCGGGGCGGTATTTGGTGTCGGATGCGGGCTATTTTGTCTGCCGCGTTGTGGGCACAGCGACCCGCCAAGGGCAACGCTGGGTGTATTTTGACGCGGGGATGTTTGGCGGCATTATCGAAACCACCGAGGGGCTGAAGTACACCATGCTGACCGATCGCACAGCAGCCGACATTGTGTGGACCGTCGCGGGGCCAACCTGCGATTCTTTGGATATTTGTACCCGTGACCAGCTGCTGCCCGCTGATTTGGTCGAAGGCGACTTTATCTATATCAAAAATGCAGGGGCTTATACCACGGCCTACGCCAGCACGTTTAATGGCTTCCCGCTGCCGGATGTGATTGTCCTGTAGCACAGTAGCGTGACACTGCACGATGCGCCCTACCCACCCCCGAGCTGCTCGGCGGGTGGGTTTTGTTTGGGCGGAGAGGCTCACTGTGGGTACGGTTTTCCCTGCGCAGAGCTTGCCGTACGTTATGGTAAACTGGCTTGCCACGCGTGACTCTGTTTGCCTTTTAAGTGATGCCCAAAGGGTTAATGCCTTGCGATGATGCGGTGTCGGCACACAATACGCTGTCCTGCGCTGTTTAGACCCCTTTGATTAAGGTGCTTTGATGAATGCAACTGTCCCACCCAATCCGTTGTTGGACATCAAATCGACCTGCATTGATGTGTTTTCTTTGGTGGTGCATCAGCTCGACCTTGATGCCCTGACTATCGCGCTGAGTGCGCGCATGGCAAAACGCCCCAAAGAGCTGGACGAGGCCGCGTTTGTGGTCGATGCCAGCTCAATTTCAACCGAAGCCCTGTTGGCGCAGCTGCCTGCCTTTTTTATGTTGATGCGCAGCCAGCCTGTGCGGATTATGGGCTTACGCCACCGTGACCCTGCCGTGGCCGAGGCGGTGAGAGGGCTGGGCTGGGCATGGTTTCCCGCTACGCGAGAAAAAGAACCGGTGACGGAAGCACAGCTGCCTGCCGCCGAGCCTACGCTGGAATCCACCGTGACCCGCGTGGTCGAACAAGTGGTGGTCAATGTGCCGACCCGTACGGTAATTGTGGATAAACCTGTTCGCGCAGGGCAGCAAATTTATGCCCGCGATGGCGACTTAGTCGTCTTGGCCTTGGTGAGCCCTGGGGCGGAGCTGATTGCCGATGGCAATATTCACATTTATGGTACGTTTCGCGGCAAAGCCCTTGCTGGCGCACGGGGTAATCCGCGTGCCCGTATCTTTATCCAATCGGTTGAAGCAGAATTAGTGTCTATTGCTGGGGTGTATCGTACCTTTGCAGGGGAAGCCCCCTATCCGACCAATGTGCCTTCTCAAGTGTATTTGGAAGGCGAAAAATTGGTGGTGGCTGCACTTCATGAATAGCGATTTCTGCCAACCTTATCTGGCAGTCTCCACAACGTAATCCAAGTAGTGCTCTTTAATTAGAAGGATGTATCGTGGCAAAAATCATTGTGGTGACCTCTGGCAAAGGAGGCGTAGGTAAAACCACGACCAGTGCGAGTTTTTCTTCTGGCTTAGCTTTACGCGGCTTTAAAACCGTTGTAATTGATTTTGATGTGGGCTTGCGTAACCTCGACCTGATCATGGGGTGTGAACGCCGCGTGGTGTATGACTTTGTGAACGTTATTAACCGTGAAGCCAACCTTAACCAAGCCCTGATTAAAGACAAGCACTGCGACAATCTTTTTGTCTTGCCTGCCTCGCAAACCCGCGACAAAGATGCCATGAGCCAAGAGGGCGTGGAGCGTGTGCTGAACGAGCTGTCCGAAACTTTCGATTACATCATTTGCGACTCACCTGCTGGGATTGAACACGGTGCGCTGATGGCACTGTATTACGCCGACGAAGCCCTTATCACCACCAACCCCGAAGTGTCTTCGGTACGCGACTCTGACCGCATTTTGGGGATTTTATCCAGCAAGTCCAAACGCGCCATCGAAGGCCTTGCGCCAGTTAAAGAGCACCTGCTAATTACCCGCTATGCCCCTGCCCGTGTCGAAAAAGGCGAAATGCTCTCGGTGGATGATGTCAAAGATATTTTGCGTATTCCGCTGATTGGGGTGATTCCAGAATCGCAAAGCGTGCTGCAAGCCTCTAACCAAGGTATTCCGGCGATTCATATTGCCGACTCGGATGTCTCCGAGGCCTACAAAGACGTGGTCGCGCGGTTCTTGGGTGAAGAAGCACCGATGCGGTTTCTTGACGCGCCCAAGGCAGGGCTGCTTAAACGCCTATTTGGGGGCTAAGCCATGTCGATGATTGAGGTTCTGTTTGGCTCACGCAAAAAGACGGCGGATACCGCACGCGAGCGACTGCAAATTATCCTTGCTCACGAGCGTTCCAGTACCGGTGGGGGCATGCCAGATTACCTGCCGGCATTAAAAGAAGAGCTACTGGCAGTTATCTCAAAATACGTGTGTATCTCGCACGAGGATATCAAGGTTCACTTGGAGCGTCAGGACAACCTCGAAGTCCTCGAGGTCAACATCGTATTGCCCGAACAGCAGCGTTAAGTCCATGACCCTGACCGAGCTGCGCTATGCTGTTGCGTTAGCCGAAACGCGCCACTTTGGGCGGGCGGCGAGTGCGTGTTTTATCAGCCAGCCCACTCTGAGCATTGCCGTTAAACGCTTAGAGGCCACGCTGGCGGTTACCCTGTTTGAACGGGGCAGTGCCGAAGTTACCCTGACCGAAGCCGGCGAACGCTTGATTCCGCAGGCGCGGCGGGTACTAGAAGAGGCCGCCGCGCTTAAAGCTATGGCGGGCACGCTCAACAATCCTTTGGTTGGCGCGTTACGTCTGGGGGTGATTTTTACCATCGCCCCTTACCTGCTGCCCTGCCTGATTCCTGCCGTGCGCCGCCTTGCGCCGGATATGCCGCTGCTGCTAGAAGAAAACTACACCGACACCTTGGTCGATAAGCTCAAGCAAGGCGAGCTGGATGCCATTATTGTCGCCGACCTGCTTGACCTCCCCAGCACCCTGACCTATCCGCTCTACCAAGAACCCTTTGTGGTGGTGACCCCACACGACCACCCTTGGGCTGGCCGCGCCATGATTCCCCCCGCCGACCTCGCTACCGAAAGCGTGCTGCTGCTGACCGAAGGCAACTGCTTCCGTGGCCACGTCTTGGCCTTGTGCGACCGCCTGAATCCGCCCGCCCCCCGTAAACAGGGTTTGGCGCATAGTTTACAAGGCGGTTCGTTGACCACCATCCGGCATATGGTGGCCAGTGGCGTAGGGGTTACTGTCATGCCCGCCACAGCGATCGCCCCGACGGGTGAGCCTTTGCTGGCGGTGATGCCCTTTTCTGACCCTGTCCCCACCCGCGCGGTGACGCTGCTCTGCCGAAAACATTTTTACCGCCATGCGGCGATTGCCCGCTTAGTGCAGGCAGTCAAAGAAAGTGGGCTAAAAGGAGTCTCCTTTTTCGGCGAATAAGGCCTGAATTTCTCGGCAAAATCGCATCCCACCGGCAAATCCATTATCATGGCGGCTTGCCTTAATTTGCAGGGAAGCAATGCGTTATGGAGACGGTTCTTATTATTGGTGGCGGCATCGCGGGCTTTAGCTTGGCGCGTGAAATTCGTAAGCTCAACCCCAATCAGCAAATCACCTTACTGAGCCGCGACACCCAGCTATTTGACCGTGACGAGTTCCCGCGCTTACTGGCCGACCCAACGGCCAAGGCCACCGTGACCGACTACGAGACGTTGGCACAAGACCTCCGGTTGACCTTGGCCAATTGTACCGTCCAATCGCTTGACCCCGTCCACCACAGCGTCACCACCGACCAAGGCGAGTTCGAAGCCGACCGTATCATCTTGGCGACTGGTAGCAGCCCGATGTTGCCTTCTTTTTCGCGCGATTTGCCAGGGTTGATGACGGCTGTTACCCACGTCAATATTCTAGAAAAAGTCCGCGCACGGCTTGGTGCGATTCGGGATGTCGCCATCGTGGGCGGCGGCGTAGCGGGTTGCGAGTTTGCCAATGCGCTGGCCACCCTCGGCAAACACGTTACCGTGATTGAACAGCACGGCGGCCCCTTGTTTGAGCTGATGCCGATTGATGCCCGCCGCCACCTGATTGCTGAGCTGGAAGCCATCGGTGTGAAATTCCACTTTAATGCCCGCTGTGCCTCTGCTTGCCGCGAAGGGCTACGGGCGCAGTTGTCGCTGACCGACGGCAAACGCGTCGAAGCCGATCTCGTGATTGCCGCTATTGGCACCGTGCCCAATACCAAGCTGGCGCAAGCCGCAGGGCTGAATGTGGGTAAGGGTATTATTGTCGATAAGCGTATGGAAACCAGCCATACCCACATCTATGCCCTCGGAGATTGTGCCGAAGTGGCGGGCATGGTGTTGCCCTACCGTGCGCCGATTGCCTACCAAGCCAAAGCCTTGGCGAAAACCATGAATGGCGTGGCCACGGCGGTGGATTATCCTCCTCTGCCGATTTCGCTGAATACCCCTGCCTGCCCCACCATGATTTCCCCCCCTAAGCGCGGCGCGCAAGGTCAGTGGGAAACGCTGGTGGTGGAAAATGGCCTCAACGCCAGCTTTGTTGATGACTACGGGCGTTTGAGCGGTTTTGTGCTGATGGGCGCAGAGACAGTCGAAGTTGAATTTCTCAAGGTAGAAGTGCCTAATTGGCTGAATAACATCTAACCCTCTGCGATTTTCCCGCCGCACACAGCACAACGCCGAAGCGTCTTTTCAAGGACGCTTCGGCGTTGTGCTGTGTGCTCCGTGCTGGGGCGGTTAAAACCCAACTGTCCGGCTGGCACTTTGCTGCTTGGCCTGCCAAGCGGCTTCTAGCCGTGTGCGGGCGGCGCCAAGGTCGCGGAGGGCGGCTTGTTCGGCGGCTTGGGCGGTGGCATGGGTATCGGCGGCACGCTGGGCGATGAGCTGGGCATCGGTTAAACGCACATCGGCGGTGGCTTTTTCTTGCGCGGTTTGGGTCACGCGGCGGGCGGCTTCTTTTTGGCTGGCTTCGGCACGCTGGTAGTCGAGCTGCAAGGCGTAAAGGTCATCGTCAATGGTTTGCGCCGCCCAAACCGGCAGTGCCACCATACCCAATAATACGATAAGACGGGAGAGGGATTGCATACGGTAAAGCTCCTTTTAGCGTTTAATCAGCGGGCGATTTTTTTGGATACTCATCAAGATACCAAA
>CALMOJ010000005.1 GCA_937871815.1 uncultured Neisseriales bacterium
TTCACCCAACAGTCCTCGGGCAGCTAGACACCGCCCACCGATGGCGCAGCGGCTTCCCCCTCCGGCACTTCTGCCGCCTCGGTGGCATCTGCCGCAGGGGCAACCGCTACAGCAGGCGGGGTCAGCCGCTCAATCAGCCGCCATTCCACCTCCATCATCAGCTCGTCCACCCGCACCAAGCCGAGGCGCAGCACTTCGCCCGAGACGAGGTTATCCGGCAGCCCTGGCAAACGCTGCACCAGCGGCAGGTTGTCAAAGCGCAGCAGGTCTTCTTTAATCACGCGGGCGGTAACTTCTTGCACCTGTTCTTGCTGCAACCAGCGCAAGCACCAGAAGCGTTCCGTCTGGTCTTGGAAAGCGTTGTAGGCCGAATAAGCTGCATCAAAATCTCGCAGAATGGTGAACAGCTCGGTGCTGCCCGCCACGAATACCGGCGGCTCTTCGCGCACCATCGCCACAATCTGCCGCTGGTTCACAAAGTCCACGGCACGGCGCAGCGGCGAGCTTGACCACGCATACTGTGCCACCCCCAAACCGACGTGCGGCTGGGCGGTGGTGACCATTTTGACCTTGCCTTGGGTTTGGGCACGGTAAATAGCCGGAATACCTGCTTTGTCGAGCTGCCCGCCCCATTCGCTATTGGCCAAAATCATCAGCTCGGCCACCAGCTTGTCCATCGGCTCGCCCCGCTGACGGCGGGTGATGGTGACCTGCCCATTGTCGATGCTGAAGTTGTAATCCTGCTGCGGCGGGCGGTTGGGGTCGGCTTTGCCTCGGCGGACTTCGAGCGCGTTGGCGAATTCCCACAGCCAGCGCAATTCGGCTTTAAATGGGTAGTCGATGCCGGGGTCGTTGGCGAGGGTTTCCGCGTTAAACAGCGGCTCTAGCGTGTCGTGGCGCAGGTTGGCGGCAATCGGCACCGCTTCGATGCGGGTTTCAAACCCCGACATCGAAAAATCCTCGGCGACATCAACATACAAGCTGACCGCAGGGCAGGCTTGACCCGCTTTGAGGGTGAAATCTTCAACCAGCGTATCGGGCAACATGGTGATTTTGTCGCCGGGGAAATACACCGTAGACAGCCGCGAATACACCAGCTTTTCAAGGGCAGAGCCCAGCGCAACGCCCAGTGTCGGGGCGGCAATGTGAATGCCCACCCGCCGTGTGCCATCCGCCAGCGTAACCAAGGAGAACGCATCGTCAATTTCGGTGGTGGCCGCATCGTCAATCGAGAACGCCACCACATCCGCCACCGGCAAATCGGTGGGTGGCGTGCCTGGGGCGCATTCGGCAAAGCCGCGTCCCTTGGGGAAATGCTCCAGCAGAAAGCCCGCCAGCAAATAATCTGGCACCGAGGGGATGCCGCCAGCAGCGGCAGCCAGCTTGAGCGGCGACAAGCCCGAAGTGCGGCAAGCGGCTTCGAGGGCTTTCCATTCCAGCGTGTTTTTGTCGGGACGGTGCAGCAGGGTCATCAGCTGCGAAGCGATGGCCTCGGGCAGCATCCCCGCCGCCAACTGTGCCGCCCATTCGGTGATTTGGACTTCTTGCAGGCGGCGTTTTTCTTGTCCAGCTAACGCCGCTTTGAGGATGTCTTCTGGTGCGGCGCGGTAACGTCCCCGCCCCTTGCGGTGGAAATAAATCGGCGCACTGTGCAAACGGAGGGCAATGGCGGCGGCCTCGACGGCAGAAGGGGGGTGGCCAACATAGTCTTGGGCGAGGGCTTCAAAGCCGAATTCGTCTTGCCCGCAGCATTCCCACAAAAAACCAATGTCCACTTCCGCCGCAATGGCTTCGGCGGTCGGCAAAAAATCGGCGAGGGGCGAGGTAAAGCGCAACAACACATGGTTGGTTTTGATTTTGCTGCGTTTGCCGTGGGGGGCTTCGACTTGCAAGGCGGCATCGGTGCTGCTCAATACGGTGCCTACTTTAAAACCGCCGTCTTCTTCGTAAAATACGTTCATCGCGAGATACCTTGCTAGTCTGCCCCCTAGGCAAGGGGGAGGTTTGAAGAGTGAAACAGAAGGGGCTTGGGGGCAGGCGGATGGGCCACCAGCGCAAAAAGCCAGCGGGGGATTATACCAGTGCCGCGCCCTCTACCGAGGCACACCCCACTGGCATCAAAAAGGGTTTGATGTTGGCTGGTGAACAAGGCACGATGGGGCTTCTTGTCTCTCATGCTGCGAACCGCCATGCCTCACACTGATACCACTGCCCTGACCCGCGAAGCCGCCGAACTCGAAAAAGCAGCCCGTCCGCTGACTGTGGGTTGGGATGCTTCTTTGGCCGCACATGTGCTGTACCTCGCCCTGAATCTGAAGTGCGTCGCCGAAACCCGCACCAATACCCGCTTATCCGAAGCCGCCAAAGGCTTGGTGCGCTTTCTGCACGAGCGTATCCACCAACCCGTGCTGGGCGAAATCCACTTTGCTGATGAGTTGCGGATGCGGCTGTCGCTGATTACCCAGTATGCCGAGGGGGAACACACCGCCACACCAACCAAGGTAAATGCGCAGGGGCGGGTTTTTGCGCTGGCAGCGGCCTCGCTAACGGCGGCAACCCAAGCCCAGCAACTGGGGCATTTTGGCTTCGAGGTCGTCTCGTTTAGTGCCGTGGCCGCTTTGGCCGAAGCCGCTGACCAGCAACGCCCTGACAAGCTGCTGGTGCTATTTGATGACGAAGACAGTACCAGCAAAGCCAATACCCTACGAGCACTGGGTGAGCTCCGGCGCAGCGTACTGGCGGGCGTGCCGCTGGTAGTGCAGTCCTCCGAAACCAGCTTTGAATCGCGTTTGGCTGCCGTGCGGGCGGGGGCGGGGGCGTTTTTGCCATGGCCTTGCCCAATTAACGATGTGCTGAATGCCCTCTCGCCGGTGGTTGACATCGCCGACCCCTCACCGTTGCGGGTGATGCTGGTTGAAGACGCGGATTCTTTGGCCAGTTTTTACGCCAGCATCCTTGCCGAGCAAGGTGTGGATACGGTGGTGGTGAACCATCCCAATACGGTGTTGGACAGCATTATCACCTTCCGCCCTGACCTGATTCTGCTGGATATGTACCTGAAAGACTGCTCAGGTCTAGAGATGGTCAACATCATCCGCCAGCAGCGGTATTTGGAGGGGATTAGTATTGTGCTGATGGCCACCGAGCAGCAACGCCAACGCCACCAAGATGCCTACGCCTTGGGCGTGGATGGTCTTTTGGTCAAGCCGTTGGCAGCGGATATGTTGGTCACGACCATTACCGCCCGTGCCCGTCGCCATCGGCGCTTGTTTAGCCATCTGGCCAGCGATAGCCTGACCGGCACGCTGTCGCATTCTTATTTCTTCGCCCAATTGGATGTAGAACTGGCTCGCGCCGCCCGCAGCCATGTTCCGCTGACCTTGGCACGGATTAACCTCGACCACTTCAAAGAGGTGAACGACGTGTACGGCCATCCCACCGGCGACCAAGTCTTGCGGGCTTTGGCGCGGATGCTGACCGAGCGACTGCGTCACAGCGATGTGGTAGGGCGGTTTGGCGGCGATGAATTTGCGATTATTTTGCCGGACACCCCTGCGGATGTGGCGGCTGAGGTGATTGATGCGTTGCGCGAAGCCTTTGCTAAGGTGACGCACTGCGCCAACCACGCCAGCTTTCACCTGACCTTTAGCGCGGGGATCGCTACCAGCCATGATGGGATTGAAGTCCCTGCCTTGGTGGCGGCGGTCGGCGCGGCATTGGATGCCGCCAAGGCTGTGGGCGGTGGCTGTGTGCGCGAGGAGGGGGTGGTGGCCAAGCCCGCCCCGCTTAGCGTCGGCTGAGCCTTCCCCTGTCGGCGAGGCCGCGACATAGCCCGCACAGGAATGGCCAAAACAAAACGCGCCAAAAAAGCAGTGTTGGACGGTCAACCAACGTGCATTTTTGGCGCGTTTTAGCCTTGATTTATCCGAGTTTGGCAGACTTTGAGCCCGTGATTAGATTCGGCGTAGTGAAGCCGCTCGGTGAACGAATCGTGACGACGAGGGTGTTCTGCGCCCGCTGCCGCCAGCCGTGGCGCGGGAGATACTCTCGCCGCCGTGACACCCCTCCAGTAGGGGGGCTTAGACTTTGAACACGCGCTAAGCCGAGGCCGATAGTGCCGCGTGAATCGTCTCGGTCAGGGTCTGTCCCCGTGCCAAGCACGCACTGACCGAGGTGCCGCCCACCCAGTTGCCCGCGACAAAAAGGCGGTCGTTGGCCAGCGTCGGCAGCCAGCTAGCGGCCAACAGCATCTGAGCATCGCCCTGTGGCATGGCGGCGGGATGGCGGGTAATGCGCTCAAACACCGGTGCGGCCTGAATGCCAAGGTGGGTGTGCAGCTCGGCATCCAAAAACCGCGTCAGCACGGCATCGGCAAGGTGTGCCCGCTGCGGTGCCAGCATCCCCCCGACACGGGTGGTCAGCAGCACTTCATCATGCGGCGCACGTCCGGTAAACATCGACGAAGCAAACACCGTCCCCAGCGCGAAAGCGTGCTCGACCGGTGGATTGAATCCGCCCATGCTGTTGAGCGCGTGGCCGATGTCTTGCCGTTTATACGCCCGATGAATCAAGGCCAAGGGGGCGTAGTGTATCGCCCCGATTGCTTCGGCAGCATGTGCCCAATGCGGCTGCAACAGTGCCGCAGCGGCAGGGGCGGGCAAGGCGAGTACCACAGCATCGACGGCTTGCACCCACTGCCCCGCCACCACACACCACCGCCCTTCTGGTCGCCGAATCAGCGCATTGACGGCAGCATGGGTGCGGACTTTAAGCTGCCCAGCAAGGGCTTCAGGCAGCATCGCCATTCCGCCATTCAGGCTGGATAGGGCATCAAGTGGCGGCATTAGCTGCGGCACGATGGCGTGCTGGGCGGCATCGGTGGCAACCAGCTCGGGCAGTGTCAGCGGCATCAGCAATGTATCGGGGTCGGCGGCCAAATACATGGCGAGCAGCGGGGCGATGGCGTAGTCGGTAATTTCTTTGCCCAGCCGATGACGAAAGAACGCGCCAACGGTGTCGGGGGCTTCCACCGGTGTCCGAAAGGGGCTGTGCCGGCGTAAAGGCTCGGAAGCGATGCGCCATTTGGCTTGCCGCGAAAAAAATCCCCCAAAGGCGGTACTGAGCGGCCCCGTCGGCAGGGTTTGGTAACGCCCGTCTTTGAGGATGTCGCACTTGCGCCGTGGCAGCGGGACGGTTTGGCACACGGCTTCAAGGTCGAGTGCGTCGAGCAGTGCCGCTGTTCGGGCATCGACCTGCATGGCATCCACCCCTTGTTCCAGCAGATACGCGCCGGCTTGCACCGAGGACAACACGCCACCGACGTGGCTGTGGGCTTCAAACACGGTGACGGCATAGCCTGAAGTCTGCAAATACCACGCGGTCGCCAGCCCAGACAATCCTGCGCCAATCACAGCAATATGGGGTGGGGCAGGGGGGGGGAGCGTCTGGTTCACGGCGGTGGCCTTATCTTTGGTGGGAGGAAGGCCACGCGGGGCGGGGCGCACAGGG
>CALMOJ010000006.1 GCA_937871815.1 uncultured Neisseriales bacterium
GCTATTGTGGTTGTTGCAGAACGCTCCTGCACAGCAGCGCCCACCGAAGTACCTGTCCTTCCCGAAGCCAGCGTAGACACCCTGCCCACTGCCGCCACACCAGCCATCGAAGCAGAAGTAGAAGCAGTACCCGAAGTCGCGCCTGTAGCCGCCGTTTCAGCCCCTATTGCTCCAGCAGAAACCCCAGCTGCCCCGCACGCCAAAGCTCTTCCGTACCAGTTTGCACTGCCATTTACGGCACTGCAAAACGCACCTTTTTCAGTGTGGTGGTGGGCGCAGTATTGGACCCATTTCTGGAAACGGTAAACAGCTTCTTAGGCACGGTGCGGCATTTGGTCACATAGGCAAGTCTACTGCCGCACCGTTAGAGTAGAGGCCAATCTTCCAAGGTTGCTTCTACCGCCCCCAACCCCATACCCCATCTGTTTAGGTGGGGTATGGGGCTTTTTGTTATTATCCTATTTGGGTAGAGACATTTGTCCACTCGCTATCACCACTAGGAAAATATACATGAAAAAAGCCCTTACCCTTGCCGTCCTCGTATTGGCTGCTGGTAGTGCTAATGCTGCTGAAATTTACGCCGGTGTCGGCACCACAGGGATGAAAGCGGGTTACGTCCACACCCTATCGCGCTTTTTTACCGCGCGTGCGGAATACAACACCCTCGACTTCGGCCATGACTTCAGCACCGCCACCGTTAATTACGATGCCAAAATCAAATTCAATGCCGGAGGGCTGTTTGTTGACTTCCACCCCTTTAGCGGAGCCTTGCGCGTATCTGCTGGTGCGTTGATTGGCAATAACACGATTTCTGGCCGTGGCGTGGCCAAAAATGGCGGGACTTACACCATCAATGGCGTAACCTATCCTGCCGCCGGCGAATCCCTGACCGCCACAGCCGACTTCCCAAGTGTGCAACCTTATATTGGCGTGGGCTATGGTTTTGCACCCAATACCATGGGCTTGGGCTTTTTTGCTGATGTAGGTGCGGCTATTGGCAAGCCTAAAGCCACGCTCAAAGCTTCATCTAATCTAGCCAATACAGTGGGTGCCGCCAATATTGAAGCCGAGCGTCAAAACCTGCAAAAAGAAGTTGATAAATTCCGTATTTATCCTGTTGTCAGCGTCGGCGTGGGTTTTGCGTTTTATTAATTAGCCACATCCCTGTATTAAAAAAGGCAACGACCGAAAAACGGCGTTGCCTTTTTTATTTAAACCCACGCTACACAGGTTTAATTTTGCCAATCAATCGCGCCACGTCCTTTTTCTTGTAAAAACGCATTGGCTTTTGAAAAATGGCCACAGCCAAAAAACCCACGCCACGCCGAGAGCGGCGAAGGGTGCCAGCCTTCCAATACACAATGTTGCGGGGCAATTTTTGCTGCGTAACGCCGCGCTGAAGCCCCCCACAAAATAAACACACAGGGGGTAGGCTGTTGCGATACCGTCGCCACGACCGCCTTGGTCACCACCTCCCACCCCAGCTTGCTATGCGTATTGGCACAGTCTTTTTCAACCGTCAGCACCGTATTTAGCAACAGCACTCCTTGCTGTGCCCATGCCGTCAAATCCCCATGTTCAAAGTGCGGCACCCCGATATCTGATTGAATTTCCTTGAAAATATTTCTCAGTGAGGGCGGAATAGCTTTTTCTTTTGGCACAGAAAAAGCCAAGCCATGGGCTTCACCTTCGCCGTGGTAGGGGTCTTGCCCCACAATCACCACTTTAACTTTGCTCAAAGGTGTAAGAGCCAGCGCAGCAAAAACCTGCTCACGCGGCGGATAAATGACCATGCCGGCTTGATGCTGTGCCCACAAAGCATAGTCCAGCTGGGCAAATGTTGGAGAAGCCAATACCTCGGCCAACACGGCGTGCCAATCTGCGGGGAAATCGGTTAATGCAGGGGCCAAATACGCCATAGACATTTAAATATCTTTCTCTGCATGATACGCCTGATACCAGTCTACAAAATCTTTAATCCCCTTTTTTAGGGGTGTAGAAGGCGCAAATCCAATGGCTTCTCTTAGTTTTTTTGTATCGGCATAGGTAATCAACACATCCCCTTCTTGCATCGGTAAATAAGTTTTTTCAGCTTCTTTACCCAACGCTTTTTCAAGCTCCCCAATAAAATCCATCAGCTCAACCGGTTGGTGATTGCCAATATTGTAAACCGTGTGCTTTTCTGCGCCGGTGGGGGGCTGCTCAAAAATTCTGATCACCCCCTCTACAATATCGTCAATATAGGTAAAGTCACGCTGTAGTTTGCCGTGATTAAACACCTTAATCGGCTTGCTCGCCAAAATGGCCTCGGTAAACAACCAAGGCGCCATATCAGGACGACCCCATGGGCCATACACGGTAAAAAAGCGTAAACCGGTAATGGGCAATCCATACAAATGGCTATAGCTGCTGGCCATCAATTCATTGGCTTTTTTACTGGCTGCGTAAAAACTCACGGGGCTATCAGTGCGATCCTCTTCAGAAAAAGGTACTTTGGTATTTTTGCCGTAAATAGAAGAAGAGCTGGCATAGACCAAGTGCTGAACAGGATGGCGACGGCAGGCTTCTAACACATGGGTCATGCCCATTAAATTGCTTTGTGCATAAACCAAGGGATGCTCTATCGAATAGCGCACCCCTGCTTGGGCGGCTAAATGAATCACACCCTCTGGTTTTTCCGTGGCAAAAATATCCAATAAAGCCGGATAGTCGGCAATATCGACCTGATAAAAACGAAAATTGGAATAATGATGCAGTGTGGCAAGCCGTGCGTGTTTAAGTTCAACCGCATAGTAGCTGTTTAGGTTATCTACCCCGATGACCTCATGCCCCGCTTGGCACAATTTTTCGGCGGTGGCGCGACCAATAAATCCGGCAGCACCGGTCAGTAAAATTTTCATATTTTCGCGTCTTTTCGCTGTAATTCACGCAATTTAGCGTATTTAATCAAGCTATTCATGCAACCAATGCTGATGTGTACCAAGCCAGGCACACCATCTAAAAACCCTTTTCGCCACACATAAAATTTTAAAAATCGCACCAGTGGGCTAAAGGCCATTTTTACTGCAGATATGTCTTTATGCTGTGCGTGCAAAATAGTGGCTTGTAGTTCAGTGTAGTTATTTTGCTTGTTAAGGTAATGGGAAATCGTCTCACCAGAATCATGTAATAAATCCCCCTTTAATGTGCCAGCGGATTCAGAAAAACAAACTTTTTCATGTACTGCATCATCTGACCATTGTGCATGGTCACGGTGAAATAAACGCACATTCCAATCAGGATAGCCTTCACCGTAGCGCAAAAAACGTCCCATAAATTGGTTACAGCGGGGCATTTTCCAAATCCAGTAGGCGGGTTTTTCAGGTAAGGCTTGAATTTCTTGGGCTAACTCAGCAGAAACCCATTCGTCTGCATCCAAACAAAGTACCCAATCATATTTGGCTTGTTGCACAGCAAATTGTTTTTGCAAACCAAATCCTAACCATGGTTGATAAATAACGCGTGCACCCAGTTGTTTAGCTAAGGCCACGGTGTGGTCTGTGCTGCCAGAGTCAACAACGAGCACTTCTTGTGCAAAACCAGCACTTTGGAGACAGCGCTCTAGTGAAGTAGCTGCATTACAGGTGATAAGCACCAAAGAAAGCTGCATAACTTGTCTTTTATTAGTTATTAAGTATTTAAAAAGAGGTTGATACTGAAGGCTGGTTTTTTTGTGGATAAGTCTAATTTTTGTTTAAAAACAAAGAATTAATTCTGTTTTTTTAGCGGGACTGTTGCCTGTTTTGCTGCATGGTAAATTGTGGATAAGTTTAGCAATATGTAAAAAACGCATGTTATCCCCTGCTTTGCCTTTCTGTAAGGCAATAGTTATCCACAGTCCGCAGGCCAGACGAAATTGTAAGCAAACCGACCTTGCTTCGACAGACTTTGCAGCCTTTTTCTTTACTTAGATTTAGTTAGATATAGAAACAATAGTGTATAAAATCTGTGGACTAATCTATTTTTTTGTTAAAAATCATCGAGATAGCTTGTTTATATCTTATGAATAGCCTGCGTAGGAAAATTTGTTAGGCTGTGGATAAATTAGGTAAGATGATTTTTTGCTGACTTATCCACAGGTATAGGTGCGTATAAAAAGCGACTTATCCCGTGGTAGCGCGTTAACTATGATCTGCACAAATCCCCACGCCGCTTCGCGTTCCCCCTTAAAATCGCGCCATGTCTCGTGCCCTCATTCTTCGTATGTCGTCCATGGGCGACCTTATCCACACCCTGCCGGCCATCACCGATTTGGCGCAGCGTCTGCCTGACCTCGCCATTGATTGGTTGGCAGAAGAAGCCTTTGTGGACATCCCGCGTTTGCACCCTGGCGTGCAGCAGGTCATCCCCATTGCGTGGCGACGGTGGCGCAAAACGCTGTACGCCCCCCAAACATGGCGCGAGATACGCGCTTGCCGCGCCGCTCTCAACGCTACGCCTTACGATTTGGTCTTGGATGCACAGGGGCTGGTCAAAAGTGCGCTGGCGGCACGTTGGGTCAAGGACGCACCACGGGGAGGCTATGACCGTGCCAGTATCCGCGAGCCGCTTGCTGCGCTGTGCTACGACAAAACCTATACCGTCAGCCGCCACGACACCGCGATTCGGCGTAATCGCCTGTTATTTGGGCAGGCTTTTGGCTATGCGCCCGATTTGGCACGGGTTGATTTTGGGATTCGTGCAGCAGATCGCCCAGAATGGACAGCAAGCACCCCTTACGCGGTTTTGCTGACCGCCAGCTCCCGCGATAGCAAACGCTGGCCGCTTGCCCACTGGCAAGCCCTTGGCACGTCACTGGCGGCACAAGGGTTGACTTTGTGGTTGCCGTGGGGCAATGCCACCGAAAAAGCCCGCGCCCAGCAACTCGTCGATACCCTGCCTGCGGCTCGGCTGGCACCGCGCCTGTCCTTGGCCGAGGCAGCGGCCTTGTTGGCGCATGCCGACCTTGTGGTGGGGGTGGATACCGGACTGACCCACTTGGCAAACGCGCTGGCCGTGCCCTTGGTCGCCCTGTTTACCGATAGCCGCCCCGATTTAACTGGCGTGGTGCCGTCGTCTCGTGCGTGTAACCTTGGCGGGGTTGGCTTGTGCCCCAGCGTGGCCGAGGTACTGGCCGCGTGTACGGCGTGTGTCGCAGGGACAGCTGCATGAGGCAGACGCTGTGGGCATGGCTCTACGCCCTGCTATGGTGGCTTGCCCCGCCTTGGGTCAACCGCTATCTGCGTCGCCGTGCCCGCAAACAGCCCGATTACTTGCTGCACTGGGATGAGCGTTGGCAAACCCTGCCTGCCTTGCCTTCCCCCTCGCCTGCCGAGCCTGCGCCGATTTGGATTCATGCCGTCTCAGTAGGCGAAACCCGCGCGGCCGCCCCGCTGATTGCCGCTTTGCAAGCCCATTTTCCCGACGTACCGCTCTTGGTCACGCAGATGACCCCCACCGGTCGCGCCACCGCCCACGCGCTGTTTGGGGAGGTGGCGCAAGTGCGTTACCTCCCCTACGACACCCCGTCTGGGGTGCGCCGATTTTTAGCCGCGCACCGTCCCCGTTTTGGCGTGTTGATGGAAACCGAGCTTTGGCCACACCTGATTCAGGCCTGCCATGCCGCAGAAATCCCCCTGTTTTTAGCCAATGCCCGCTTATCGGCGCACTCCGCGCGGGGCTACCAGCGGCTGCGCGGCTTAATCCGCCCTGCACTGGCCGCTTTGACCGGCATTGCCGCCCAAACCCCCGACGATGCTGCCCGCTTGCAAGCTCTCGGGGCGCAATCGGTGCGGGTCTGTGGCAACCTGAAATTCGACATCTTGCCCCCCCCCGAAGCCGCCGCGCTGGCAGCGGTGTTTCGCCAACGCATCGGAACGCGCCCCGTGTGGTTGGCGGCCAGCACCCGAGAAGGCGAAGAAGCCCTGTTATTGGCGGCGTTGCCCGATGATTTGCCTGCATTGACGGTGATTGTGCCGCGCCATCCCCAGCGGTTTGAGGCCGTAGCCGCCTTGTTGACTGCACGGGGCGTGCGCTGGCAGCGGCGCAGTACCGACGAGCCCATACGCCCCGATACCCAAGTCTGGCTCGGGGACAGCATGGGCGAATTGTTTGCTTACTATCAGGCGGCTGACCTTGCTTTTGTCGGGGGGAGTTTGCTGCCCTTGGGCGGGCAAAACCTGATTGAGCCCGCCTCGGTGGGCTGCCCTGTTGTGGTGGGTTTTTCGACGTTTAACTTTGCCGAAGCCGCCGCCTTGGCACTGGC
>CALMOJ010000007.1 GCA_937871815.1 uncultured Neisseriales bacterium
ACTCGGGTGATCCTGCGTTGAAATTTGCAAAAATAGGCGTGTGGATTCAAGTCCAGCGGCGTTTTTTTCCGAATTTCGCCTTAGCAACCCCTGTGCCATTGAGACCGTAAACAGGTTCTTAAACTCGGGCTAAACCCCGAGGCTTCCCGTGCAAGGGGTGAACGGGCACTTAATACCGCTCAATCGCCACCGCCGTGGCTTCGCCGCCGCCAATACACAGGCTGGCCACCCCGCGCTTCAGCCCATACTGGGTCAGGGCATTCAGCAGCGTCACCAAAATCCGTGCCCCAGAAGCCCCAATCGGATGCCCCAAGGCACACGCGCCGCCATGTAGGTTGACCCGTTCGGCTGGTAGCTGCATTTGCTGCATGGCAATCAGCGTAACCACAGCAAAGGCCTCGTTAATCTCAAACAAATCAACGTCTTGTGCCGTCCAGCCGACCCGCGCCAGCAGCTTTTGCATGGCATCGACCGGCGCGGTAGAGAACCATTCCGGCGCGTGGGCGTGGGTGGCGTGGCCGACAATCCGTGCCAAGGGGGTCAAGCCACGGCGTTCGGCTTCGGACAAGCGCATCAGCACCAAGGCCGCCGCCCCATCCGAAATCGAGCTGGAATTGGCAGGGGTGACGGTGCCACCGGCTTTGAACGCCGGCTTGAGCTGGGGGATTTTGTCGGGGTTGGCGGTCAGAGGCTGTTCATCGTCGGCAATCGTTTTGACCCCTTGGCGACCGGCCACCACATCAACCGGCACAATTTCAGCGGCAAAACGCCCATCCAAAATCGCCGCTTTGGCGCGTGACAGCGAGCGCAGGGCAAATTCGTCTTGGGTTTCGCGGCTAAAGCCAAAGTGCTCGGCGGCTTGCTCGGCAAACACGCCCATCAGCTTGCCCTTTTGGTAGGCATCTTCTAGCCCATCCAAAAACATGTGGTCTTTGACCTCGCCGTGCCCCAGCCGGAAGCCGCCACGGGCTTTAGGCAGCAGATAGGGGGCGTTGCTCATGCTTTCCATGCCGCCGGCCACCATGACGCGGTTGGTGTCGGCCAGCAACAAATCATGCGCCAACATCACGGCCTTCATGCCGGAGCCGCACATTTTGTTAATGGTGGTGCTGCCTACGCTCTCGGCCAAGCCTGCGCCGAGCGCGGCTTGGCGGGCGGGGGCTTGACCCTGACCGGCAGGCAAGACGCATCCCATAATGGCTTCGTCCACGTCGCTGGCACCTAGCTTGGCTTGGTTGACGGCTGCACGAATCGCGGCTGCGCCCAATTGGCTAGCGGTCAAGCTGGCGAGGCTGCCTTGAAAGCCCCCCATAGGGGTACGGGCAGCGGCAACAATCACGATGGGGTCTGACATGGCGGTCTCTTTCGTGGAGATAAAATGGGTGGAAGTCGAAAATATAAACTTACGTTTACGTTAACGTCAACTTGTCTACAAAAAAATTAGTCCGGCACGTTGTCAGGAATCCCACCGGTGCGCTTTTCCATGAGGTATTCGCACTGGGTTTTGAGAGCGCGGACTTCTTTAATCACGGCTTCGAGGTCTAGGCGTTGCTGGGCAAGGCTGGCTTCGCGGCGGGACAGCAGCTTGATAAATTCGTAGAGCTGGGATTCGTCGTCGTTGGCGGTGTCGTAGAGGTGATACAGCTCGCGGATTTCGGTCAGCGTCAGCCCGATACGTTTGCCGCGTAGGGTGAGCATGAGCCGAACACGGTCACGCCGCGAATAGATGCGGTGCTGCCCACGCCGCTCAGGAGCCAATAAGCCAAGGTCTTCGTAGTGCCGAATAGCACGTGGCGTAACATCAAAATCACGCGCCAGCTCGCTGATGGTAAAGGTGCGGCTATCGGAAAAGGAGGTAAAAGCGGTCACGGTCAGCCAGCAGCAGAGAAATTAAGCGCGGATTGTAGCAGATTGTTGCGGTGCTCCCCGCCCGCTTGGCAGCGGTCGCCGGATTGTGCCCGACGGCTTGCCCCCTCGCCGCACAGCCATCATTTTTTGAGCAGCGGTTCACGATTGGCGACCGGCGACATTTAAAGGTGAAAGGTTTTATCAGTTGCGCGTAAAACCACGCCCTTCAGGGCGGGGATGGACAGCGCGGACGGCGTAGCCGTCCGGTTTTGACT
>CALMOJ010000008.1 GCA_937871815.1 uncultured Neisseriales bacterium
TCGACACTCTTGTTATCGAAGCCGAAGGGTTGTCACAAGGGCGACACCAGATTATGTGCGAAACCTGTGCAGACACTCCGCTGTGGGGGCATAAATTTAAGCTGCACAGTGCGTTTGGCAACTTGGTGTCTAACGCTGTGCGCTACACCCCAGAGGGCGGCACCATTTGCTTGGCGTGGCGGGTCAGCCAAGACAGCGGCGTTTTTAGCGTCAAAGACACCGGCATCGGCATTGCCCGCGAACACCTCCCCCGCCTGACTGAACGGTTCTACCGTGTGGACCGAGGCCGGTCTCGCGGCACGGGCGGCACAGGGCTGGGGTTGGCAATTGTGAAACACGTCCTCGCCCGCCACCATGCCCGCCTTGAGATTGAAAGCACACCCGACAAGGGCAGCACGTTTTCTGTGATTTTTGATGCAGCGCACTTAGCCATTCGCCCCCCAGTACAGGGGCAATAAACCTAAGCTTCATACTAAAACCATCCAAAAACGCGCTTTTTGGCACAGATATTGAGCGTATTGGCACACTATTCGGCGGGCAGGCGGATTACACTGGTTGCCGTATTACACCTATCCCCCTCACTGGAGAACCGCCCCATGAAAGCGACTTTTTGCCTTGCTGCCGCCCTGTTGCTGCCTTTGTCCGCCCACGCCGCCGACTTTACCGTCACCAGTACTGATATGGCCGAAGGCAAGCCCCTGAGCACGCAACAGGTGTTCAAAGGCTTTGGCTGTGACGGCGGCAACCGTTCGCCACACCTGAGCTGGAAAGGCGCACCGGCAGGCACAAAAAGCTTTGCGGTGACCGCCTACGACCCCGATGCCCCAACCGGTAGCGGCTGGTGGCATTGGACCGTGGTCAATCTGCCTGCCGATACCACGGCCTTGGCCACCGGTGCAGGCAGTGCGGGCGGCAAGCTGCCAGCCGGTGCGGTGCAAGGGCGCACCGACTTTGGCCAAGCGGGCTTTGGCGGCGCGTGCCCCCCTGCGGGCGACAAGCCCCACCGTTACCAGTTTGTCGTCTGGGCACTCAAAACCGACACGCTGCCGATTGATGCACAGTCCAGCGGCGCGTTGGTGGGCTTTATGCTCAACAGCAACGTGTTGGCCAAGGCGCAGTTGACGGCGGTTTACAGCCGCTAATATGGCCGAGGCTATCTGCCACACCCAAACCCAGATTGCTGTCGGGCAGATTCAGGTCCAGCAGCGGCACGCTTTGCGGCATGTCCCCATTTTGCTGCCGACGATTTGCCATGTCCGGCGCGGCGAAAAGCGGCTTTACGGCGGGTCGGAAGTGGTGTGTGCTGATGCGCGGCACGTAATTCTGCTGCCAGCGGGGCTGTCTCTCAGCCTAGAAAACTGCCCCAGTGCCGACGGCTATTGTGCCGATACGGTGAGCTTTTCCCTTGATCTGGTTCACCAATTCCACAGTCGCTATCCCGACAGCCCAGCCGCGTTGCCGCGCCCTGCGGCGGCATCGGCGGTCTGTGTGCCGCTCAACCCAGACAGCCAGCGGATGTGGACACATTTGCTCAACACACTGGCTGACCCCCACGCGGCAGCAGCTTTGCAACAGCACGCATTAGATGGCCTGTTGCTGGCTTTGCAGTTGACGGGGCAGGCGGGAGGTCTGTTGCAAGCGCGGCATGACTTGTTGAGCGTCCGCGTTCAGCAGGTGTTGATGGCCGCCCCTGCCGCGCCGTGGACTGTGGCCGA
>CALMOJ010000009.1 GCA_937871815.1 uncultured Neisseriales bacterium
CTGTGCTTTTCGCCCGTTTGAAAGCACAGCAGACGCGGTCTTGTTTATGGGTGCTGACCTATGTCTTCTTCCTCTTGGCTTGCCCGCCACCGTGGCGGCGTATCGCTTGCGCTGGCAGCAGGAAGCCTCACCACACTCGAACTCTGCCACGCCCAAGGCTGGCTGCTCGCCCCTGCTTGGCAAGTGGCACGGCACGCAGCAGAAGGGGCAACCGTAGGGGGATTGGCTGATTGGTTTGCCGTTTCCGCCTTGTTCTGCCGTATTCCTATTCCGCTCCTCTCCCGTCATACCAATATTGTGGTCAAAAGCCGCCCCCGCTTAGTAGAGGGCATTGTTGATATGGTGCAAAACCAATGGCTCTCGCCAGCGGTCATTCGTGAACGCCTCGCCCACTTACCGCTCACCGACAGCTTGTTAGCACTACTGGCGCATCCCGATGCCCGCCGCCGCGCCGAGCGCATTGTGCGTCGTCTGGCTCGCCGCTTAGTCAGCGAACTAGACAACCACGCCCTCGCCCAATTTCTAGATAGCTTCCTCCGCCAACAGCTGGCCGCCCTGCCGCTCACCCCCGCCTTGGTTGTGTTACTGCGCCAACTGCTAGAGGGGGCACATTTTGATGTGGTCTGGCATAGCCTGCTCGACGGCCTAGACCGTGCCTTGGCCGATACGGGTTTCCGCCACACCTTTAACCAGCTTGCCCTAGAAGCCTTGCGCGGTTACGAGGAAGAAGGCCGCTGGAATAAGCTCAAAGCATGGCTAGGCAAAACCCAGCTAGCCGGTGAACAAGATGATGAAAAAGTCGCGCACCTCACCGAGCGCGTCCTTGCCCGACTCCATGCCGAGCTGCAGACCTTGCGCCACACGCCCGATGCCCCGCTTCGCCACGACATCCGCACCCTGCTGGTGGGCTGGTTGGCGCGGCTAGAAGCCGGTGATGTGGACTTTGAGGCCGCCATCCACGCCTTTCAACGCACCGCCCTTGCCCAGCTAGACACCCGCCCTTGGCTGGCGCAATTGCTGGCTACCCTACGGCAAAACCTTGTGCGCCAGCTCTCTCACCGTGACTCCGACCTCAACCAACTCCTCGCCGGTTTACTTGGCAGCGGCCTCGCCGCTTTGGCTGACGATGCCGCCCTACGAGAGCGAGTGGACGGCTGGTGTCGCCATGCTATCAATGTGTTTGTTGAACAGAATCACGACATCATCGGGGATACCGTGCGCTTGAGCTTATCCCCCACACGGCTGCCGGATGCCACCTTGGTGGCGCAGATTGAAAACCGCGTCGGGCATGATTTGCAGTGGATTCGCGTCAATGGGGCGATTGTCGGCGGGACGGTAGCGGGACTATTGGCCGTGGTGCGTGGGCTGGTCGCCTAGCCTTACGCTCTTTCAGCGCAACGCGGTTTCAGGCTACCATCCAGCCTTCTGTTGATTACGCTGGAATCCGCCTGTGAAGCCTCTTGCCACGTTGCTGTTGAGCTGTTTTAGCCTAGGCTGCTTTAGCCTACCCGCCTCGGCTGCAAGCCTAGAAGGGCGTGCTGATGTCGCCGCTTTTGTCGAGCGTGCCATCCGCGAAACTGGCATTCCCCGCGCAGACATCGAAGCCGCACTGGCGGCAGCAGACACCAAACCCAACATCCCCGCTATTTTTGATCGCCCTGCCACCTCGCGCCCTTGGCATCAATTCCGCCCCAATTTTGTCAACGACCGACAAGTAGAAGGCGGCGTGACCTTTTGGGCGACCCACGCCCAATCCTTGTTTCACGCAGCGACCCAATATGGCGTTGATGAGGCACTTATCGTCGCCATTATCGGCATGGAAAGCGGCTACGGGCGCAACACCGGTAGCTTTAGGGTGCTGGATGCCCTAGCGACAGTGGCTTTTGATTACCCGCGTCGCGCCGAGTATTTTCAAAATGAGCTGATTGCCTTTTTGCAATTAGCCAAAGAAGAAGGCGGCGACATCAAAGCCTTCCGTGGCTCTTATGCAGGGGCGATGGGGTGGCCACAGTTTATGCCTTCTAGTTTCCGCAAATGGGCGGTCGATTTTGATGGCGATGGTCACCGCGACATCTGGAAAAACCCCACCGATGTGATTGGCAGCGTCGCAAACTACTTCCAGCAACACGGCTGGCAAAAAGGCGCGGATGCCGTCTTGCCCGCCCGCGTGCCCTCCGCACTGGGCGAGAAGCTCGCAGCGGACAAATTTAACCTGCACTACACCATTGCCGAGCTACGGGCGATGGGTGTGGTAGTGGATGCGCCGATTGATGGCGCGGTTCGCGCCGTCGTCTTCCCCCTAGAAACCGCCCCAAGCGTGACCGAATACTGGGTGGGGCTGCAAAATTTTTACACCATTACCCGCTACAACAAGAGCTCGCTTTATGCGATGGCGGCTGTGCAGCTGGCCGACCGTATCCGCGAAAAGCGGCTGGCTTCGTTGGTGCCTGCAGCAGGGCGTTAAACCCCACCCTGCCCCCTTTGTTTTCTGAATGAACCCACCCGCTCGGCGGGTGGGTCAACCCGTAGGTAACTTTCTGATGACTTACCAAGTGCTGGCGCGTAAATGGCGACCCAAGCGTTTTGCTGACCTCGTTGGGCAAGAACATGTGGTGCGTGCGCTCAGCAATGCCCTCACCGAATCTCGCCTACACCACGCGTACTTGCTCACCGGCACACGCGGGGTCGGTAAAACCACCATTGCCCGCATTTTGGCCAAAAGCCTGAACTGCGAAACCGGCATGACCGCCACACCATGTGGTGTATGCAGTGCCTGTCAGCAGATTGACGGGGGGCGATTTGTCGATTTGCTCGAAATCGACGCGGCCAGCAACACCGGTATCGACAACATCCGCGAAGTCCTCGACAACGCCCAATATGCCCCCAGCGTCGGCCGCTTCAAGGTGTATATCATCGACGAAGTCCACATGCTGTCGAAGTCCGCATTTAATGCCATGCTGAAGACGCTGGAAGAACCGCCCGCCCACGTTAAATTTATTTTGGCGACGACTGACCCGCAAAAAGTCCCCGTCACGGTCTTGTCGCGCTGCCTACAGTTTTCTTTGCGGAATATGACTCCCCAGCAGGTCTCGGGGCATTTGGCGCATGTGCTCGATGCCGAGGGGGTTTGTTATGAGCCCACCGCCTTAACCTTGCTGGGGCGGGCGGCTTCGGGGTCGATGCGCGATGCCCTGTCATTGCTAGACCAAGCCATTGCCTATGGCATGGGAGAAGTCCGCGAAGCCGACGTACGCGCCATGTTGGGTGCAGTGGATAGAAGCTACCTCTTTGCCTTGCTGGCTGCCCTTGCCGAGGGCGACGGGGCGGGGCTGATGCGTGAAGCAGAGGATTTAGCCGAGCGTGGCGTAGGGTTTGAATCCGCCCTCACCGAGCTTGCCCATGTGCTGTATGAAATTTCGCTGGCGCAAACGGTTCCGGCTGCCGTGGCAGATGATGCCCCAGAGCGGGAAGCGGTACTGGCATTGGCTGCCCTTATCCCCGCTGCGGATGTGCAGCTGTATTACCAAATCGCCATTACCGGCAAACGTGACCTTGCCCTTGCGCCGGATGAGCACGCGGGCTTTAACATGACCTTGCTGCGGATGCTGGCCTTCCATCCTCAGCACATGCCTGCAGATATCCCGCGTCTGGAAACGTCCTTGCCTGCGGCTTCGGTACGTGGGGCATCGCCGTCGGCTTCCGTCCCGCCGTCGTCTGCGGCGGCACGTCCCAATGCCGCCCCTGCTACCCCTGCCATCAGCGGTATGGCCAGCAAAATCCCCGGGCTGGCCAAGCTGATGCAGACTCGACAATCCAAAGGCGAAGGGGGTGGCGGACGACCGTCCTCCGTGCCGCCTGCTGCGGCATCGGCTGCGGCATCTGCCCCGCCACCACCCACCGAAGACCCCGAGCCAGCCCTTTGCCCGCCGTGGGAAGACGCGGCGCCGTTGCCTGCGCCCACCGCCACGCCACAAGCAGTGCCGACTGCGCCGGCAGCCTTGCCGCCCACCGCCATCATCACGCCCTTTCCGACCCCTGTAGCCCCTGTTGTGCTTACGCCAGGCATGGGGATTGCCGCGTGCCAAGGCAACTGGAGTGCGTTGGTCGAAGCGGTTCGTGACCAGCTTGATGCCAAAGCACGGATGTTGGCGCAGCACACCGCACTAACGCAGGTCAGCGAAAATCGCTTATCTTTGCGCCTTTCCGCCGCTTTCCCTTTTGTGGCCACGCCAGAAAACGAAGCAGAGTTGGCGGCGCGGCTGTCTGACTATTTGGGCGAAACGGTGCGCTTGGAGGTCACCGTGGGCGAGGTCAGCGGGGAAACGCCGCATATGCAGCAACAACGTCTGCGCGACACCGCACTGGCCGAGGCGCATACCCATCTGGCTGCCGATAGCGTGATTCAGGCACTCCAACACCATTTTGAAGCAACGGTTGTCGCCGAGACGGTGCAACCTCTACTAGGAGCTTAACGATGTTTAATAAAGGCGGTCTTGCAGGGTTGATGAAACAAGCCCAGCAAATGCAAGACAACATGAAAAAAGCACAAGAGCAACTCGCCCTTGTGGAAGTAGAAGGCCAATCTGGTGCAGGAATGGTCAAAGTTCAAATGACCTGCCAGCACGACATCAAACGCGTCACCATTGACGATAGCGTGATGGACGACAAAGAAATGCTGGAAGACCTGATTGCCGCTGCCGTCAATGACGCGGTGCGCAAGGTCGAAGCCACCACCCAAGAAAAAATGTCTGGCTTTACCGCCGGCTTAAACTTGCCCCCTGGCGTGAAATTGCCGTTCTAAATCCTCCCCACACGCATCCAGCAGTGGCGGCAGGATTTGCTGCCCATCTCTTGTCAGCGGAAAGGGGCTTCTGTATCCTGTCGGACTTGCTGGTAACGCACTAGACCTGCAGTTTTTTGTCTAGTCGCTCGCAGCACTGTCTCAAAGATGGGCGAAGGTGGCGGAATTGGTAGACGCACTGGATTTAGGTTCCAGCGCCGAAAGGTGTAAGGGTTCGAGTCCCTTCCTTCGCACCACAAGAATGATTCACTTGGCTGTTGGCTTGCCCTAAACAGCCAATCGCAAAATCCCCTCTAAAATGATGTCGCCTTAATCTAGGCCTGCGTAACGCAACATCACCCCCCTCCTCTTATTTACTTCAGAAATTGTGTAAGGATTCCACGATGCAAGTTCAGCTTGAAACTACTGGCACTCTCGAACGCCGCCTGACGATTACGCTTGCCACGCCTGCGATTGATGCTGAAGTCACTAAGCGGCTACAACGGGTGGCACGCACCGCCAAAATCCAAGGCTTCCGCCCAGGTAAAGCCCCCATGAAGCTGGTGGAACAAGGCTACGGTGCGCAAGCGCGTGAAGAAGTGATGAGCGAACAAGTGCAACAAAGCTTTGCCCAAGCGCTGAAAGAACAAGGCTTGGACATCGCGGGCTATCCCCGTTTTGAACCGATGAAAACCGAAACACCCGATGCCGCTGAATTCACCTTCAGCGCAGTGTTCGAAGTCTATCCAGAAATCAACGTTGGCGACCTGAGTGCGGCTGAAATCGAAAAGCCAGTAGCAGAAGTGTCCGATGCTGAAATCGAAAAAACACTGGAAGTCTTGCGTAAACAGCGCAGCCGCTTTACCCGTGTAGAACGCCCTGCAGCCAATGGCGACCGCGTGATTATTGACTTCGCTGGCACGATTGACGGCGAAGCCTTTGCCGGTGGTAGCAGCGAAAACTTCCCGTTCGAATTGGGTGCAGGGCGTATGCTGCCTGAGTTCGAAGCGGGCGTACTGGGCATGTCCGAAGACGAAACACGCAACGTTAACGTCGTATTCCCAGAGGATTACCACGGTGCAGACGTGGCCGGCAAAACCGCCGTCTTCGCTATCACCCTGAAAAACGTCGCAGCGGCTGAAATGCCTGCATTGGACGCTGAATTTGCCAAGTCGATTGGGATTGCCGATGGCGACCTCGACAAAATGCGTGCTGAAATCCAGAAAAACGTAGGGCGCGAAACCAAACGCCGCCTGCAGGCTCGCGTCAAAGAAAACGTGATGCAAGCCTTGCTGGATGCCACCCCGCTGGAACTGCCTAAGTCCCTGATTGCGCTGGAAATCAACCGCCTAATGCAACAAGCGCAACAAGATATGGCCGAGCGCGGCATGAACATGAAAGACATGCCCCTGCCTGCCGACTTGTTCGAAAAACAAGCTGAACGCCGCGTGGCACTGGGTCTAATTTTGGCCGATGTCGTTGAAAAGAACGGCCTGACAGCTAAACCAGAACAAATCAAAGCCATGGTGAACGACTTCGCCGAAAGCTACGAACATCCAGAAGATGTGGTGAAATGGTACTACGCCAGCCAAGACCGTTTGGATGGCCCTGCTTCGCTGGTGCTGGAAGAAAACGTGGTGGAATTTGTGCTGTCCAAAGCCAAAGTCACCGAAAAAGTGGTGTCATTCGATGACCTGATGGGGAAAGCCTAATCATGTCGAGGCAATCAGATTGGTTTCCTGCCGGTATGCCTGACCCCATGAGTTTGGGGCTGGTGCCTATGGTGGTGGAGCAGAGTGGGCGCGGCGAACGCGCTTACGACATCTACTCTCGCCTACTCAAGGAGCGCATTGTATTTTTGGTAGGGCCCGTCACCGACGAGTCCGCCAATCTGGTTGTCGCACAGCTGTTGTTTTTAGAATCTGAAAACCCTGATAAAGACATTTCGTTCTATATCAACTCCCCAGGTGGCTCGGTCACGGCGGGCATGTCGATTTACGACACCATGAACTTTATTAAGCCCGACGTAGCGACCTTATGTGTCGGTCAAGCAGCCAGCATGGGGGCGTTTTTGCTGTCTGCAGGGGCAAAGGGCAAGCGGTTTGCACTGCCTAATTCCCGCGTAATGATTCACCAGCCGCTAGGGGGCTTCCGTGGGCAAGCATCGGATATTGAAATCCATGCCCGCGAAATTCTCTACCTGAAAGAGCGGCTCAATCAGATGTTGGCCGACCACACCGGTCAGCCCATGGAAACGATTGAACGCGACACCGACCGTGACAATTTTATGAGTGCAGAAGCCGCAGCAGCCTATGGTCTAATCGACAAAGTGCTGACCAGCCGCCAAGCACTCTCGGCTTAATTGTCCCGCCATTTTGGTCAGAAACATCCCCCTGTTGGGGGATGTTTTTTATTATCACGGCAAGCTATTTGCCGTTTATCACTACCCAAGCCCCCGCCCCGTTTTTACCTTGTCGGGGACGCTGCTCACACGACAGTCGGCAGGCGTGCTGGGTTGAGGATTAAAACATGTCAGAAAAAACATCGGGTGCATCCCTGCTGTATTGTTCGTTTTGCAACAAGAGCCAGCATGAGGTCAAAAGACTGATTCAGGGGCCACAGGTCTGCATTTGCGATGAATGTATCGAGTTGTGCGCCGATATTGTGAAGGAAGAAGGCAGCGAACCTACACGCGGCGAAGTCGGTACTGATGGAGCTGAACGCGCCCTCCCCACCCCCCAACAAATCCGCCAAACGCTCGACCAGTACGTCATTGGCCAAGACCCCGCTAAACGCGCCCTCGCCGTCGCGGTCTACAACCATTACAAGCGGCTTTCTACCAAGCTCGGACCCAGCGATGTTGAGCTGTCAAAAAGCAATATTTTGCTGATTGGCCCTACCGGCTCAGGCAAAACGCTGTTGGCGCAAACCTTGGCACGCTTGCTGGATGTGCCCTTTGTCATGGCCGATGCCACGACCCTCACCGAAGCAGGCTATGTGGGCGAAGATGTCGAAAACATCGTCACCAAGCTGCTGCAAAAGTGCGACTACGACATCACCAAAGCCCAGCGCGGCATTATCTATATCGACGAAATCGACAAGATTTCGCGCAAGTCCGACAACCCTTCCATCACCCGTGACGTATCGGGCGAAGGGGTGCAACAAGCCTTGCTCAAGCTGATTGAAGGCACGGTCGCCTCCATCCCACCTCAAGGGGGACGCAAGCATCCCAACCAAGATTTTCTGCAAGTCGATACCACCAATATTCTGTTTATTTGCGGCGGGGCATTTGATGGGCTGGAAAAAGTCATCCGCAACCGTTCGCAAAAAGGCGGTATTGGGTTTGGAGCGGAAGTGCATTCCAAAGACGATGGGCGTGCCGTCGGTAAAGTGCTGCAAGAAACCGAGCCCGCTGACCTGATTAAATTCGGCTTAATTCCCGAATTTATTGGGCGCTTGCCAGTCATTGCGACGCTAGAAGAACTGGACGAAGAAGCCTTGGTGACCATTCTCACCGAGCCTAAAAACGCCATTGTGCGTCAGTTCAACCGCCTATTTGAGATGGAAGGCGTGCTGCTTGAAATTCGCCCTTCTGCCTTGCGTGCCATTGCCCGCCAAGCCCTAAAGCGAAAAACTGGTGCGCGTGGACTGCGGTCTATTTTGGAACGCGCCCTGCTCAACACCATGTACGAACTGCCTTCGCTGGAGAACGTAGAGAAGGTGGTCGTGGATGAGACGGTGATTGAAGAAAATAAAGCACCGCAGGTCGTTTACCTCGATGCGGCGGCAGAAAAAACAACAACCGTTTAGTTCGCCCCATCTCCCCCACACAGCCACCTTCAGAATCAGGATGGCTGTGTGTATTTTGTCGGATGCGACGCAATTAACCCTGACTTTTACCTTCTAATCTGCATGGTTCCTGCTATAAAGGAGTATGCTGGCATTGGCTAGAAAATATAAGTTACCCTAGTGAGACACAGCTTTTCGGTGGGAAAAATAATCGCCCCTCCCACGGATACTGTCCGAATTTTGCCTACATAAGGAGATGCCCATGTTGTTTCAATCGAATCTGCTCGGCCAAGTCAATGTTGATGAAAATACGGTTTTGACCTTCCCGCTGGGGCTTCCTGGCTTTGAAGATTGCGTTCGCTTCAAGCTCTTCCACGAAGAAGAAAATGGCGCACCGCGCGTCCTGTGGATGCAATCACTCGAAGAAGCAGACGTACTATTTAGCGTCGTCGATGCCGCCGAATTTGGCGTACGCTACGAAATCGAACTGGCTGATGACGAAGTAGAAGCCCTGCAATTGGCTAAGCCAGAAGACGCAGTGGTGTTGGTCATGGTTTACCGTGCAGAAGATGCCGTCGATGCCAGCCACCCCTTGCTGAAATCGCTGAATGCCAATTTGCGTAGTCCACTGGTGGTCAATCCTTTGACCCAACGCGGGATTCAAATTGGGCAACTGAACGTGGATGCCGTTTTGTCTCGCTAATCCGCATTTTGTTGTAATACACACAGCCGATAGTGCTTACGCCTATCGGCTGTGTGTTTTTGTGCGGACAAATTTGATAACTAGATGCGTTCGCACTGCATGCGCCACACCTGCTCACCCCTCTTAACGCCTAAAGTGCCATGAACCTATTTAGCCGCCTAACCGATACCTCTGACCGCCACCTTGCCGCCAAAATCAGCACCCTAGTCAGCGTTGTCATCAATATCATCATGTCCACCCTGCAAGTCTTTATCGGCTTATGGGCCAACTCCCAAGCCCTAATTGCAGATGGGATACATTCGCTGTCCGATTTAGTCTCTGATTTTGTGGTACTGATTGCCGCCCATCACAGCCGTGCTGACCCTGACGACAAACACCCCTACGGACATGGCCGGTTTGAAACCGCCGCCTCGATGGTTATTGGCCTACTTTTGCTCGCCGTCGGGATAGGGATGCTCTGGTCAGCTGCCCAAAAAATTCAGTCCCCAGCATTGATTCCGACCGTTCACCCTATCGCACTGGGCGTGGCCTGCCTGTCGCTTGTCGCCAAAGAAGGGCTATTCCGCTACATGTTGTATGTGGCACAAAAGATTAAATCCAGCCTACTGATTGCCAATGCGTGGCACGCCCGCTCCGATGCGGCCTCTTCGCTAGTGGTCGGGGTTGGCGTAATTGGCAATATGCTGGGCTACCCGTTCTTAGACCCACTTGCCGCCATGTTGGTTGGCTTTATGATTGTCAAAATGGGCTGGAGCTTCAGCTATGCCGCGCTCAATGACCTGATGGATCACGGCTTATCCGCAGAAGAAGTCGTCCAGCTCAAAGCCGTATTAGCCGCCACCCCTGGGGTGGTCGATGTGCACGACCTCCGCACCCGCAAAATGGGCGACCAAGCATGGGTTGATGCCCATTTGCGCGTCGATGGCCGTATCAGCGTCTCCGAAGGACACTTTATCGCCGTGAATGCCCGTCGCCGCATTTTGGCACTCGAAGCACTGCCAGTGCTGGATGTGCAGGTGCATATCGACCCCGAAGACGACCACGAATCCATCGCCCCCAGCCTGCTCCCCACGCGAGAAGTCTTGCTGGGCGACATCGCAGCGGTGTTGGATGACGAAGCCAGCTATGCCGAGCTGCACTTTGTTTTGCACTATCTCAACAACCGCGTTGAGCTCGACATCACCGCACCGGCACACGCATCGCCCGCCCTATTGGCGCAGCTACATGCCTTGCCCACCCAGCTGCCCATCATCCACACCCTCACCGTCAAAATAGGGGTCAGGGCAGGCTAATCCACCACCAGCACCACCTTGCCTTTGTTGGCGCGTGCCTCTAGCCACGCATGGGCAGCAGCCACCTCGGCAAGGGGAAAGCAGCGGTCTAGGGTCGGCTGCAACGTGCCCGCCAACAAGGCCGGCAGCACCTGCGTTTCTAACTGCCGTGCCAACTGGGCGCGTACCGCCAACGGCTGGCTGCGCAGGGTCGAACCGACAATAGACAGCCGCTTTACCAACACCAAGCCCAAATTCACGGCGGCTTGCGCCCCACCCATGATGCCAATCAACACCAGTTTGCCATCTTGGGCAAGGGTGGACAGGTTGGCATTGAGCGTCTCGCCACCAATGCAGTCCAGCACCAAGTGAACCGCCCCCAGTCCCCGCACGGTCTTGGCCACGTCCTCGGTTTGATAGTCGATAACATGCTGAGCCCCCAAGGCGCGGCAAAAAGCCGCTTTTTCGGCTCCGCTGCAGGTGGCAATAACCTCTGCGCCCCGCCACACCGCCAACTGAATCGCCGCCGCCCCCACCCCGCTGGCCCCTGCATGAATCAACACCCGTTGCCCTGCGACCAAACCGCCGACCTCGACCAAGTTAAGCCAAGCCGTCAACCATGCTTCGGGCAAACTGGCGGCGACTGCCCAGCTCAGCGCGTCGGGCTTGGCGATAGCTTCAGCTTCGTTGACCAGCGCGTAGTCGGCATAGCCCCCACCCGACACCAACGCCAACACCGCATCGCCCACCGCAAAGCGGGTACAACCTTCGCCCACCGCTTCGACCACCCCCGCCAGCTCCAAGCCCAAAATCGGCGAGGCACCGACCGGCGGGGGGTAGCGGCCTTCACGCTGCACAATATCGGCACGATTTACCCCCGCCGCCCGCACCCGTACCCCAAGCTGCCCCGCGCTCGGCATCGGTGTGGGGGCATCGGCCAGATACAGCGTATCGGCACCGCCCTGTGTGGTTTGGAGAATGGCACGCATGGTATTTTCCTCAGAACAAAAAAGGGGATAAGCCGTCAAAGCTTGTGCCAAGGCGCAGGCTGTGGCAAGAATGGTTCTTACAGTTTTCTGAAAGGAATACGCCCATGACTCCCCTCCGCTTTGCAGGCATCAGCAGCACCCTCGCCTTACTCGCCACGCCACTGGCTCATGCCGCCGCACTCCCTGGTGCAGAACTAGGGTTGATTTGGGCCGCACCCTTCTTAGGCTTGCTGCTGTCTATTGCCCTCTTTCCGCTGGTTGCCCCCGCCTTTTGGCATCACCATTTTGGCAAAATCAGTGCGCTATGGGCGATGGCCTTTTTGCTGCCTGCCGCCAGTGTTTACAGCGTGGGGACGGCGGTTGGCGTGGTGCTACACGCGCTGGTCGATGAATACATTCCGTTTATTGTGCTGCTGTTCGCGCTCTACACCGTATCGGGCGGAGTCTTTATTGCCGGCAACCTCCACGGCTCGCCCAAGCTCAACACCACGCTGTTGGCGATAGGCACCGTCTGCGCCAGCATCATGGGCACCACCGGTGCAGCCATGCTGCTGATTCGCCCGCTGCTCCGCGCCAACGACAACCGCAAACACAACGTCCATGTGGTGGTGTTCTTTATCTTTTTGGTGGCCAATATCGGCGGTGGGCTGACCCCGATTGGTGACCCCCCGCTGTTTCTGGGCTTTTTAAAGGGCGTGGATTTTATGTGGACGGTCAAATTTATGGCCGCGCCCGTCGCCTTTGCCGCCGCCTGTGTGCTGCTGCTGTTTTTTCTCGTCGATAGCTATCTGTACCGCAAAGAAGGGACTCAGCCCGCTGACCCCACGCCAGACCAGTCGATTCGCTTGGAAGGCGCGTGGAACTTCGTCCTCGTGGCCATCATTGTCGGGGCGGTGCTGCTCTCTGGCCTGTGGAAGCCCAACGTCGCTTTTGCTGTAGGCGGCGTGGAGCTGCAACTGCAAAATCTGGTGCGCGATGTGATTTTGCTGCTGGCGGCAGGCGTTTCGCTGGCCTTGACCCCCAAGGCCATTCGGGTGGCCAATGACTTCAATTGGTTTCCGATGCTGGAAGTCGGCAAGCTCTTTGCGGGGATTTTTATTGCGATGGCCCCCGCCATTGCCATGCTCCGTGCCGGTACACAGGGCGCATTTGCCCCGTTGGTGGGCTGGGTGACTTCGCCGCAAGGGCAGCCTGTCGATGGCATGTATTTTTGGATGACCGGCGTACTGTCTAGCTTTTTGGACAACGCCCCGACCTATCTGGTGTTTTTCAACCTTGCCCACGGCGATGCGGCCTACATGATGGCCAACATGGCCAGCACCCTGCTGGCGATTTCGGCGGGGGCGGTGTTTATGGGGGCCAACACCTATATCGGCAACGCGCCTAACTTTATGGTCAAAGCCATTGCCGAAAGCCAAGGGGTGAAAATGCCCAGCTTTTTCGCCTATATGCTGTGGTCAACGGTGTGCTTGATGCCGATTTTTGCTGTGTTGAGCGTGCTG
The DNA here is from genome assembly GCA_937871815.1 of uncultured Neisseriales bacterium. GTDB lineage: Bacteria > Pseudomonadota > Gammaproteobacteria > Burkholderiales > Aquaspirillaceae > Rivihabitans. Next base: position 13,035 of record CALMOJ010000009.1, read on the forward strand.
TTTTTTTAGGCGACCGCACCGCGCCAGCACCCCCCTGTCACCCGCCCATGCCCCGCTAAATCAGCCACCGTAGCCACGGCTTCCCAGCCTTGGGTGGTCAGCAGAGCCTGCACCGCCTCGCCTTGTTGCCAACCGTGCTCCATCCACAGCCACCCGCCCGCCGCAAGGTGAGACGGGGCATCGGCCACAATCCGCCGAATCGCCGCCAAACCATCGGCGTGGTCGGTCAAGGCGCTGACCGGTTCAAAGCGCAAATCTCCTTGCGCCAAGTGCAGGTCAGTTTGGGCGATATAGGGCGGGTTGCTCACAATCAAGTCAAACACCTGCCCCGCCAAGGCACTGTACCAATCCGATACCTGCCACTGCACCGCCAACCCAAGCTGCACCCCGTTACGCTGCGCCACGGCCAAGGCCGCCGCCGAAACATCCACCGCCGACACCGTAGCATCGGGGCGGCTATGCTGAATCGCCAACGCCACCGCCCCGCTGCCGGTGCCGAGGTCCAGCACCCGCCCATTCGGCGGCAGATGGGCGAGGGCGACTTCGACCAAGGTTTCGGTATCAGGACGAGGAATCAGCACATCCGGCGAAACGGCCAGCGTCAGCCCGTAAAATTCGCGCTCCCCCAGCAGATAGGCCATCGGCTCCCCCGCAAGACGACGCGCCACCAGTGCCGCCAAAGCGGCTTGCTGGGCGGGCGAAGGGCTGCGTTCGGGGTGGGTCAGCTGCGCCACGCGGCTCCAGCCGGTCACCGCAGTGACCAGCATGTGGGTTTCGAGACGCGGCAAAGAGGAGGAAGCAGAGGGGGGCATGGATAGACTCGAGAAGAGGGAAAGCGGTTAATACGTGCCGCGCCATGCCCGTCGTAGCAGGTCTGGGTGGGGCGACCAACCACTTTTAAGGCACTTCAGCGTACTGCATCCGCCGCCCAATAATGGCAGCCTTACGGGCAAGACGGGGGTCGGTGCGGTGGGTGTCGTAATAACGGGGATTGGGCACCATGGCCGCCAAGCGCGCAGCTTGAGGCGCAGACAGGCGGGCAGCAGGCTGGCGGTAGTAATAGCGTGCCGCCGCTTCTGCACCAAACACGCCATTGCCCCACTCAATCACGTTAAGGTAAATCTCAAAGATACGCCGCTTATCGAGCAAGGCTTCGAGCATCACGGTAATGATGGCTTCTTCCGCTTTGCGCCACGGGGTGCGCTCGCTAGACAAAAACAGGTTCTTGGCAAGCTGCTGGCTGATGGTCGAGCCGCCCGCCACGATATGCCCCTTGGCGAGATTTTTTTCCCACGCCGCCTGTATCCCCTCCCAGTCGAAGCCCTCGTGCTCTAGAAACTTAGCATCTTCGCTGGCCACCAAAGCACGTTTGAGATGGGGGGAGATTTGGGCGTAGTTGACCCATGTGTGACGCAAGCTGGCATCGGGATTGGCATCTTGCAAATGGACTTCTTGCTCGGTCATAAAGGCCGTGCGCGAAGGGTTGGCTTGCTTCCAGTACAGAATGCAGCCAAAAATCCACAGGTGATACAGCGCGACAGCTGCTACCGGCAACAGCAACAGCCGTCCCAAAAATTTCAACTGAGCACCTCACGCAGCAGCCCCATGACGCGGCGGGTTTCAGGCTTGACCCCACGCCAAATCAGGAACGACTCGGCCGCCTGCTCCACCAGCATCCCCAAGCCATCGGCCAAAATCGCGGCTTTTTCGGCCTGTGCCCGCTTCAGAAAGGGGGTCAGGCCGGCGCTGTAAACCATGTCATAGGCAAGGCTGTCCGGCGCGAAAATGCCGTGCGGAATCGGTGGCAGTTCATCGTGCAGGCTGGTCGAGGTGGCGTTAATCACTACATCAAATTGCCGCCCCGCCAACGCGGGATAGCCCACCCCTTCGATATGGCCGTAGTCAGCAAATTGTGCTGCAAGGGCTTCGGCTTTTTCGACCGTGCGGTTGGCGACGGTGATTTGGGCAGGGTTTTCTTCCAGCAAGGGTAGCAACACCCCTCGCACCGCGCCCCCCGCACCCAACACCAAGACACGCTTACCGGCAAGGGTGACATCAAGGTTGTGCACGATGTCATCCACCAGCCCCACGCCGTCGGTGTTGTCACCGTAAATCACGCCGTCTTTGAACATCAGCGTATTAACCGCTGCGGCAGTCTGCGCGTGGGGAGTCAGCACTTGCGCTAGGTCAAACGCTTCGCCTTTAAAGGGGAGGGTGATATTCAACCCTTTGCCGCCTTGTGCCACAAAGGTATTCACCACTTGGGCAAACTCACCGAGCGGTGCAAACAGGCGGTCATAGCTCAGATTTTGGCCAGTTTGCTTGGCGAACTCGCCATGAATCAGCGGGGATTGGCTATGGGAAATGGGGTTGCCGATAACGGCGTACTGGTCGGTCATGGCAGGGTCTATGTAATTGAACGGTTGAACAAAAAAGCCGAGGCACCGTGTGGGTCAGGGGCGTGCACGACGGCGCACAGCACACCACTGGTCATCGGTGCGTCACTGAGGTGTGTCGATTATGGCAAATCACACGCAGGCTGACCACGAAGACGACCTAAAAAGCCAAACACCCCGCCCCACTGCACCAGTATGGTGCAGAATAAGAGCGGGTTTGCACCCTCTTGGACGTACTGTTTTCTGCATGACGGGCAACCAAGCCTTATGGCAAAATAGGCCGTTGCTCGTTGATTACATGGCATGGTTTCTGCTAGGTCATGTGTTCACACCCTTCTACGCTCACGTCTATGGAGAGAATTATGGCGGTTGCTGACGTTTTGAAATTGATGAAGGAAAACGACGTAAAATTCGTTGACCTGCGTTTTACCGATACCCGTGGTAAAGAACAGCACGTAACCGTGCCAGCACACGTTGTGCTGGAAGACGGCGATGCTTGGTTTGAAAATGGCCACGCCTTTGATGGTTCGTCCATCGCCGGCTGGAAAGGCATCCAAGCCTCCGATATGTTGCTGATGGCTGACCCTTCTACCGCCAACATCGACCCCTTCTTTGACGAACCCACCCTGATTCTGAGCTGCGACGTGGTTGACCCTGCCGATGGCAAGGGCTACGACCGTTGCCCACGTTCCGTGGCAAAACGCGCAGAAGCCTACCTCAAGGCTTCCGGTCTGGGCGATGTCGCTTACTTTGGTCCAGAACCAGAATTCTTCATCTTTGACAGCGTGACCTGGGGTTACGACATGTCTGGCTGCCACGTTAAAGTGAACGCCGAAGAAGCCGCTTGGTCCTCTTCCGAAAGCTACGACGGCAGCAACACCGGCCACCGTCCACGCGTCAAGGGCGGCTACTTCCCAGTACCTCCTGTTGATTCCGCTCAAGATATCCGCTCCGCGATGGTTTTGACGCTGGAAGAAATGGGCGTACCGGTTGAAGTTCACCACCACGAAGTGGCGACTGCGGGTCAAAACGAAATCGGCACCAAGTTCAGCACCCTGACGCAACGTGCTGACTGGACGCAAATCCTGAAGTACGTGGTACACAACGTCGCCCACAGCTACGGCAAAACCGCGACCTTTATGCCTAAGCCTATCGTCGGCGATAACGGCTCCGGTATGCACGTTCACCAATCCATCTGGAAAGATGGCGTAAACCTGTTTGCAGGTGACGGCTATGCAGGTTTGTCCGATTTCGCCATTTACTACATCGGCGGGATTATCAAGCACGCTAAGGCGTTGAATGCCATTACCAACCCTGGCACCAACTCCTACAAGCGTCTCGTGCCACACTACGAAGCACCGGTGAAACTGGCTTACTCCGCCAAAAACCGCTCCGCTTCTATCCGCATCCCACACGTTTCCAGCCCTAAGGGTCGCCGTATCGAAGCGCGTTTCCCTGACCCATTGGCCAACCCCTACCTGTGCTTTGCCGCACTGATGATGGCGGGTCTGGACGGCGTACAAAACAAGATTCATCCTGGCGATCCTGCTGACAAGAACCTGTATGACTTGCCACCAGAAGAAGACAAGCTGATTCCAACCGTCTGCGCTTCGCTCGAAGAAGCACTGGATGCCTTGGACAAAGACCGCGAGTTCTTGACCCGTGGCGGCGTGTTCTCTAACGAATGGATTGACGCTTACCTCGAATTGAAGATGCAAGATGTCAACTTGACCCGTATGACGACACACCCTGTCGAATTCGACATGTACTACTCGCTCTAATCGCCCTGCTGCGCCGGTTCGCCGGTGCAACGCGGTTGCTTAGACAGCAAAATCCCCGCCTAGCGTACCTAGGCGGGGATTTTGTTTTGAGGAGTGCTCAGACCGGCAGCAGGACGGCAACACCCGCCCTGCTAGCCCCTGATATTACAGCCGCTCAATTTGGCTCACATCCCGCACCGCACCGGTATCGGCACTGGTGGTCATCGCGGCGTAAGCCCGCAACGCAGGGCTCACCACCCGCTCACGGTTAACCGGCTTCCATGCCGCCGCGCCACGGGCTTCCATCGCGGCACGCCGACTGGCCAAGCACGCATCCGACACCGCCAAGCGAATCGTGCGTTGAGGGATGTTGATTTCCAGCGTATCGCCTTCTTCTGCCAAGCCAATCGCGCCGCCTTCTGCGGCTTCGGGGCTAACGTGGCCAATGCTGAGGCCAGAGGTGCCGCCAGAGAACCGGCCATCGGTCAGCAGCGCACACACTTTGCCCAAGCCTTTGGACTTGAGGTAGCTGGTGGGATACAGCATTTCTTGCATCCCTGGCCCGCCCTTAGGGCCTTCGTAGCGAATCAACACCACGTCCCCCGCCACGATGTCATCCGCCAGCACAGCAGCCACGGCATCATCTTGGCTTTCAAAAATCCGTACCCGCCCGCTAAACACCAAAATACTGTCATCCACCCCAGCAGTTTTGACAATACAACCGCGCTCGGCGATGTTGCCGTAGAGCACCGCCAGCCCGCCATCTTGCGAGTACGCATGGGCTTTGCTGCGGATACAGCCTTCAGCGCGGTCGATGTCCAAGTCGGGATAACGCATCGACTGGCTAAACGCCAAAGTGGTACGCACCCCACCAGGGGCAGCACGGTAAAGCACCTTGGCGGCTTCGGTGCAGCTTGGGCGTTCCACGTCCCACGCATCCAAGCCCGCACCCAGCGTCGCGGCATGGATGGTCGGCACGTCACGGTGAATCAGCCCCGCGCGGTCGAGCTCGCCCAAAATACCAATCACGCCACCGGCACGATGAACATCTTCCATGTGATATTTTTGGGTGGCGGGGGCGACTTTGGCTAGGCAAGGCACACGGCGCGAAATGCGGTCGATGTCCTGCATGGTAAAGCGCACTTCGGCTTCACGCGCGGCGGCCAACAAGTGCAGCACGGTATTGGTGGAGCCACCCATCGCCACGTCGAGGCTCATGGCGTTTTCAAAGGCTTCGAACGTGGCAATGCTGCGGGGCAAAACACTCAAGTCGTCTTGCTCGTAGTAACGCTTGGCCAGCTCAACAATGGTGCGCCCTGCCTGCAAGAACAATTCTTTGCGGTCCGCGTGGGTCGCCAACAACGAGCCGTTGCCGGGCAGCGACAAGCCCAAAGCTTCGGTCAGGCAGTTCATCGAGTTGGCGGTAAACATCCCCGAGCACGAGCCGCAGGTCGGGCAGGCCGAGCGTTCAATTGCCGCCACCTCTTCGTCGCTGACCTTGCTGTCGGCGGCTTCGACCATCGCATCGACCAAATCCAGCTTGCGGACACCTTCGCCCCACTGCACTTTACCGGCCTCCATCGGCCCCCCCGAGACAAAAATCACGGGGATATTCAGGCGCAGCGCGGCCATCAACATGCCAGGGGTGATTTTGTCGCAGTTAGAGATGCACACCAGCGCGTCGGCACAGTGGGCATTGACCATGTATTCGACCGAATCGGCAATCAAATCGCGGCTAGGCAAGGAATACAGCATCCCGCTGTGCCCCATAGCGATGCCGTCATCAATCGCGATGGTGTTAAATTCTTTGGCGATGCCGCCGGCCTTTTCAATTTCGCGGGCGACCAACTGACCAAGGTTGTGCAGGTGAACATGCCCTGGCACAAATTGGGTAAAGCTATTGGCGATGGCAATAATCGGCTTGCCAAAGTCGCCATCATTCATGCCAGTCGCACGCCACAAAGCGCGTGCGCCAGCCATGTTGCGGCCATGAGTAGAAGTGCGGGAACGGTAAGCGGGCATGGGGTTTCCCCTGTGTCAAAAAGTGTATTGTGCGGGGTACGGCTGGGCGAGGGCAAGGTGCGCGTGGCAGCCAGACAAAGCAAAACGGGAACTGCTGGAGTCCCCGTTTTGTTTATCGCGCAGCACCAGTGTGCAAACCCTAGGCTGCGGATAGGTACGTCAATTAAGCTTCTACGTCGTCTTGCGCGTGCAGTGCCGCGCTCTTTTCAGCCGCATGGTGGTCGGTTACTTTTTCCTTGTGCTTCAGCACTTGGCGGTCGAGCTTATCCATCACCAAATCAATCGCGGCATACATGTCCGCATTGCTGGCTTCGACGTGGATATCTTTGCCCTTCAGGTGAACGCCGACTTCGGCTTTTTGTTCCAGCTTGTCCACGGACAGCGTGACGCTAACAGCAATAACGTTGTCAACGTGGCGGGTAACACGTTCCAGCTTGGCTTCGACGTGTTCGCGCAGTGCGGGGGTGACATCAAGATGAATGCCGGTGATTTTCAGGTTCATACCTTGCTCCTTCTTGGGAAAGCCCTCACTCCATCGAGTGGGACGCGGTCACGGGCGTTATTTTGTCCGTGAGACCAAATTATAGTAACAGTTGCGTTATGCGCTTTAGGAAAAATCTTTGCCTAACTATGCAGATAGGGGCGGTCACAAAAATTTCAAATACTTTTTCGCTGATTAACCGGTGGAATGTGCAAGGCCTCGCGGTATTTGGCCACCGTGCGCCGCGCAACTTGTATGCCCTCTTTATCAAGCATATCAGCCAGTGCAGAGTCCGACAGGGGTTTTTTGGGGTCTTCGGCGGCCACCATCTGGCGTAGCCGCGCCTTAATGGCCATCGCCGAGCACTCGCCCCCCGCATCGGTTTCGAGCGACCCACCAAAAAAATACTTCAGCTCAAATACGCCGCGTGGGCAGAGCAGGTATTTTTGTGTGGTCACGCGGGAGATAGTGGATTCATGCAGCCCCAGTTCGTCGGCGATTTCGCGCAGCACAAGGGGGCGCATCCCCAGCTCGCCAATTTCAAAGAAGGCCTGCTGCCGCGCTACGATGGCTTCGGACACCCGCAAAATGGTCTCAAACCGCTGCTGCACATTGCGAATCAGCCACTTCGCCTCTTGAAGCTGTGTGGTTAGCCCGCTGCCGCCTTCGCGATGTTGCTGCAGCAAACCGGCGTACAGCGTGTTGACCTTGAGCTTGGGCATGACCGACAAGTTGAGGCTCGCACCCCAACTGCCCGCGTGTTTTTTGACCACCACATCCGCTGCGACATACTGGGTAGCACCGCGCCCAAAGCCCGCCGCAGGACGGGGATTCAGCGTTCCCACCAACTGAATTGCCGCCCGCAAGGCTTCATCATCACAATGCAGAGCACGTTTTAGGCGGGTGTAGTCACGCTGCGCCAACAGCGGCAAGTGCTGCTCAACCAGCAGACGGGTTAGCGCGTGGACAGGGGTTTGCGGCTGGGCACTGAGCTGCAGCCCAAGAAACTCGGCCAAGGTACGCGAAGCCACACCGACGGGGTCGAACTGCTGCAGCAGGGTTAAGCCAACGTGGAGTTCTTCGGGGTCTATCGCCAGCTCGGCGGGCAAATCGGCACACACATCCTCTAGGCTTTGCGGCAGGTAGCCGTCTTCATCCAGTGCTTCAATCAGCAAGGTCACCAACGCACGGTCACGGTGCGCCAAAGCATGTTCGGGGACTTGCGCCAGCAGATGTTCGCGCAGGGTATGTTCGATGGCGACATTGGCGTGGGGGTCGTAGTCGTCTGAGCTGTGGCTGCCGCCACCCCAGTCGCTAAAGTCCGTCATTTCGGTATCGCGGGCTTCGCGGTTGTCGTCTTCGGTGTGCAGCTCGGACTGGTCTGGGGCGGGGGTGTCGGGGCTCGGGCTGACGACGGGCAAAGGCTCACGCTCTGGCGTGTCCTCGGGCTCGACCTCCTCGCGCTCCAGCATTGGGTTGTCGTGCAGCAAGGTGTCGATTTCTTGCTGGAGGTCGAGCGTAGAAAGCTGAAGCAGGCGAATCGCTTGTTGCAGTTGAGGGGTCAGGGTCAGTTGTTGACTGACTTTGAGTTGCAGGCTTTGTTTCATTGGCAGGTCAGCGCAGCTTAAAGGCGGAAGTGTTCTCCAAGATACACGCGGCGCACGTTTTCGTCTTGCACCAATTCTTCCGGCTTGCCTTTAGCCAGCACCGCCCCTTCGTTGATGATGTAGGCGTGGTCGCAGATAGCCAGTGTTTCGCGCACATTGTGGTCGGTAATCAGCACCCCAATCCCCCGTTCACGCAGGTAGGCAATGATTTTTTGAATATCAATCACGGCAATCGGGTCCACCCCCGCAAAAGGCTCATCCAGCAAGATAAAGCGGGGACGGGTGGCCAGCACACGGGCGATTTCAACCCGCCGCCGCTCACCGCCAGACAAGGACAAGGCCGGTGCATCGCGCAAGTGGGCAATGCTCAGCTCGTCGAGCAAAGTATCCAAGGACTGCTCGGCTTGTTTGCCTTTTTCCCCCGCAATTTGGAGGATGGCCAAGATATTTTCTTCGACCGTCATCTTGCGAAAAATAGATGCCTCTTGCGGCAGGTAGCCTAGGCCCAACCGTGCCCGTTGGTGAATAGGCAAGTGGCTCAGGTTGGTTTCATCCAAGAAAATCTCGCCGCCATCGGCCGTCACCAAACCCACAATCATGTAAAAGCTGGTGGTCTTGCCCGCCCCATTGGGACCCAGCAGCCCCACGACTTCCCCGCTTTCAATCTCAAGCGACACCGACTGCACCACTGTGCGTTTGCCATAGCGTTTTTTCAGGTTGCGGACGCTCAGCACACTGGATGCGGTACTCATGGCTGATCCTTCTTTTTGGGCTGCAAAATCACCGTCACCCGCCCTTTGTTGCCATCTTTACCGGTGGTAGTGCCTGCTGTGCCCCCGCCACCGTTGACTTGGTAGGTTTCGTCGCGGGTGTTGTAGACAATATGCGCCCCCATCACGATGTCCTCGCCCCGTTTAAGCCGAGCATTGTCAAACAGCTGCACCGTGTTTTTGGCACTGTCGAACTCAACCCGTTTGCCTTGGGCATCCAACCACTCGTTTTTACCTTCGATTTTTTGGCGGAAAGTGGCGGGGCTGCCGTGGGCGATGGCTTGTTGATTGCCCGCCTTGTCTTGCACCACTTGGGCACGCGCGGCACGCAGCAGAATCGTCCCTTGCGTCACCACCACATTGCCTTCGTACACGGTCAACCCTTTGGGCTGGTCTAGGCTGGCGCGGTCGGCTTCGATTTGGATGGGTTTTTCGCGGTCAGCGGCATCGGCGTGGGCAGGGTGCGCACCAAGCAAACCGGCACTGACCAGCAGCACGCCTAACAGGGCGGTGCGTATTCCGTTAGTGGGGAGGAGGCGCATGGGTAATCTTCACTCTCGAAGGCAGGTTCAGAAATTGGGTGGTGTCGTCGTAGGCCAGCCCCACACTGCGAATCACCGTTCCCCCTTGGGTCATCACAGCAGGGGCAGCAGTGCGAGCCGTGCGCTTGTCCATATCCACACTCAATTGGGTGGTGACAAGGCGGCTAGGCGGGGCATCGGGGCGAAAGCGGGTCAGCGTGACTTCTTTGGCAAAATAGCCCTGTTGCCGCTTGGGATTGTATTGCCCTTCGGCACCAACAATCTCGACCGACAGCTGCTGGGCGGCGTATTGCTTCAGGTGGGGCTGCTGCAAGTAAATGGTGTCGTTATGCGGAAACTGCCATGCCTGCTTGCCGACGAGGGTTTGCTTCACCTGCCCCTTGCCGTCAAAGACCGTGGCGGTAAAGTCATACAGCACATAGTCTGGCGCACCGGTCTCTGGACGCGCGTTGCCCATGCCCAGCCAGTCGGTGATGGTATCGAGCCAAAACGTCAGCCCGCCCAGCAGGACAATCAGCAAAATAGGAAACAGACGAGAGGGGCGATGGGTCATGCCAAGTAGTCTGCCAAAATGGCATCCAGCTTGCCTTGGGCGTGCAAAATCAGCTCACAGGCTTCACGCACCGCCCCGCGTCCGCCGCGTGCGCCGGTGACATAGTGGGCATGGGTTTGGACACTGTGGGGCGCATCGGGGACGGCAATCGCCAAGCCCACGCGGCGCAGCACCGGCAAGTCAATCACATCGTCGCCCATATAGGCGCACTCTGCGGCGGTGAAGCCGGTGGCTTCGAGCAGCGCGGCAAAGGCCTCGCCCTTGCTGCCGATGCCCTGATAAACGTGGGCAATCCCCAAGGCTTCGGCACGGACTTCGACGCAACGGGCTTTGCGCCCGCTGATAATCGCCAAGGTCACGCCGCTTTTACGCAGCAAGGTCAGCCCCAAGCCATCGGGGGCGTAAAAGGCTTTGAGCTCGTCACCGGCATCGGTGATATACACGCTGCCATCGGTCAGCACGCCATCCACATCCATGATGAACAATTTGATGGGGCGGGCAAGGGTATGAATCGGCTGCATTCAAAAAATCCAATCAGTTAGACCACGCCAGCGCGTAGCAAATCGTGCATGTTAAGCGCACCGACCAGCTTGCCTTGTGCCACCACCAGCAGACCGTTAATTTTGTCGTGCTCTAGGGTTTGCAAGGCTTCGGCGGCAAGACGCTCTGGGGCGATGGTGCGCGGATGGGGGTTCATGGCGGAGGACACCGGTGCGAGGGGGTCAAACAACCCACGGTCGAGCACACGGCGCACATCGCCATCGGTAAAGACACCGACCAACCCGCCTTCGGCATCACAGATGGCCGTCATGCCCAGCCCTTTGCGGCTGATTTCATACAGCGCATCTTTCAGCGGCGTGCTGGGGGTGACGGTGGGAAGGGCTTCGCCGTGGTGCATCACATCCGCCACCCGCACCAACAGCCGCCGACCCAAGCTGCCACCAGGGTGGGACAGGGCAAAGTCTTCTTCGCGGAAGTTGCGGGCATCAAGCAAAGTCACCGCCAGCGCGTCGCCCAAGGCCAAGGCGACGGTGGTACTGGTGGTGGGGGCGAGACCCAGTGGGCAGGCTTCTCGGGTGACAGCGGCATCAAGCAAAACATCGGCTTCGCGCCCTAGGGTGGAATGAGGACGACCGGTCATCCCTATCAGCACCACGCCCTTACGCCGCAGGGCAGACAGCAGGGCAATCACCTCGTCTGACTCGCCAGAATGGGACAGTGCCAGGACCACGTCTTGTCCGGTAATCATGCCCAAATCGCCATGAGCGGCTTCGGCGGGATGCATAAAAAACGCTGGGGTGCCGGTAGAGGCCAGCGTGGCGGCAATTTTGCGCCCCACATGTCCAGACTTGCCCATGCCGGTCACCACCACTCGCCCCTTGCAGGCCAAGAGTGCGTCTACTGCCGCGAGAAAGCTGCCGTCTAAACGCCGTGCCAGAGCCAAAATAGCCTCAGCCTCGGTCGTCAGCACGGTTTGCGCCAAAGAGAGGCGATGAGCAGGGAGGGGAAGGGTCATAAGCAGAGAAACCGTGCGCCAAGTAGCAGAAAAATAACCGGACGAATGACCAGAACGCAGGGGGATGCCCCCTAAATGCGGGCAGATGCACCCGCTAAAGTCCCAGACAATCCAAGAATCCGTCGAGTATAACCAAGTTATAATTCTGCTGCACCGAGAGCCACCCCGTGTGCCGCCCCTCGCGCTTGCCTCCCCCGCCATTCCAAAAAAGAAGCTGCCGATGCACTCGCTTGCCCCCGTCGTTGCCATTTTGCTCGCCGCCGTTTTGGTCGTGGTGCTGTGCCGCAGCATCCGCGTCCCCGCGATGCTGGGCTATTTACTGGTCGGCTTTATTGTCGGCCCTGGCGCGCTGTCGCTGATTACCGACTCGGTGCAAACCCGATTCTTGGGCGAAATTGGCGTGGTGTTTTTGATGTTTTCGATAGGCTTGGAATTTAGCCTGCCCAAGCTCCGCGCCATGCGCCAAATTGTGTTTGGGCTTGGGTTTGCACAGGTCGCCGTGACGCTATTGCTGACCATGGTCGTGGTGATTTTGCTGCATGGGGAGCCGCTCACCGGCTTTGCCTTGGGCGCGGTGGCCGCCCTGTCCTCCACCGCCATTGTGTCTAAGCTGCTAACCGAACGCCTCGAACTCAACGCCCCGCACGGCCAGCTTTCCATTGGCGTGCTGCTGTTCCAAGACATCGCCGTGGTACCGCTGCTGGTGGTGATTCCCGCCTTTGCCGCGAACTCCGATTCGCTGTGGCAAGACCTCGGCATGGCCTTGGTCAAAGTTGTGATGGTGATGGTGCTGCTGTTCGCCATCGGCCAAAGGCTAATGCGCCCGTGGTTTCATGTAGTGGCACGGCAGCGGTCGTCCGAATTGTTCATGATTAACGTGTTGCTGGTCACGCTGGGCATTGCCTACCTGACCGAACTGACAGGGCTGTCCTTGGCCTTGGGCGCGTTTGTGGCGGGGATGCTGATTTCGGAAACCGAATACCGTTATCAGGTGGAAGAAGACATCAAGCCCTTCCGCGACATCATGCTGGGGTTTTTCTTTGTCACCATCGGGATGCGGCTAGATATCTCGGTGCTGAACAATAGCTTTGGCGAAGTCTTCGCCTTTGCGGGCTTTCTGGTGTTTGGCAAAGCGGGGCTGATGTATGCCACGGGGCGGCTGTTTGGCTATAAGCAAGGCGAATCCCTCCGCACCGCACTGGCCTTGGCGCAGGGCGGCGAGTTTGGCTTTGTGCTGCTGGCACTGGCGGGCAATCTCAAGCTCATTTCGGCCAATACCGAGCAATCGGCGATTGCGGCGGTGCTGATTTCGATGCTGGTTTCGCCGTTTTTGATTGGGCAAAGCGACCGACTGGTACGCCGCCTGATTAAAGCCGATTGGATGGCACAAGCCGCTGACCTCCACCAAATTTTGGTCACCAGCATGATGCGCACCGACCATGTGCTGATTTGCGGCTATGGCCGCAGCGGGCAAGCGTTGGCGCGATTTTTGGAACGCGAAGACATCTCGTTTTTCGCCTTGGACCTCGACCCCGAGCGGGTGCGTGAAGCCGCTGCGGCAGGCGATGCGGTGGTGTTTGGCGATGCCGCCAAAAAAGAAGTGCTGCTGGCGGCGGGCTTGATGCGTGCCAAAGCCTTGGTGGTGACCTATGCCGACACGCCGTCTTCGATTCGGATTTTGCAGGTGGTGCAGGGTATTCGCCCTGACTTGCCGGTGATTATCCGCACCATCGACGACACCGATATCGACGTGCTGCGCGAGGCCGGCGCGGATGAAGTGGTGGCCGAAGTGATGGAAGGCAGCCTGATGCTGGCCTCGCAAGCCTTGATGTCGCTGGGGGTGCCGCTGAACCGTGTGCTGCGGGGCATTCGGGCGGTACGGGAAGAACGTTATGGGCTGTTTCGCGGATTTTTTCGAGGCATGACCGATGAAAGCCTCGCACTTGACGATGCCCAACAGCCCCGCCTTGCCGCCATTATGCTGACCCCAGGGGCAGCAGCCATCGGCAAAACCTTGCAAGAGCTGGCATTCGACACCCTCGGTTTACGAGTACGCACCGTCAAACGCCATGCCGCCCGCCACGCCAGCCCCGCCCTCGATTTTGCGCTCGAAGCCGACGATGTGCTGGTGCTGCTGGGCACGCCCGAGCAACTGGCCACCGCCGAGCTGATTTTACTGGGGGGCAACAAGGCCGGTGGGCGGCACTAGTTCCCCTTCAAGAATAACCTTGGCCAAGTGCATTTTGGCCAGATAGTCTGAGGCCGCAGGGGTTAGGTGGCCGTAGTCCCATGTTGTCACACTGGTTTTGTCCTGCGTATCAAAGTAGGTCAAACACCCTGCAGCATTACAAAACACCGATTGCACATCCACAAACACGCTGCCCGCTGTATTTTTAAACTCGGCGGCCAAAGCGCGGTTGCTGGCAAGCACCTCTTGATTGACCCCCACCATGGTGCGTTGGGGGGTGTCATGCCACAGCTTGCGCAAAATCAAACGAGGAAGCGGTGCCGTCCAATGGGGGGTTGCACCCGCAAACACGACCTTCTTCACCCCTAGGTGATGGAGCTTGGCAGCAAGGGCTTGCATGGTCTGGCGTTGATGGCCCTGCTCCTGCCCCACCAGCACCACGTCAGGCGGGCTAGCCGCGATCGTTTTGAGCGCGAACCAGTTGGACTGCTGGCAATAATCGACTGTAGAAGGCTGCGTAGCAGTAAGGCTAGGCGCACAGCCCGAGCTGGCCACCTGCAAAACTTGCCAGTCCGCAGGGAGGTTTTCACGCAAGCCAGCATAAAACTGCTGGGCATGCGAATCCCCCCAAATCAATACAGCATGGGGCTGGGTAGGCTGGCGGACGGTACAACTGGCCTCGAGCATCGGTACCGGCACTTGCGTCGCTTTGCCCTGCCGCCGCTGGGCAAGGTCGTAAAAATTGCACCCATCGCGGTAATACTCGGCCAACCGGATTTTTTTGAAGTACGCCTGCTCAGGGAGGCTGTTGTCAAAATAATGGGCATAGGCACTTTTTTCAGCAGTGCGGTAACCCGTCCCTTCTAGCCCACCATGGGTATAGCTATGCAGCCCCAAGCCCCCCACTATCGCCACACCAAGCACCAACCCTGCAGTTTCTGCACGGCTGTGCGTTGCGCCAAAACGGATAGGCTTTTCAACAAAGCGGTAGGTTAACCATGCCAGCACCACAGACAGTGCCACTGCGGCCAACCGTACCCCGCGAGAAGGCACTTCACTTTCGATAATGTAGGCAAACGACAGCAAAGGCCAATGCCACAGATAGAGCGGAAAGCTAATCAACCCAAACCACACCACTATCCGATGCGCCAATACGGTTCGGTTAAACCATGCCCTAGGCCCTGCCGCGATAATCAGTGCAGCTCCAAGTGTAGGCAACAATGCCCATGCACCGGGAAACACACTCCCCTTGTTCAGCAGTGCCATGCCCATCGCTAACAACCCACCTCCCAATAGGGACACCCCATTGGCACGACGTGGTGTCAGTACGGCCAAAAGCGCGGGTTTGTGGAGCGTGGCATAGGCCAGCATTGCGCCAATCAGCAGCTCCCAAAAACGGGTATAGGGGGCATAAAACGTACCAATGGGGTCGCGCTGAACCAGACTGAGGTTGAGCCCAAATGACACCACCGCCAGCAAAAAAATAATGCCCCACAGGCGGTGGCGTTGCTGCCATACCGCCCACAACAGAAGCGGCCAAATAATGTAGAACTGCTCCTCAATACCCAAAGACCAAAGATGGAGCAAAGGCTTGGCTTCGGCGGCCTCGTCAAAATAGCCGCTTTCTTGCTTTAAAATAAAATTGGCAATAAACCCTGCCCCGCCCGCCAAATGCTTACCCAGCTGTTGGTATTCTTCTGCCAGCAAGACAAACCACCCCAGCACATAGCAACTCAACAGCACTAAAAATAGAGCCGGAAAAATGCGCTTGACCCGACGGCCATAAAATTCAGCAAGGCTAAAGCTGCCCCGCGCTAGGTTGTCGAACAAAATGGTGGAAATTAGGAAGCCTGAAATGACAAAGAAAATATCCACGCCAATAAAGCCGCCCTTGACCATGCCAGGGAAGGCATGAAACCCGACTACGGAGAGCACCGCCAGCGCACGCAGCCCATCAATATCGGCACGGTATTTGGGATGGGTACTAGGGGGGTGCGAGGCAGTCAAAGCAGTCATGGCACAGCAGAGCCTTGGAGACAGAAAGGCGCAAAGTATAACCAAGTCTGGCCAATACAAGGGGGGGTTGCCACGCCCGCTCGCCTCGTTCTTGCTAGCAGAAACCCCGCCGTCCCCGCACCACCCCCTGCCGAAGGCTTTATACTGCCGCCTATCGTTTTGCCTTCGCCCCCTATCAGACTGTCGCTTAAGCATAAAACCACTATGACCACACCCCAAACGCACTACCGTGCCGACTATCAACCCTCCCCGTTCTTGATTGACCGCGTCGATTTGGAATTTGACATCCACAGCGACCACACCCGTGTCAGTGCACGGCTGGTGGTCAAGCGTAATCCTGCGGCTGCGACAGCGGATGCGCCCTGCTTGGTGCTGGATGGCAGTGCCCCCTTGCTCAGCGTGCGGCTAGATGGCGAAACCCTGACCGAGGCGGATTACACCTTGGGGGCGGATAGCCTGACCCTCCACAGCGTGCCTGAGAGCTTTATCTTGGATGTGGAAACCACGCTAGACCCTGTAGCCAATACCTCGCTGATGGGGCTGTATGCCTCCGGCGGCAATCTCTACACCCAATGCGAGCCCGAGAGCTTCCGCAAAATCACCTATTACCTTGACCGCCCCGACATCATGGCCAAGTTCTCCACCACCCTGATTGCCGACCGCCAGCAGTATCCCGTCCTGCTGTCTAACGGCAACCAAGTGGGCTCGGGGCTGACCGAAAACCGCAAACGACACTGGGTCAAGTGGGTGGACCCCTACCGCAAACCGGCGTATTTGTTTGCCCTCGTGGCGGGCAAGTTGGTGGCGCAAACCGATGAGTACGTCACCCACAGCGGCAAACATGTGGCACTGGTGATTTACGTCCGCCCCGAGGACCTCGATAAAGTGGACCACGCCATGCTGTCGCTGAAAAAAGCCATGCAGTGGGACGAAGACACCTTTGGGCTGGAATACGACCTCGACACCTACATGATTGTGGCGGTGGGCGACTTCAACATGGGGGCGATGGAAAACAAAGGGCTGAATATCTTCAACACCAAGTTTGTGTTGGCCAGCCGCGATACCGCCACCGACATCGACTTTGAAGGGGTCGAAGCCGTCATTGCCCACGAGTATTTCCACAACTGGACCGGCAACCGCGTCACCTGCCGCGACTGGTTTCAGCTCAGCCTCAAAGAAGGGCTGACCGTGTTCCGCGACCAAGCTTTTTCTGCCGACATGCAAAGCCATGCGGTCAAGCGGATTGAGGATGTGCGCCAACTGCGGGCTTTGCAGTTTCCAGAAGACGCAGGCCCCGCCGCCCACCCCGTGCGCCCCGAGTCGTATATCGAAATGAACAATTTCTACACCATGACGGTGTACGAAAAAGGGGCGGAAGTGGTGCGGATGATGCACACCTTGGTGGGGGCAGAGGGTTTCCGCAAAGGCATGGAGCTGTACTTCCGCCGCCATGATGGCCAAGCCGTGACCTGCGATGATTTTGTTGCCGCGATGGCCGATGCCAACCAAATCGACCTCGGCCAATTTACCCGCTGGTATGCCCAAGCCGGCACGCCCCAACTGACCGCCTCGCTGGCGTGGTTTGAGTCGGGGCATACCGCTTCGCTGACCGTACGCCAAAGCACCCCCGATACGCTGGGGCAAACCGATAAGCTGCCGCTGCATATTCCGCTGGCACTGGGCTTTTTGGGCCAAGCGGGTGAGGCTCTCCCCGTCACCTTGGCGGGGGAAACCACCCCCGGCCCCACGTCGCGGGTGCTGTCGGTGACCGAAGCCGAGCAAACCTTTACCTTTATCGACCTCGACCAACGTCCGCTGCCATCTTTGCTGCGGGGATTTTCTGCGCCGGTGCGGCTGGGCTACGCCTACACCAACGACGAGCTGGCCTTTTTGCTGGCACACGACAGCGACCCCTTTAACCGCTGGGAAGCAGGGCAAAAGCTCGCGCTGAACGAAATGGTGCGGCTGTATCAGGGCAAAGGGGCGGATACCGTGGCACCCGCGCTGATTGCCGGTTTTGCACGGGTGCTGGATGACAGTGCCGCCGACCCCGCTTTTGCCGCGCTGGTGTTGACCCTCCCCGCCGAAGCTGAGCTGTTCGAAGCCCTCGACCACGCCGACCCCACGCGGGTGTGTGCCATTCACCAGTCGGTGCGGAGTGTGCTCAGCGTAGCCCTCAACGACCGCTGGCTGGCGACCTACACCGCCCAGCAGCGCGACGCTTTTGTGCTGGAAGAAAGCGGTGCCCGTGCCCTGAAAAACCTGTGCTTGGCGTATTTGGCACTCACCCCGTCGCCTGATTTTATTTTGCTGGCGGATACGCATTACCGCCAAGCCAACAATATGACCGACCGCATGGGGGCACTGTCTGCGCTGGCGGATACCGACTTGGCCATCCGCGCTACCTTGTTTGCCGACTTTGCCGACACCTATGCCCGCGACCCCTTGGTGATGGACAAATGGTTCAGCCTGCAAGCCAGCAGCCGTCGCCCCGATGTGCTGGAAACCGTGACCGCCTTGCTTGACCACCCCGCGTTTTCGCTGACCAATCCCAACAAGGTGCGAGCCTTGGTCGGCGCGTTTAGCCGCAACTTACTGGGCTTCCACCGCCCCGATGGCGCGGGCTACCGCTTTGTGACCACGCAAATCTTGGCACTCGACCCGCTCAACCCCCAAATCGCCGCCCGCTTGGCAGGGGGATTTAACCGCCGCAGCAAGGTTACACCGGCCTTGGCGGCGCATATGTATGCCGAGCTAAACCACATTGCCAACACCCCCAGCTTGTCCCGCGATGTGTACGAAATCGTCTCACGCAATTTAGCCAGCGGTGGGTAACCCCTCTAACGCCCTGCTGCTGGGCGGCCTCTGGCTGGTCTGGGGCTATACGTGGGTGCTGACCAAACAGGGCTTGCTATGGATGGGGCCGCTGGAATTTGCCACGGTGCGGATTGTGCTGGCTTTAGGCGCATTGGGGGCAGTGCTGCTGTTCACAGGGCGGCCTCTGCGCCCGCCGCCGTGGCGACCCACCTTGGCCTTGGGGCTGACCCAAACCGCAGGCTTTACCGGCCTGTCTAGCCTCGCCTTGGTGGCGGGAGGGGCGGGCAAAGTCTCGGTGCTGGCCTATACCATGCCGTTTTGGGTGCTGCCGATGGCATGGTTTTGGTTGGGCGAGCGGCCCAGCCGAGGGCAATGGGGTGCAGTGGGGGTGGCCGCGCTGGGGCTGTTGGCGATTTTGGAGCCGTGGCAGGGTAAACACGCGTGGCTGTCCGATGGCTTGGCGGTGGGCTGTGGCATCGCATGGGCGGCCAGTGCCGTGATTGCCAAACGCTTGCGTGCCACCCATCGCGTCGATGTGCTCAGCCTGACTTTCTGGCAAATGGTCTGGGGGGCGTGGCCGCTACTGGGCTTGATGTTGGTGTTCCCGGGCAAGCCTACGGTGTGGAATGCCGAGCTGGTAGTGGCCTTGGGCTTTGCCGGTATTTTGGCGGCGGGCTTGGGCTGGCTGATTTGGCTGGTACTGCTCAGCCGTTTGTCCGCAGGGACGGCCGCGCTGAATGTGTTGATTATTCCCGCTGTGGCCGTCTTGGCTGCATGGCTGCAATTGGGCGAGCGTCCTTCGCCGTTTGAACTGACGGGCATGGTGCTGATTGCACTGGCTCTTTTGCGTTTGGCGTGGCTGGCGGGACACCCTGCTGCTGCGCCCGCCGCACCTTCTCCTGCTGCCCCCCAAAGAGGTTCACCATGAACGATGACCACCGCACGCTTTCTATGACCTTGCTGATGACTCCTGACATGGCCAATTTTTCCGGCAATGTGCATGGCGGCGCCATTCTGAAGTTGCTCGACCAAGTGGCCTACGCCTGCGGCAGCCGCTATGCCGGTCACTATGTGGTGACGCTGTCCGTAGACCAAGTGACGTTTAAGCAGCCGATTTATGTGGGCGAAATGGTGACGTTTTTGGCCACGGTCAACCACGTCGGCACCACCTCGATGGAAGTGGGGATTAAGGTGCTGGCCGAAAACATCCATACCCGCACCGTGCGCCATACCAATAGCTGCTATTTCAGCATGGTGGCGGTCGATGCCGAGGGTAAGCCGCTGGCGATTCCGCCGCTAGAGCTGAGCACCGATGAAGCCCGCGCCCGTTTTCTCAAAGCGATTCGCCGCAAAGCCGCCCGCCGTGCGTTGAGTGAGGCGGAGGCGTAGCACCTTGCTTAGAACCTGTTTGCGATTTCTATGGCGCAGGGGTTGCCAAGGCGAAATTTGGAAAAAAACGCCGTTGGGACTGAATCCATACGCAGTTTTTTACGAATTTCAACGCAGAATCACCCGAGTCTCGCAGACTTTGAACACGCGCTAACAACCATCAAGGAGACTAAACATGCCCCACCACTTCGCCGAACGTGTCCTCGCCAGCTTCGATAAACAAAGTGCCATGCATCTGATCAAGGCCACCATACCCGTTATTGAGCATGGCATGACCGAGATTCATGTGCCGCACTGGGCGGGTATCGAGCAGCAGCACGGCTTTGTTCATGGTGGCGTTGTCGGCATGATTGCCGATTCGTCCGCTGGCTATGCGGCGATGACAATGGTGCCGGCCAGTGCTTCCGTCCTCACCGTCGAATACAAGATGAACCTGCTTGCGCCCGCTGATGGCGAGAAGCTGATTGCCCGTGGCCAAGTGCTTCGATCAGGGCGGACGCTGATTGTGACCAAGGCCGAGGTCTTTGCCGTCAAAGCGGGGAAAGAGACGCTGTGTGCGCTGATGCAACAGACCATTATGGTGATGCATGGCAAAACGGAGAAGTAAGGGATGGCTGCTTACCCACAACAGCATCTTGCGGAGGTTACACAGCAAGATGCCCATGACCTTCAATTGCTGCCATACGCAAAAGCGGCATAGCCGCCCTCTCTGATTACGGCAGCTTTGAGCATGGCGGCAGCCAGGCAAGCGCAAAAAAGGCCACGCTGAAGCATGGCCTAATCGTTTAGCCGCCCCCCATCGTGCAGGGGGGCGTGTATTACACCCCTTCCAGCAACAGGGCGTTAATCCGCTTCACAAAAGCAGCGGGGTCTTGGGGCTGACCACCTTCCACCAGCAAAGCTTGGTCAAACAGCACCGAAGCCAAATCAGCAAAGCGCGTGGTGTTGTCGCGGCTGGCATCCAGCTTTTTGACCAGCGGGTGCGCGGGGTTGACCTCCAAAATGGGCTTGGTATGGCGAATTTCTTGCCCTGCGGCCTTCAGCAGACGCTCCAAATGGCCGCCCATATCGTGCTCATCAGCCACCAAACAGGCAGGCGACTCGGTCAAGCGATGGGTGACGCGGACTTCTTTGACTTGCTCGGTCAGCGCGGCTTTGAGTGCATCCACCAGCGGTGCAAGGGCGGTTTCGCTGGCTTTCTGCTCGGCTTTTTCCGCTTCATCCTCTAGCGTGCCCAAGTCCAACGCACCCTTGGCAACAGAAACCAAATGCTTGCCGTCAAACTCGGTCAGGTGAGAAATCAGCCATTCATCTACGCGGTCGGTCAGCAGCAGCACTTCCACGCCTTTTTTGCGGAAGACTTCCAGATGGGGGCTGGCCAGCGCGGCGGTGTAGGTATCGGCGGTCAGGAAGTAAACCTTGTCCTGCCCATCCTTCATCCGTGCCACATAGTCGGCCAAGGCCACGGTTTGGGCACTGCCCTCCCCTGCGGTCGAGGCAAAACGCAAGAGCTTGGCGACACGCTCGCGGTTGGCAAAGTCTTCGCTGACCCCTTCTTTCAGCACTTGGCCGAATTCCCCCCAGAAGGTGGCGTATTTGTCGGCTTGGTGAGCAGCGAGGTCGTCGAGCACGCCCAAGATTTTTTTCACGCAACCGGCACGGATGGCATCAATGTCTTTCGAGCCTTGCAGCAGCTCACGGCTGACGTTGAGCGGCAAATCGGCCGCATCAATCACCCCACGGATAAAGCGCAGATAGCGTGGCATCAGCTTTTCTGCGTCTTCCATGATAAACACACGGCGGACATACAGTTTGACCCCGTGGCTGCCGTCGCGGTCAAACAGGTCAAACGGGGCTTTGGCGGGGATATAGAGCAGCTCGGTGTACTCTTGCCGACCTTCAACACGGGCATGGCTCCACGCCAAGGGGTCTTGGTAGTCGTGGGCGACATGCTGGTAGAAAGCTTTGTAGTCTTCGTCGCTGATGTCTGCTTTGGGGCGCGCCCACAGAGCCGAAGCCTGATTGACGGTTTCTAGGCTGGCGGCCACCGTTTCTTGGCCTTCTGCATCTTGCTCCGCAGGCTTTTCCATCAGGATAGGCAGGGTGATGTGGTCGGAGTATTTGCGGATGATGCCCTTGAGTCGCCACGCGTCGAGCAGTTCATCTTCGCCTTCGCGCAGGTGCAGGGTGATGGTGGTGCCACGGGTAGGCAATTCAACCGGCTCTAGGGTGTAATCGCCTTCGCCAGCCGATTCCCAGCGCACACCTGCACTGGCGGGCAAGCCGGCGCGGCGGGTGCTGAGGGTGACGCGGTCGGCCACAATAAACGAGGCGTAAAAACCGACACCAAATTGGCCAATCAGGGTGGCATCTTTTTTGGCATCGCCGGTGAGCCGGTCAAAAAAAGCGCGGGTGCCAGATTTGGCGATGGTGCCGATGTGTTCGATGACTTCTTCGCGGCTCATCCCGATGCCGTTGTCGGTAATGGTCAGCGTGCGGGCGGCGGGGTCGATGGCGAGGGAAATTTGCAGGTCGCTGTCGTTTTCGTACCAATCGGGATGGTCGAGTGCTTCGAAGCGGAGTTTATCGGCGGCATCGGAGGCATTGGAAATCAGCTCGCGCAAAAAGATTTCTTTGTCCGAATACAGCGAGTGAATCATCAGTTGCAGCAGTTGTTTAACTTCGGCTTGAAAGCCCAGTGTTTCTTTGGATGCGCTCATGGTGGCTAAAAAAGGGAAGTGGTGAATAACCCCCACCACATCGGGGGTAGGGGCTGATTTTCAATAGCCACCTGCCCTCAGAACCTGTCCCCAGACGCAAAAAGCCCCAGCACAGGCTGGGGCTTTTAACTTTCGCGCACTGCACAGGGCAGCGCGGAAAAATTACAGTGTCAAACCACCGGTAATTTCGATGGCTGCACCGTTGATGTAGCTGGCTTCGTCCGATGCCAAGAAGGCATACAGATTAGCGATTTCTTCAGGCTGAGCCATGCGCTTCATTGGTACGCGGTCTTCCATCGCTTGGATGACTTTTTCTGGCATCGCTTTCAGGATAGGGGTAGCGACAAAGCCAGGGCACACGGCGTTGGCACGAATGCCTTTTTTGCCGAGTTCTTTGGCCCAAGTCTTCACAAAGCCAATCACGCCGAACTTAGTTGCTGCGTAGTTGGTTTGACCGAAGTTGCCGTATACGCCCACCACGGAAGAAGCGTTCAGAATCACGCCGCCGCCTTGTGCCACCATGGTGTCAACCACGGCCTTGGCGCAGTTGTAAACGCCCTTCAGGTTGATGTCCACCACGAGGTCGAACTGTTCGTCGGTCATTTTCAGCAATTGTGCGTCTTGCACGATACCGGCGTTGTTCACCAGCACGTCGATACGACCAAAGCGGGTTTTGAGGTCTGCAACCATATCGGCGATTTGTGCCTTGTTGGTTACGTTGACGATGTAGCCCACGGCTTCGCCGCCGGCAGCTTTGACTTCAGCTACAGTGCTGTCGATGCTTTCTTGGTTCAGGTCACATACGGCAACAATCGCGCCTTCTTGACCGAACTTCAGTGCGGTTGCACGACCGATGCCACTTGCACCGCCAGTAATAATCGAAACTTTGCCCTTCAAACGCATGACGCAATCCTTAATTTAGGGTTTGGATAAAGCAAGTCCGGCCTGCCTAGTTAAGGCAGGCCGGAACGCTCTCTCTCCACCATCGACCTTCAGTGTTCGTTAAAACCTGTTTTTGGGTCGTTATTTTTGTTTTGCTTGTGCTACCCAACCACACTGGGTGGCTGTGTTACCCCCTGTTACGGCAGTCATGCCGTAGGGATGGGGCGACTATATCCCAGCCTTGTGGGTGGGTAAAGTCAAAACTCTAAAATTTGATTCAGTTAGGCGCAATACCCTGCCGTTCGGCTCAAAATATATACGTCGGCACGGCGGGGTAGGGGCTTAGTCAATGCCCTTGCTGGCCAAATAATCTTCGTAGCTGCCGGTGTAATACTCATACCCGCCCTTGCCGTCCAGCTCTAGGATTTGGGTGGCCAACGAGCTAACAAACTCACGGTCATGAGAAACAAAAATCAGCGTGCCCTTGTATTGCTCCAAAGCCATGTTGAGCGACTCGATGGACTCCATGTCCATGTGGTTGGTCGGTTCATCCATCACCAAGACGTTCGGCTTTTGCAAAATCAATTTGCCGTAGAGCATCCGCCCCTTTTCGCCGCCCGACAGCACGCGCACGTTTTTCCGCACATCGTCGCCGCCAAACAACAGCCGCCCCAAGGTGCCGCGCAACACTTGTTCGTCGTCGCCTTCTTGCGTCCACTGACGCATCCAGTCGGCAAGGTCATCATCACGGTCAAAGTCGGCTTCGTGGTCTTGGGCAAAATAGCCAGGGTTGGCTTTTTCTGCCCACTTGACGCGGCCTTGGTCGGGCTGTACTTCGCCCATCAACATCTTCAGCAAGGTGGTTTTACCCGCGCCGTTAGGGCCGATAATGGCCAACCGTTGTCCTGCATCCAAAATCAGGTTGAGATTTTGAATCAGCGGTTTGTCGAATGACTTGCTCAGATTGCCCATCTCGACGGCTTGGCGGTGCAGCTTGTCTTTGTCTTCCATCTCAAAGCGGATATACGGGTTTTGGCGTGAGGAAGGCTTGACCTCGACCATATCGGCCTTGAGCTTGTCCACCTGCTTCAGGCGGCTGGTGGCTTGGCGGGCTTTGGATTTGTTGGCGGAGAAGCGTGACACAAAGTCTTGCAGCTCGCCGATGCGCTCTTTGGCTTTGGCATTGGCGGTCAGCAACTGCGCACGGGCTTGGGACGAGGCCAGCATGTAATCATCGTAATTGCCCGGATACACGCGAATTTCGCCGTAATCCACATCGGCCATGTGGGTGCACACTTGGTTTAGGAAGTGGCGGTCATGGGAAATAATAATCATGGTGGAATTGCGCTGGTTCAGCGTGTTTTCCAGCCAGCGGATGGTGTTGATGTCCAAGTTGTTGGTGGGCTCATCCAGCAACAAAATATCGGGATTCGAGAACAAGGCTTGCGCCAACAGCACCCGCAACTTCCAGCCAGGGGCGACTTCGCTCATGGGGCCAAAATGCTGGTCTACTGGAATCCCCGCCCCCATCAGCAGCTCTCCCGCGCGGGCTTCGGCAGTGTAGCCATCGTACTCGGCAAATTTACCTTCGAGCTCGGCGGCGTGCATGTAGTCGTCTTCGGTGGCTTCGAGGTTAGCGTAAATGGCATCTTTTTCCGCCATCGCCGCCCACATTTCGGCGTGCCCCATCAACACCACGTCAATCACGCGCTGGTCTTCGTAGGCAAACTGGTCTTGACGCAGCTTACCCAAGCGCAGCCCGTTTTCGATGGCGACCGTGCCTTGGCTAGGCTCAAGGTCGCCGCCCAAAATTTTCATAAAAGTCGATTTGCCGCAGCCGTTGGCACCAATCAGCCCGTACCGGTTGCCGTCGCCAAATTTAACCGACACCTTATTGAACAGTGGCTTGGCACCGAACTGCATGGTGATATTGGAAGTGGTAATCACGCTAAAATCCTTGCTAGACAATCTGTTAAAGACAAAATAAGCGGCGAATTTTAGCACAACCCATCGGGCAGGCTCATGCGCACCCAAGCAAGCGCGTTGAGGCGGTTTGCCCTTATCGGTGATTCGGCTACAATCAGCCGCTTCTCTCCCTCAAGATTTCAACAGGCAAACATCATGCTTACTGGAAGCCTCGTCGCCATCGTCACCCCCATGAATGCCGATGGCAGTATTGATTTTGTTGCACTCGACCGCTTGGTCGATTTCCATCTCGATAACGGCACCAATGGCATTGTGGCCGTTGGCACCACCGGCGAATCCGCCACGCTGACGGTCGATGAGCACTTGGCCGTGGTGGCTGCGGTCATTAAGCGCGTCAACAAGCGCGTGCCGGTCATTGCAGGGACGGGCGCAAATTCCACCGCAGAAGCCATCGAGCTGACGCTGGCGGCAGAACGTCTGGGTGCCGATATGGCCTTGTCGGTGGTGCCGTACTACAACCGCCCGACCCAAGAAGGCATGTATTTGCACTTTAAGGCGATTGCCGAAGCCACCCAACTGCCAATTATTTTGTATAACGTGCCAGGGCGCACCGTGGCCGATATGTCTAACGACACCGCCCTACGCTTGGCTGAAATCCCCAATATTGTTGGGATTAAAGACGCAACCGGCAACCTAGAACGGGCGTGCGACTTGGTACGCCGCGCCCCCAAAGACTTCGCGCTGTATACCGGCGACGATGCCAGCGCGATGGCGTTTATGTTGTGCGGTGGGCACGGCGTGATTTCCGTCACCGCCAACGTCGCACCCCGCCTGATGAGCGACCTGTGCCGTGCGGCCTTGGCCGGCGACATCGCTGCTGCGCGGGCGGCCAACGACCCGCTCCAAGGGCTGCACAAGCACCTGTTTGTAGAAGCCAACCCGATTCCCGTCAAATGGGCACTGGTTCGCATGGGCATGATGCCAGAAGGTATCCGCCTGCCGCTGACCCCGCTCACCCCTGACAGCCAACCTGTTGTTGAAGCCGCCCTGCACATGGCCTCGGCACTCTGACCCTCCCTTTGCTTAAAGGCGTTATTTGATGAACACACGTCGTCACGTCAGCTTGCTTGCCGCCGCTTTGTTGGCCACCGCGTGCACCAGCACCGGTCTGTTTGATAAAAAAATCGACTACAAATCGGCAGATTCGGGCCCGAAAAACCGGCTCGAAGTCCCCCCCGACTTGACCACCCCCCAGATGAATAACGCCTACGCCTTGCCTGGGGGCAATTCGGTCAGCGCAATTAACCTGAACCAAAAAGCCCAAGCCAATGTGCTGGCCAGCAACGAGTCGTCCAACGTATTGGTGTCGGTGCCCGATGTGCGCTTTGAGCGGGCAGGCAGCCAACGCTGGTTAGTCGCCAAGAAAAAGCCCGAAGAACTCTGGCCTCTGCTGAAAGAGTTCTGGATTGATAGCGGCTTTATCATCAAGCAAGACACGCCCGAAATCGGCGTAATGGAAACCGACTGGGCAGAGAACCGCGCCAAGTTGCCGCAAGATGGCGTGCGGAGTTTGCTCAGCAAGGTGGGCTTGGATGGCATCTATTCCACCCCAGAGCGGGATAAATTCCGTGCCCGCCTAGAGCGCACCAACGCGGGCACCGAAATTTACTTTAGCCACCGTGGTATGTACGAAACCTTCGTCAACGAAGGCAAAACCGCCACCACATGGCAGCCTCGTGCCGTAGACCCTGACCTTGAAGCCGAAATGCTGGGTCGCTTTATGATGCGGCTGGGTGTCACCGAAGAAAAGGTCAAGCTGGCAGCCAAACAAGCCGACACCAGCGTGCAACAACGGGCGATGCTCAAGGACGACGGCGTGCTGGTCAACGATGCGTTTGACCGTGCTTGGCGGCGTACCGGCTTGGCACTCGACCGCATCGGCTTGGTGGTGACCGACCGTGACCGCGCACAGGGCGTTTACTTTATCCGCCCTGCCAAGTCCGAAGCCGACCGCCGCGAAGAAGCCGGTGGCTTCTGGTCTGGGCTGGCCTTCTGGCGCAGCAGCGACAAAGCCGCAAGCAACGCGGCGATTAAAGACGGCGAATACCGCGTCTTGGTCAAAGCGGTGAACGACAGCGCGACACAGGTCAGCATTATCGACAAAGCAGGCACACCTCTGCCTGCTGCCGTCAGCCAACCCATGTTGGCGAAGCTGCAGCAACAACTGCAATAACGCCCCCGCTGGGTAATAAAAACCGACCCCCAAACCCGTACGTTTCAAGCGGAGCAAGGGTCGGTTTTTCTATTTTCGTTTTCAGAACCCGTTCAAAGTCTGCGAGACTCGGGTAAGCCTGCATTCGCTAGGCTTTGAACAGGTTCTTTAGGGAAGGCACGCCGAGATGCGCCATTTTGATGTGTTGATTGTAGGCAGTGGGCTGGCGGGGATGACCTTGGCTCTGCATCTTGCGGAAACCCGCACGGTGGGGCTGATTACCAAGAAAAACCTCCTCGAAGCCAGCTCCAGCTATGCCCAAGGGGGTATTGCAGCGGTGCTGGATACCGAAGACTCGGTCGAAGCCCATATCCAAGACACCCTCGTGGCGGGGGCAGGGCTGTGCAATGCCGACACCACACGGTTTATTGTCGAAAACTCCCGCGCCGCCATTGATTGGCTAATTGCGCTGGGCGTGCCGTTTACCCGCGATGCCAGCGCGGCCATCCCCCCCAAAACCACCAGCGGCTACCAAGGCTTCCACCTGACCCGCGAAGGGGGACACAGCCATCGCCGCATCATCCACGCCGCCGATGCCACCGGTGAAGCCGTCACTCGCACCCTTGGGCAAAAAATCTGCGCCCACCCTAATATCACCGTGCTAGAGGACTACCTCGGCATTGACTTGATTACCGCCGAAAAACTGGGCTTGGCGGGCAAAGCGTGCTTTGGCATTTACGCCCTCGATAAGACCCAAGATGAAGTGGTGACGCTAACCGCAGGGCATACCATTTTGGCCACTGGCGGTGCGGGCAAGGTCTATCTCTACACCACCAATCCCGACACCGCCACCGGCGATGGCATTGCGATGGGCTGGCGAGCAGGGTGCCGGGTGGCCAATATGGAATTTATCCAATTCCACCCGACCTGCTTGTATCACCCCCACGCCAAGTCGTTTTTAGTCTCCGAAGCGGTGCGTGGCGAAGGTGGCATTTTACGGCTGCCGGACGGCACACGTTTTATGCCTGACCACGACCCCCGTGCCGAGCTGGCTCCCCGCGACGTAGTGGCGCGTGCCATTGATTTCGAGATGAAAAAACACGGGCTGGATTGCGTGTATCTGGATATTTCGTATAAGCCTGAAAGCTTTATCCGCAGCCACTTCCCCAATATTTACGCCACCTGCTTGGCCTTGGGCATCGACATCAGCAAAGAGCCGATTCCCGTGGTGCCGGCCGCGCATTACACCTGCGGCGGCTTGGTGACTGACCTAGACGGCCGCACCGATGTGGACCGGCTGTTTGCCGTCGGCGAAGCCTCTTGCACGGGGCTGCATGGGGCGAATCGGCTGGCCAGTAATTCGCTGTTGGAGTGCATGGTGATTGGTCGGGCGACGGCAGCGGCCATTTTGACCGAGCCGCCGCTGGTGATTCCCCCCATTCCCGATTGGGATGATAGCCGCGTCACCGACCCCGACGAAGAAGTGGTGATTTCGCATAACTGGGACGAGCTGCGCCGCGCCATGTGGGACTATGTCGGCATCGTTCGCACCAATAAACGTTTGGCTCGCGCCCTGCATCGGATTGAGTTGCTCAAGGGGGAGATTAACGAGTATTACCAGCACTTTCACATCAGCAACGACCTGATTGAGCTGCGTAATCTGGTGCAAACCTCCGAGCTGATTGTGCGCTCGGCACTGGCACGGCAAGAAAGCCGAGGCCTGCATTACAGCCGTGACTATCCTGACTTGCTGCCCGAGGCCAAAGATACGGTGCTCTACCCTGTCGCAGCGACGATGGATGCAGGTACGGCAGACGGCACAGCCTAAATATTCCCGCGCCAGCATTTGGCGTTGAAATGCCCCGCCACGGGCAACCGCTGGGTTTGGCTGTGATTCCCCAGGGGTGCCCCGTAGGGGTGGGGTGGTTGCCTTTGGCTTTTGGTTTTAGCTTCGGCGGCCTCGCCAGCAACCACCCCGTCCGGCTTTGCCGTCTACCCCTCCGGCGGAGGGGAATAGCGGCGGCGAGAGACTCTCCCGCGCCAGTATCCGGCGTTGAAATGCCCCGCAATCAGCATGTTGATTGCGGGGCATGGTTTTTTTGGGGCGGCGGGCGGGGGGCAAGCACAACCGCCGCCGCAAACCCGCATCACGAGGCTGCCCCGCCGGTTAAACGTCGGCCTCGACCTGATTCCCCCGCGCCTCCATCCACACCCGCCGACTGGCGGCCTCACCTTTGCCCATCAGCAGGGTAAACATATCGTGGGTTTCGGTGGCGGCATCGGGGCGCAGGGTCACGCGGGAAAGGCGGCGGGTGTCGGGGTGCATGGTGGTGTCTTTAAGCTGCGCGGGGTTCATTTCGCCCAGCCCCTTAAACCGCCCAATGCTCCAACTGCCTTCACGCACTTTTTCAGCCCGCAAGCGGTCCAGCATCCCTTCTAGCTCGCCATCATCCAGCGCATACAGCTTGCGGGCAGGGCGGCTTTTGCCTTGGGCGGGGACATCAATCCGATACAGCGGAGGCTTGGCAATGTAGATATGCCCTGCCGCCAACAGGGCGGGAAAATGCTGATAGAACAAGGTCAGCAGCAGCACCTGAATATGCGCCCCATCCACATCGGCATCCGACAAAATGGCGATTTTTCCGTAACGCAAGCCCGCCAAACTGACGGCTTCCCCTGCCCCGTGGGGGTCCACTCCGATGGCCACCGCAATATCGTGGATTTCGGCATTGGCAAATAGCTGATTGCGGTCGGTTTCCCAGCTATTCAGCACCTTGCCGCGTAGGGGGAGGATGGCTTGGTAGTCTTTATCCCGCGCCAGTTTGGCCGAGCCGCCTGCCGAATCGCCCTCCACCAAAAACAGCTCGTTGCGGGCGAGGTCTTCACTTTCGCAATCGGTCAGCTTGCCGGGCAAAACCGCCACGCCAGAGCCTTTTTTCTTCTCGATTTTCTTCACCGACTTCAGGCGGCTTTGCGCTTGCTTAATCGCCAGCTCGGCGATTTTGCGGGCATCGTCCACATGGGCATTCAGCCAGAGCTCCAGCGGGTCGCGCACTTGGCTGGCAACCAAGCGCACCGCATCGCGGTTATTCAGCTTCTCTTTGGTCTGCCCCTGAAACTGGGGGTCGAGCACCCGCGCCGACAGCACAAAGCGCACCCGGCACCACACATCTTCTGGCTGAATTTTGACCCCGCGCGGCAACAGGCTGTGGTGGTTGATAAAGCTATTGACCGCCTCAAACACCCCAGAGCGCAAACCGGCCTCGTGCGTGCCGCCCAGTGCGGTGGGAATCAGATTGACGTAGCTTTCCCCGCCGCCTTGCCCCTCGCTCCACGCCAATGCCCACGCGGCCCCTTCGCCCGCCGAAAAAATCCCCTCGTTGCTGGTCAGATGGTTTTCGCCCGCAAACAGCGGCGCGACGGGGGGGTCTTCGCCCAGCCGCTCTTGCAAATAGCTGTGCAAGCCTTGGGGATAACGCCACGTCTGTGACGTGTGCTTGCCGTCAGATTTTTCCGTGGTCAGGGTCACGGCAACCCCAGGCAGTAACACCGCTTTAGCACGGAGCAGGCGTTCTAGCTCGGGCAAGGAATACTGCGGGCTTTCAAAGTAGCGGCCATCGGGCCACACCCGCACCCGTGTGCCAGAGGTGCGCGGCGGACAGGTGCGGGTTTGGGTCAGCGGCTCGACCACATCGCCCCCTGCAAACGCCAACTGCCAGACCGCCCCTTCTCGCTTCACTTCGACCTCTAGGCGGGTGGACAGCGCGTTGGTGACTGACACCCCCACGCCATGCAGCCCCCCTGAAAACGTATACGCGCCGCCGTCTTTTTTGTTGAACTTACCGCCCGCATGGAGGCGGGTAAAAACCAGCTCCACCACCGGCACGCCCTCTTCGGGATGCAAACCCACGGGAATCCCGCGCCCGTCGTCCTCGACCGACAGCGAGCCATCCAGATGCAGCGTTACGGCGATTTTTTGCGCAAAGCCGCCCAATGCCTCATCAGCGGCGTTATCAATCATTTCTTGGCAGATGTGGGTCGGGTCTGTGGTGCGGGTATACATGCCGGGGCGTTCTTTTACCGGCTCTAACCCTTTTAAAACGCGCACCGAAGATTCGTCGTAAGTCTGGCTCATGGGAAGGATTTCTTAAAAAAGGGGGAGGCGTGCAAATAAGGCGGCGTAAAAACAGGGCAAGGAGACTACCAGCAGAAAGAAACGGGGGCGACCTCTCGACCAAGAGGCCACCCCCAGCACGGTGCGGTCACACCCTGCACAAATACACATTTAGAGTCCGCCGAACACTACTCTTCTGACGAAAGTTGGCGGAAGTCCAAGCCCTTCAGTAGCTTGGCCAGCTCAGACAGGGAGCGGGTATACACATCGCGTTTAAAATCAATCACTGCATCTATCGGTGCCCAGTAATCGCTCCAACGCCATGCGTCAAATTCGGGGTGGCTGGTGGCGCGGAGACACACATCGCTGTCTCGTCCTGTCAGCCGCAGCAAAAACCAAATTTGCTTTTGCCCACGGTAGCTGCCTCGCCATTCTCGCCGCACCCAGTGGCTGGGCACGTCGTAACGCAACCAGTCGCGCGTGCGGCCAATGATTTTGACGTGGTGCGGCGATAAACCGACTTCTTCCATTAACTCTCGGTACATCGCGGCTTCGGGGCTTTCGCCTGGTTTAATGCCCCCTTGTGGAAATTGCCAAGAGTGTTCCCGTACTCGCTTGCCCCAAAACACTTCGTTGCGCGCGTTGCACAGGATGATGCCCACGTTGGGGCGATAGCCATCCCTGTCTAGCATGTTGCACCTGCTGAATATCTAATGGGCTGAATTTTGGCACATTTCGTCACAGGTGGACAGGCAAGGGGCGGCGAGCGGCAAGCACGCCCTTCCCCGCCGCACCCACCTTCTTGCAGCCAAACAAAAAGGCATCGCGCCCCCAATCTAGCCAAAAAAGATGGCAACATCCCACAAAAAATGCCATTGGATTCACTTGGCTTGACTTCACACCTTTGCCTTAACACCCGACCCCACCAACAAGGGAAATGTCATATCATGCAGGTTCTTTTTACGCGCCCCTTTCTAATTGCGTATGCCTGACTTTTTGTCTCGTTGGTTTCGCCACTATGGTGGTTTTCGTACCCTTCGCATTCCCATTTTGGCGGCCTTGCTGGTCAGCCTATTGGTGGGGGTACTAACGTGGCAATTGCTGGGCGCACGCCGCCAGTTGGAGTCACGCGCCGCCAGCGAAGCCGCCAACCTTTCCGCCTTGCTGCAAACCCGTCTACAAGGCGCGATTGGCGAGGTGGATGTCGCCATGCGCGGGCTTATTTTGTCGCTGCCTGCCGACCGTTTTGCCCACCGCCAACCTACGTCTGCCGAAATCGAATGGCTGGGGCAGCAGTTTGAAAACACACTCTCTCTCTCGCCCTTTGCCGACAATTTGGGCTTAATCGGTGCCGATGGCACACTGATTTACACCCACCATGCCCGCACCCTGCTGGCCAATGCTTCGGACCTCAGCTACCTCGACCAGCTCAAAACCAACCCAAGCGGTCAATTATTAGGCACGCCGGTCATGGTTTCTAACGCCAAAGGTGAGCCTGGTATTTTGCTGGCACGGCGGATGGAAACCCGCGATGGTGCTTTTGCCGGTGCGGTGATTGCCACCATTAACCGCAAAACCATCCGAGAACTGTTTGAGCGCGTTAATGTGGGGACGAGCGGGGGCATTGCCCTGCGTGATGAGCAAATGAATACCATCGTCCGCGAGCCCGACATCGCGGCCAGCCCTGCCAAGCTCTCCGCCACCCACCCGCTGCGCAATGCGTTTACCCAGCCGATGGCCGAAGGTGTTTATCGCCATTACTCTAGCGTCGATAACGTGATGCGCATTCATAGCTGGCGGCGGCTACCAGGCATGAATTACCTCGTGGTGGTGGGCTTGGCAGAAAGTGACTATTTGACCAGCTGGTACAGCTTGCTATGGGGCTACGCTGCCGCCGCAACCGCTATGCTCCTGCTGCTGGGGGGCGTGGCATGGCTTTACCACAAAGAGCGTAGCGAAAGCCGCACCGTCGCCAGCCACAAAGAGCTGCTGGAAAAAAGCGAAGCCCGCC
>CALMOJ010000010.1 GCA_937871815.1 uncultured Neisseriales bacterium
ATGTGTAAAGCATGCCGCCAGCGTTCAATCTGAGCCAGGATCAAACTCTTCAGTTTAATCTCTGCAAATTTTTACTTCTCGCTTGACGTTTTTTTCCAAACAATTAACCAGAAATCTCCAGCAAATCATTCAGTTTCGTGCAAGCATTTGGCTTCCACCAAACACCCACACTTATCGGTTGTTCTTTCTGTTAAAGATCGCTTGCCACTCATTCGCTAAACAAATAAACTCAGCAAATTTCGCTTCGTTTTCGTCTTGCGCTGCAGCAGAGAGGCGAAATATACGCACCCCAACAAAACTCGTCAACACTAACATACAAAAAAATTACAAAAAATCAATAACACACTGTTTTATAACAACTTAAATATCGACGTTTCGGGCAATTAAGGCGTTGCGCTCGATAAATTGGCGACGCGGCTCAACTTGGTCACCCATCAATGTCGTGAATACATCATCTGCCGTCATGGCATCCTCAACCCGCACCTTCAATAAGCGACGCACAGTAGGATCCATCGTTGTTTCCCAAAGCTGTGCAGGGTTCATTTCCCCTAGCCCTTTATAGCGTTGGATATTGATGGCGCGTCTCACCTCGCCCAGCAACCATGTCAGTGCCTCACCAAAGCTACTCACCAGCCGACCCTGCTCGCCGCGCTTAACCTGTGCGCCTTCACGCAGCAAGCCCTTGAGCAGGACAGCCGTCGCTTTAATCTGGGCGTAGTCTCCTGACTCCAAAAAGTCTTGGTCAAGATAGGTTGTCATCACATTGCCGTGCAGCTGGCGAATGATGCGCATCAGGAAGCCACCATTCTTTTCGTCCGGCAACAAGCTCAACGCAATCTCAGCCGACACCACACCGGCTAATCCCGCCAGTGCCGCTTGTGCCTCATGCTCTGTTTTCAGTGCAATCGGGTCAAGGCGCAGCAAAGCATTCAAGACGCCCTCATCAATGGCACGGCTTTCGCGCTCAATGACATTTTGTGCCAATAGATACTGCCGTGCGATTTCACCCAAGGCTTCCCCTACCAGCGGCTCCGCACCTTCTGCGGGGAAGAGCTGTGCGTTGGACAGTGCGACTCGTAATAAATACTGATTAAGGTCACTTTCGTCCTTAATGTACTGCTCCGTTTTGCCGTGCTTCACTTTATAGAGTGGGGGCTGCGCAATATAGATATGCCCACGCTCAATCAGCTCGGGCATTTGCCGGTAGAAGAACGTCAGCAGCAGGGTACGAATGTGTGAGCCGTCCACGTCCGCATCGGTCATGATGATAATGCGGTGATAGCGTAGTTTTTCAGGGTTATAGTCGTCCTTGCCAATACTCGTACCCAGCGCAGTAATCAGCGTGGCTACCTCTTGGCTGGCCAACATTTTGTCAAACCGCGCACGCTCAACGTTCAGGATTTTGCCCTTCAGTGGCAAAATCGCTTGGAACTTACGGTCACGCCCCTGCTTGGCAGAGCCGCCCGCCGAATCCCCTTCTACTAGATACAGTTCGGACATAGCGGGATCTTTTTCTTGGCAGTCAGCCAGCTTCCCGGGCAAGCCCAAGCCGTCCATCACCCCTTTACGACGGGTAATTTCACGCGCCTTGCGTGCAGCCTCACGCGCCCGAGCAGCATCAATAATTTTGCCGCAGATAATTTTGGCATCCGCCGGTTGCTCCAACAGGAACTCGGACAGCTTCTCGCCCACCACTTCTTGCACCACGGGGCTGATTTCTGACGAAACAAGCTTATCTTTGGTTTGGCTAGAGAACTTCGGGTCAGGGATTTTGACAGATAGCACGCAGGTGAGCCCTTCGCGCATATCGTCACCTGCCGTTTCAACCTTGGCCTTCTTGGCCAATTCATTCTTTTCGATATAGCTGTTCAATGTACGGGTCAAGACTGCACGCAACGCCGTCAAATGCGCCCCACCATCCCGCTGAGGGATATTGTTGGTGAAGCACTGCACCGACTCTTGGTAGCTATCGTTCCACTGCATGGCAACTTCAACCGTCATGCCATCCCGCTCACCCATTGCGTAGAACACCTTAGGGTGCAAGGCCGCCTTGTTCCGGTTCATATACTGCACAAAGCCCGCCACACCACCGGAGAACGAAAAATTCTCTTCTTTGCCAGAACGTTTGTCGTGCAAGACAATGCCGACCCCATTATTGAGAAAGGACAACTCGCGAATCCGCTTAGCCAACAACTCATAGTGGAACTCAATCTTGCCAAAGGTTTCTTCTGACGCGCGGAAGGTGATTTCTGTGCCGCGATGACTACTTGGCCCAATCACGCGCAACGGAGCCACTGCATCCCCACGGCGGAACTCCAGCTCGTGTGCCTGACCATTACGCCAAACCTTCAGCCGCAGCCAATCTGAGAGTGCATTCACCACCGACACACCCACCCCGTGCAAGCCGCCCGAAATTTTGTAGCTATTGCTGTCAAATTTCCCGCCTGCGTGGAGCACCGTCATGATGACCTCTGCCGCCGACCGTCCTTCTTCGGGGTGAATATCCACCGGAATGCCACGACCATTGTCTTCTACCGTAATCGACTCATCAGGATTAATCGACACGCGAATGGTGTTGCAATGCCCCGCCAAGGCCTCATCAATGGCGTTGTCCAGCACCTCGAAGACCATGTGGTGCAGCCCTGTCCCATCGGAGGTATCACCGATATACATACCGGGGCGTTTTCTGACGGCATCAAGCCCTTTTAGCACTTTGATGCTACTGGAGTCGTAGTCCTGCTCACTCATACACGGGTCTTCAATCTTGATTAAGCCACTGGGCGTGTGCCGACAGCGGGGTCAATAAAAATACTACGCCCCCCACTGCGGTAAAGGGAGGGCTCGCAAAGGTTTAGAACCTGTTCAAGGTCTGCGAGGCTCGGGTAATCCTACGTTGAAATGTGTAAAAACTGCGTGTGGACTCAGTCCAAACGCCGCTTTCTTTGCACATTTCGCCTCCCAGTGCCAGTGAGACTTTGAACACGCGCTTAGATACGCATCGGCATCACGACATATTTAAAGTCAGTCGCATCAGGCAGCGTAAACAAGGCACTGCGATTCGCATCGCCAAACGCTAGGTGGAAGGTCTCTGCGGGCAGGTTGGTCAGCACATCGGTCAGATAGTTGATATTAAAACCAATCTCTAGACGCTCGCCGGTATACGCCACTTCCAGCTCTTCTTCGGCTTCTTCTTGCTCGCTGTTGGTGCACTGAATAGACAAACGCCCATCCGCCAACAGCAAACGCACCCCTCGGAATTTTTCGTTCGCCAAAATCGCAGCACGCTGCAAAGCCTGCAAAAACACCACGCGGTCTAGACGCAGAATTTTATCGTTATCCAGCGGAATCACACGGTTGTAGTCAGGGAATTTGCCCTCCACCACTTTCGACACGATGGTGGATTGCCCAAACTGGAAATGCGCCTGATTCGGCAGCAACTCAATCGCCACCGGCTCTTCGCTATCGGCTAACAGCTTAGCCAGCTCTACCACTGTTTTACGTGGCAGGATGACATCTGCTCTCGGCAAAGCAGCCCCTTCTAGCGTATGACTGGCAAAAGCCAAGCGATGCCCATCCGTGGCCACCAAACGGAGCTGGTCACCATCGGTAATCAGTAGCAAACCGTTGAGATAGTAGCGAATATCCTGCACCGCCATCGCGTATTGGACTTTAGACAGCAAAGTCTTCAGCACCTTTTGCGGCAAAGACAAAGAAGCCAATGCGTCGTGATTAACCGTAATCAACGGAAAATCTTCTGCGGGTAGAGTTTGCAAATTAAACCGACTCTTACCGGCCTTGAGTGCCAGCTTGCCGTCTTGTTGGTCGAGCGACACCGTGGCGTTATCGGGCAAGGCACGCAAAATATCCTGCAATTTTTTAGCCGAAGTCGTCAGGCAAAAATCTCCACCCGCCGCCGTCCCTGCCGAAGTGGTGGTGATTTGAATTTCCAAATCCGTCGCCAAAAAGGTCAACGCCTCGCCCCGCTTTTCAATCAGCACATTGGCCAAAATAGGCAAGGTATGGCGGCGTTCGACAATCCCCGTCACCGCGTTTAGGGGTTTTAGCAGGGCATCGCGTTCGGCTTGCAAAATATGCATGGTCAAAATCCTTTTAATCTATTCAGTTTTTAAGCATTTGAAGCAGCGCGTTGTAGTCCCGCTCAATCGTGCCATCGGTGTTGCGCATCTCGTTGATGGTTTTACAGGCATGGAGCACCGTCGTGTGGTCACGGCCGCCAAAAGCCCCACCAATATTCGGTAAAGACAACTGTGTCAGCTCTTTAGACAAGGCCATTGCCACCTGCCGAGGCCGTGCAATGTCACGACTACGCTTTTTGCTGTGCATATCAGACAGCTTAATTTTGTAGTAATCCGCCACCGTCTTTTGAATCACATCAACAGAAACCACCCGATTGCCGGCGGCCAAAATATCTTTGAGAGCCTCTTTGACTAGCTCCAGCTCAATCGGCTGATGGGTAAAGCGCGAATAGGCCACCACCCGTTTTAACGCCCCTTCTAGCTCACGCACATTGGAGCGGACATTTTGAGCGATGAAAAACGCAACATTGTGGTCGAGCTTCAAATGGTCGGCTTCGGCTTTCTTCATCAAAATCGCCACCCGCATTTCGAGCTCTGGCGGCTGGATTTCCACGGTCAGCCCCCACGAGAAACGCGAGATAAGCCGCTCATCCATCCCCTCAATCTGCTTGGGGAAGGTGTCACAGGTCATGATGACTTGCTTACCCCCTTCAATCAGGGCATTGAACGCATAGAAGAACTCTTCCATCGTCCGGTTTTTGCCGGCAAAGAATTGGATGTCGTCAATTAAGAGCAAATCCAGCGAATGGTAGTAACGCTTAAACTCATCAAACGCCTTATGTTGGTAGGCACGCATGATATCGGCCACGTAACGTTCGGCGTGAATGTAGCGAATACGCGCTTTGGGGTTTTTCAGAAAGACAAAATTACCAATCGCTTGGATTAAGTGGGTTTTCCCCAGCCCCACCCCACCATACACAAACAGCGGGTTGTAAGCCTTATCGCCTGGATTTTCAGAAATTTGTAATGCTGCCGCCCGTGCCAATTGGTTGCCTTTACCCGCCACCAAGGTATCAAAGGTAAAAGAGGGATTCAGGCGAGTTGTATCGTGCCCGGTACCAATGGCCTGCACCGCAGCAGGTCGAGAAGCGGGCGGCAGGGTCGGCTTGATCGGGGTATTTTCTACGCTCACCACTTCGGGAACGGGAGCCGTCACCGGCATCGCAGAAGCTTTACTGGGTGCGCCATTTTTAAGCTCTATCAGCACCGCTTCGCCGAGGATTTCTGCAGCCAACGTTTGGACACGCCCCAGAAAACGCTCCTTGATAAACTGCATAATGAAGCGATTTGGCGCAAGCAGCACATACCCCTCAACACCCTGCTCACACACCAGCGGCTTAATCCAAGTATTGAACTGCTGTGCAGATAGCTCGGCTTCAAGGCGTTCAAGGCAAGCAGGCCAGAGGGGAGGTAAATCAGTCATGGGGCTACCGCGTAAAGACGACAAACCCGCCAAACACCAGTGCCGGCGGGTAAAGGGGACGCAGTCCGACGCAGTCAACTACATGCCGCCGTTCCAATCCATCCAGAAGCGCATCATTCTACCCGCCTCCCCTTAACTTATCCACAGGCGGGCTTACGCCAGCCCCGCCACTCAGGGTCACGTTTGGACAAAACGCTTGACAAACCCCGTCGCAGCCCGTTTAATCCCGCGTTTATTGCATTGTTTTTCATAGGATTACCCACATGAAGCGCACTTTCCAACCTTCCGTTATCCGCCGCAAACGCACCCACGGCTTTTTGGTTCGCATGAAGACACGCGGCGGTCGTTCGGTCATCCGCGCCCGCCGTGCCAAAGGTCGCACTCGCATCGGTCTGTAAGCCTCCCTTGGCTTACCGCTTTTGCCGGTCGCAGCGACTTCTAAAAACGGATGATTTTTCATCCGTTTTTCGTTTTCGTCAGTGCCGAGGTCAACGCTGGTTACAGGTCTGCGTCCGCCCCAATAGCTTGGGGCACGCCCGTTTAGGCTTAGTTGTTGGGCGAAAAACCAACAAACGGGCGGTGGCGCGGAACTATATCAAACGCACCATCCGCGAAATTTTTCGTCGCGAACAACACCGGCTAGGAAGCTTTGACCTTGTGGTGCGTTCCCGCGAATGCTTTGGGCGTACCGAGCGTGCCGATGTTGATACCGCGCTCACCGCCCTTTTGCTGAAGCTCGCCCCATGTCCCGCCTCCTCATCCTCCTTGTCCGCTTCTACCAGTTAGCCATCAGCTCTTGGCGACCGCCAAGCTGCCGCTTTCACCCCAGCTGCTCAGCCTACGCCGCAGAAGCCCTGTGCAAGCACGGCGCAGCACGCGGCGGCTGGTTAGCACTCAAACGGATAAGCCGCTGCCACCCTTGGGGTAAAAGCGGCTACGATCCTGTCCCTTAACATTCTCCACACGGTTGCCATCACCACATGGACTCCAAACGCCTCATTTTGTTTATCGCGCTGTCGTTCGGCATTTTGCTGCTGTGGCAAGAATACTTCGCCCCACCGCCCAAAAAACCCGTCGCCACGCAAAGCGTCACCCCGACTGCAACCGCTGCATCCACCGCAACCGGCGGCACGCCCGCTGCGGCGGCCAGCGCACCCTTGGCTACGGGGCAAGACATCACCATCAAAACCGACACTTTTAACGTCAGCATCAACACCCTAGGCGGAGATGTTCGGCAACTAGAGCTGGTCAAATACAGTGCTGTCGAAAACGACCAACAGCCCCTGCGCCTGTTTGAATCGGGCAAAGACCGCACCTACATTGCCCAAACCGGCCTTGTCAGTGCAGGGAACCCTGCCTTGCCCACGCATAAAACCCTGTTTACTGCGCCCCAAACCAGCTACACCCTCGCCGAGGGACAAAACAGCCTAGACGTGCGCCTGACTGCGCCTGCCGCCAATGGCGTAGAGGTCAGCAAAATCTACACATTTACCCGTGGCAGCTATCTAGTTCAGGTGCGCTATGAGCTGAATAACCGTGGCACGATTCCCCTTGCCGCCTCGGCGTACTTCCGCCTGTTGCGTGACGGCAAAGCCCCAGAAGGCGAAAGCCGGATGGCCTACACCTTCACTGGCCCTGCGGTTTACACCGAAAACAGCAAGTTCCAAAAAATCAAATTTGAAGATTTGGACAAAGGCAAAGCCGAATACGCGCGTGCAGCGGATAATGGCTGGATTGCCATGTTGCAGCACTATTTTGTCTCCGCGTGGATTCTCAAAACCACCGATGGCAAGACCGTCTGCCAGTCTGCCGAAGGGTGCCGTTTTGAAATGAAGCCGGTCGCTGATGGCCTGTATTCTGCCGGCACCGTCGTTGACCTGCCTGCCATTGCCCCCAACACCACCTACACCCTCACCATGCCCTTGTTTGTAGGGCCGCAAGACACCCACACGATGGAAGCCACCGCCCCAGGTCTGGTGCTGACCAAAGACTATGGCTGGGTCACGGTGATTGCCACCCCCCTGTTCTGGCTGCTAGAAAAACTGCACGCCATGGTAAACAACTGGGGCTGGGCGATTGTGTTGCTGACCGTGCTGATTAAGGCCGCGTTCTACCCCTTGTCGGCGGCCAGCTACCGTTCTATGGGCAAAATGAAAGCCCTCGCCCCCCGCTTGGAGCGGCTCAAAGCCCAGCACGGCGATGACCGCATGAAGTTCCAGCAAGCAGTGATGGAAATGTATAAGACCGAAAAGGTCAATCCACTGGGCGGTTGCTTGCCTGTGGTTATCCAAATCCCCGTGTTTATTGGGCTGTATTGGGCACTGCTGGCCTCGGTCGAGCTGCGCCAAGCCCCTTGGCTCGGCTGGATTCATGACCTTACCCGTCCTGATCCCTACTACATCTTGCCCGCCATCATGGCCATCACCATGTTTGCCCAAACCTTCCTGAATCCCCCGCCTACCGACCCGATTCAGGCCAAGATGATGAAAATCATGCCGGTTATTTTCTCGGTCATGTTCTTCTTCTTCCCCGCCGGTTTGGTGCTGTACTGGGTGGTGAACAACATCCTGTCGATTAGCCAGCAGTGGTACGTCACTAAACAGATTGAACGGCAAGAAGCGGCTAAAAAAGCCTAATCCACGCTGTCCCCTGTGCAACGCCCGACCCCCTGACTAGGGTCGGGCGTTTGTCTTTG
The DNA here is from genome assembly GCA_937871815.1 of uncultured Neisseriales bacterium. Lineage (GTDB taxonomy): Bacteria > Pseudomonadota > Gammaproteobacteria > Burkholderiales > Aquaspirillaceae > Rivihabitans. The sequence continues at coordinate 8,216 of CALMOJ010000010.1, forward strand.
TCCCTCCCCCACAGAGCCTGCCATGACCGCACCCGCCACGCCCCCCACCATTGCCGCCATCGCCACTGCCCCAGGACGCGGCGGCGTAGGGGTGATTCGCCTTTCTGGCCACCAGCTCCTGCCGCTGGCGCACGCCCTGACCGGCGGCAAGCCCCCCAAACCGCGCTATGCCCACCACACCGATTTTGTCGATGACCAAGGCCAGCCTATCGACAACGGCTTGCTGCTGTACTTCCCCGCACCGCACTCGTTTACCGGCGAAGAGGTCCTAGAGCTACAAGGGCACGGCGGCCCCGTGGTGATGCGGATGTTGCTGGCACGCTGTGTGGCCTTGGGGGCACGCTTGGCGGAGCCCGGCGAATTCACCCGCCGCGCCTTTCTCAATGGCAAGCTCGACTTGGCGCAAGCCGAAAGCATCGCCGACCTGATTGATGCCGCCAGCGACACCGCCGCCCGCTCGGCCATGAAATCCCTGCAAGGCGTGTTTTCTGACCGGATTCACAGCTTGGTCGAAGCCCTTATCCACCTGCGGATGCTGACCGAAGCCACGCTCGACTTCCCCGAAGAAGACATCGACTTCCTAGAAGCTGCCGATGCCGCAGGGCAATTGGCGCGTATTCGCCAGCAACTGGCTGAGGTGCTGAACACCGCCCGCCAAGGGGCGTTGCTCCGAGAAGGGATGCACGTCGTGCTGGTGGGGCAGCCCAACGTCGGCAAATCCAGCCTGATGAATGCCTTGGCGGGTGACAATATCGCCATCGTCACCGACATTGCTGGCACAACCCGCGACACGGTGCGAGAAGAGGTGCTGATTGACGGCGTGCCAATGCACGTTATCGACACGGCAGGGCTGCGAGAAACCGAGGATGTAGTCGAGCAAATGGGTATTGAACGGACGTGGGCGGCGATTCAGCGGGCGGATTTGGTGCTGCTGCTGCTGGATGCACGCCAAGGCCTGACCCCCGCCGACCATACGATTTTGGCGCAGCTCCCGCCCCATCTGCCGCGTCTTGTTGTGGATAACAAAATTGACCTTGCCGACTTGCCTGCAGGACAGGTCGAACACGCGGGGGAAACACGGGTTCGACTGTCGGCCAAATCCGGCGAGGGCTTGGCGGCACTCCGCACCGCACTGCTGGCGCATGTGGGGTGGCAGGGCGGCGGGGAAGGGGTGTTTTTGGCGCGAGAACGGCATGTCGATGCCCTGCGCCGCGCCGATGCCCTGCTCGAAAGCACCGCGATTGACCCTGCTCACCTCGACCTCTTCGCCGAGCACCTGCGCCTTGCCCAGCAGGCCTTGGGCGAAATCACAGGGGAATTTACAGCGGATGATTTGCTGGGCGTGATTTTTAGCCGGTTCTGCATCGGCAAGTAAGCCGCACGCCCGTGGGCGGGATTTAGCCGAATTTGGCTTCAAACTCTGCAATCGGCAGCGGTCGGCTAAACAAATAGCCTTGGTAGGCATGGCACCCCTGCTCAGCCAAGCAATCGCGCTGGGCTTGGGTTTCCACCCCCTCGGCAATCACCTTAAGCCCAAGGCTTTCGGCCAGCGCGATAATGGTGCGTGAGATCGCGGCATCGTTGGGGTCGGTCAGCAGGTCACGGACAAAGGACTGGTCAATTTTGAGCTGATCCAACGGCAAACGCTTGAGGTAAGACAGCGAGGAATAGCCCGTACCAAAATCATCCAGCGAAAATCCTAGCCCACGCAGCTTCAGGGCGCTCATCTTGGCGATAATGTCCTCTGCATCCTCCAGCAGCAGGCTTTCCGTCAGCTCAAGCTTCAGCAAACTCGGGTTGATGCCGGTGCGATCTAGCACCTGCAAGACTTGATCCAAAAAATCCCGATGACGGAACTGACGCGCACTGACGTTAACCGCAATGGACAAGTCACGGCGGGTGGGATGAGAGGCCCAGACCTGTAGCTGCTGGCAAGCGGCCTCTAGCACAAACAGCCCCAGCGGTAAAATTAGCCCTGTTTCTTCTGCCAGCGGAATAAATTCCGCCGGTGAAACGAGACCCCGTGTAGGGTGCAGCCAGCGCACCAAGGCCTCGACCCCCGTCAGCTGCCCCTCACGCCCCACTTGGGGCTGGTAATACAGCACAAATTGGGACTCTTGCACCCCTTGGCGCAAATCAATCTCAAGCGTTGCCCGCGCTGACACCACAGCCTGCATATCGGGGTCAAAGAAACGTAGGGTATTGCGACCGGCAGTTTTGGCCTGATACATGGCAATATCCGCCCGCTTCAGAAGCTCATCCACACTCTCTTGGTGACCGCAAAACAAGGCGATGCCCACACTGGCGGTGCTGTGGTATTCGTTATCCGCCAACCAATAGGCTTGGTTCAGCACTTTCAAAATATGCTCACCCACCGTCTCGGCATGCTTCACCGCCTCTAGCGGCACAAGGCTTAAGTCCTCCAGCATCACCACAAACTCATCCCCACCCAGCCGTGCCACGGTATCGCCTTCCCTCACCGCGTCACGCAGGCGCAAGGCCACCTGCTGTAGCAGAGAGTCCCCCATATCGTGCCCAAGGGTGTCGTTTAGGGTTTTAAAGTTGTCGAGGTCAATAAATAGCAACGCCCCCTGCCGATGCGAGCGCGAGCCGGTCGCCAAAGCACGTTGCAAGCGGTCTAGCAGTAGGCGGCGGTTGGGAAGCTGAGTCAGTGAATCGTAAAACGCGAGGTATTGAATTTCTTCTTCTGCGGCTTTGCGCGACGAAATATCCATGAGTGTGCCGACGTAATGCGTGACCTGCCCTGTCGAGCCTTTCACTGCCGTGACGGTCAGCCACTCGGGGTAAATTTCGCCATTACGGCGTTGGTTCCACACCTCACCCTGCCATGACCCCGTTGCGTGGATGGTCTGCCACATGGCCTCGTAAAAACGGGCATCTTGGCGGCCAGATTTAAGACGGCTGGGGGTGTGGCCTATCACTTCTTCGGCGGTATAGCCGGTGATTTCGGTAAACGCACGGTTGACCCGCAAAATCAGGTGCTGGGCATCGGTAATCACCATACCCTCTTGGGATTCAAATGCCGTGGCCGCGACCCGTAAATCGGCCTCGGTTTTTTTCATCTCGCGCAGATACAGCACCATCGTGGAGGTAGACACAATCAACATGCTGCCCGCCATGGCCAATAACACAAACAGCCAATACCGCTCACTCCTGAGCCGCACCAGCTCGGTTAAGGGGCGAGGCACATACACCGTCATGGCACTTTCGGACAGCATCTTGGCGGCTAAGACACTAGGGAGGGCATCGTCATCAATCCTCACCGCATCAGGAAAGCGCGACTCCCCAAGCGAGGTCACATGCAAAGGCTGGAGGGCTTTGCGGCGGTATTGCTGCCATTTTTTAGCCTCGGTCATGGCGGACAAGGCCATGGTGGCATTGGGCAGAGCCCGGAACTCCCAGCTAGGACGCGAGGAAACAACAATTACGCCATTTACGTCGGCCAAAAAGGCTTTTTCGGGATTAGTCCAGTAAGCAAAATTAGAAATATTGCGCTTCACCACCGCTGTTCCAAAGAACCGCCCATTCTCCATAATGGGATGGGAGTAAAACAAGCCAGGGATGCCGCTGGTACGCCCAACGGCGTACTGATAACCAGGGTAGCCGACGCGAGCTTGGCGGAAATAATCACGGTCGGCGTAATTTTCACCGACAAAGCTATTGGAGGTATCCGCATTGCTGCTGGCAATGCAATCCCCTGCGGTGTTAACGATAAACACTTCATCGGTATTCAAGTGGGTCGCATAGATGGCCAACTCGGCATTCAGCCCATTTAGCTGAGCGTCGCGTAACCACAGTGCCCGTAACCGAGGCGGGGGCAGTGGAGAAGGCGTGGCTGACGGACCAAACCGGCGCAACGCGGCTAAAACAGCCTCTTCCTTAGAAACCACCAGCGCGATGCCCTTGAGGAGCTGTAGATTTTTCGAGACGTTATCGGCGATGTCAGTGGCTTTTTGGTTGGCGGTGTCCAGCTCTTGCTGATAGACATTGTCGGTCAGGTGGCCGTAGTAATAATCCGCCCCCAGCCACGCTATGCCTACCCAGCCCAACACCAATACCATCATCCATTTAGACGACTGCTTGAGCGAGAAAAAATTGGGCTTGCCGATATAGGTTGCCACGACCGTGACCACGGCAATCAGGCTGGTGGCCGTCAACACAATCGCAGCCAGAAAATTAGGTGAAACACCGACATCCGCTGTGGCAGCCCCATCACCCCGCACAAAGTAGGCAGCAGCCATCGCGGTGTAATGCATCCCTGACACTGCCAATCCCAGCACCAAAGCACTCACCGGTGTCGCCCAGCGTTCCCAGCCATGCTGCCACACTTGCACGCGGAATTTAATCCACAACGCCAAAATCGCCAGCCCGACGGCTACCCCAATCGACAGCAAAAACAGCTTCCAGTCGTAGCGGATAAAGCCATTGAGCTGCATAGCCGCCATACCGGAATAGTGCATCGCGCCAATGCCGGCACCAATCAGCACCCCACCCAACACAAGGCGGCGGCGGGACAAGGTAGGGCGGCTAATCGTGGTCAGTGCCAGCACACTGGCCAGCACCCCTGGCACCGTAGAAAGTAGGGTGGTGAGCGGGCTGTAGCCGGTGACACACGGCAAGCTAAACGCCAACATCCCCACAAAGTGCATAGCCCAGATGCCCATCCCCAAACACAAGCTACCCACTCCCAGCCACACAGGCCGCGAATGGGGAATTTTACGCCGTGCGACCAGTTGCGACACCAACAACGCCGCATAGGCTGCCAGCACGGCCACTAAAATGGACAAGCCCACCAGCAAAAGGTCGTAGTTGCCCGCATACAGCACACTGTCTTGGGGTGGGGCAATAAACAGGGAGGAAAAATCCAGCATAAAAATTTAAGCCATCGTTTAAAGATGTAGACACGCCGTCGCTATCCCAGCAGGCAATGTTGCCATGTTACCGCTAAATGCCCAGTCAGAAGAAAAAACAATGGCTTACCAACATCCCTCCAAAGGGCATAAAACCGCATAAATTAGTACCGAAAGCGGCTCTTATTTCCTGCCGCAGCAGGGTAGGATGCCATATTGCCGCGTGGAGATTCTTAACAGTCCGTGGCGCAGCGCATAAAAGCGTCATTGCGCGGTAACAATCCCGTTAGATTTGTTGCACTGCAACTAAAACTTGATTATAAGAACGAGCGTTTACCCAAAAACGGCCACGCAGTAAAAATAGGGCAGTACGCCCAAGACACGGCACAACAGACCAGCAAAATGCGTCTTAAACGGCTCCCTCATGGCCATTTAAGACGCATTTTAACGCCTACTTTTTCTTTCTCTATTTTTTCAACTTCACGAGGTTTACTCCCATGCAAATTGCCATTCCCGCAGAGCGGACGGCAGGCGAAACACGGGTCGCAGCCACACCCGACACGGTGAAAAAGCTGATTGCCCAAGGCCATACGGTGACCATCGAATCCGGTGCCGGCACCCATGCAGCCCAACCCGATGCGGCCTATACCGCCATCGGGGCGAGCATTGCCACCGACCGCGCCGCCCTGCTTAGCCAAGCTGACATCATCTTGGTGGTGCGTGCCCTTGAAGCCGCCGATGTCGCGCAGCTCAAAGCCAATGCCGTACTGATTGGGATGTTGGCGGTTCACCAAAATCCTACGCTGGCGCAACTGGCCGAAAAACACGTCAGTGCTTTTGCCATGGAGCTACTGCCCCGCACCACACGGGCACAGAGCATGGATGTACTGTCTAGCCAAAACAACATTGCGGGTTACCGCGCCGTGTTATTGGCAACCCACTACTACCCTCACTTTATGCCCATGCTAATGACTGCAGCGGGCACGGTCAAAGCGGCCAAGGTGCTGATTTTGGGGGCTGGGGTTGCCGGCTTGCAGGCCGTCGCCACCGCTCGCCGCTTGGGTGCGGTGGTCGAAGCCTTTGATGTGCGCGTCGCCACCAAAGAGCAGGTCGAGTCGCTGGGCGGTAAGTTTGTTGAAGTGCCGATGACCGACGAAGAAAAGGCCGCCAATAACGGGGTCTACGCCCAAGAAATGTCTGACGACTACAAACGTCGTCAAAGCGAGCTCCTGAGCAAGCACGCCAAGGCAGCGGACATTATCATCACCACCGCATTGATTCCGGGCAAAAAAGCCCCCACCCTGCTGGCCGCCGACATTGTCGCGGACATGAAACCAGGCAGCGTGATTGTGGACATCGCTGCAGAGTCCGGCGGCAACTGCCCGCTGACCCGCGCCGGCGAAGCCATCGTCACCGAAAACGGCGTGACCGTTGTCGGCCTGACCAATCTGCCAGGGATGGTAGCCGCTGATGCGTCTAGCCTCTACGCCAAAAACCTGCTGACCTTCTTGGGGCTGATGCTGACTGCCGAAGGCTTAAAGCTCGACCTCGAAGACGACCTGCTGGCCGCCACGCTGGTCACCCACCAAGGCACATTGCGCTACGCCCAATAACCCTGCCAGCGGTGCTTTCCCCGCTGGGTACTCTCTCAAAATAAAAGGATGAAATAATGGTTGATCCATTTATCGCCAGTTTGACGGTGTTTGTGCTGGCCGTGTTTGTTGGCTACCACGTTGTTTGGAACGTCACCCCTGCGCTACACACCCCTTTAATGGCGGTCACCAACGCCATTTCCGGCATCATCGTCGTCGGCGCAATGCTACAAGTGGTTGACATCAATGGCGACACCCTCACCCTCACCTCGGTATTGGGTGCGGTCGGGATTTTCTTGGCCAGCATCAACATCTTTGGTGGCTTCCTTGTGACCCAGCGGATGCTGGACATGTTTAAGAAGAAGAAATAAGGAGACCGCCATGCAAAATGTATCTGCTTTGCTTTACCTCGTTTCGGCGGTGCTGTTTATTCTGTCGCTCAAAGGGCTGTCCTCGCCCGCCACGTCTCGCCGAGGCAACACTTACGGCATGGTCGGCATGGGCATTGCCGTCGCCACCACCTTCTTGGTGATGGATAAGCCGGTACTGTTACTGATTGTTGGTGCGATGGTGGCAGGGGCGGCGATTGGGGCCTTCAAAGCCAAAACCGTCGAAATGACCCATATGCCCGAACTGGTTGCAGCCATGCACTCGCTGGTGGGGTTGTCGGCGGTGTTGATTGCCGTCGCAGCGATTTTCCACACAGGAGTCGAACACACCCCCGTGCAGAAGGTCGAGTTGTTTATCGGCGCATTTATTGGGGCAATTACCTTTACCGCTTCGGTGATTGCTTACGGCAAGCTGTCGGGCAAATTTGGCGCGAAACCGGTCAACTTTAACGGTCAGCATCTGCTGAACTTGGTCTTGGCCTTGGCGATGGTGGGCTTTGGCGGGGCGTACTTTATGACCGATAGCCATGCAGCCTTCTTGCTGATGGTGGCCATGGCCTTGGTTTTGGGGGTCACGCTGATTATCCCGATTGGGGGCGCAGATATGCCGGTTGTGGTGTCGATGCTCAACAGCTACTCCGGCTGGGCGGCAGCGGGCATTGGCTTTACGCTCAACAACCCTGTGCTGATTATTGCAGGGGCGTGCGTTGGGGCTTCTGGGGCGATTCTGTCCTACATCATGTGTAAAGCCATGAACCGCTCGATTATCTCGGTGCTGTTAGGGGGCTTTGGCGCAGAAGTCGCGGCGGGTGGCGCAGTGGATAGCGGGCCTAAAAACTACAAGTCCGGCTCGGCAGAAGATGCGGCGTTTATGATGGCCAACGCCAGCAGCGTGGTGATTGTCCCCGGCTATGGCTTGGCAGTTTCGCGTGCGCAACACGCCCTGCAAGAGTTTGCCGAGCTGCTGCACGAGCAAGGCGTGGAAGTCCGCTATGCGATTCATCCTGTGGCAGGGCGGATGCCAGGGCATATGAACGTGCTGCTGGCCGAAGCTGAAGTCCCCTACGACCATGTGCTGGAAATGGAAGAGATTAACTCGGATTTTTCTAACACGGACGTGGTGTTGGTGATTGGCGCGAACGATGTGGTGAACCCTGCCGCACTCAAAGACAAAGCCAGCCCCATCTACGGGATGCCGATTTTGGAAGCCCACAAGGCACGCACCATTATCGTGGTCAAACGCTCGATGAGCGTGGGCTACGCAGGCTTGGACAACGAACTGTTCTACATGGACAAGACCATGATGGTGTTCGGCGATGCCAAGAAGGTGGTAGAGGACTTGATTAAGGGTATCCTGCACTAAGAACCTGTTTACGGTCGGCGAGACGCAGGTAATCCTGCGCTTGCTAGGTCGTAACACGGTCATAAACGCCCCGTGTGGCTTGCGCTGCACGGGGCGTTTATACGTACAAAACCCCGCCGCAGCGGGGTTTCGTGTTGTTGCAGCCTCACCTTGAAACAGGTTCTTACATCATGTGCTGACCACCGTTAATCGACACATCGGCACCGGTCATAAAGCCAGACACCTCGGATGCCAGATACACCACCAAGCCCGCGATTTCTTCGGGCTGACCCAAACGCCCCACAGGGATTTGGGCGATGATTTTGGCGCGGACTTCTTCAGGGACAGCCATCACCATCTCGGTACCGATATAGCCTGGGGAAACGGTGTTAACCGTTACACCCTTCTTGGCGACTTCTTGTGCCAAGGCCATAGTAAAGCCGTGCATCCCTGCTTTGGCAGCGGAGTAGTTGGTTTGGCCAAACTGGCCTTTTTGCCCGTTGATGGACGAAATGTTAATCACCCGCCCCCAGCCGCGTCCGACCATGCCATCGACAATGGGTTTGCACATATTGAACAGCGAATCCAGATTGGTGTGCATCACCATATCCCAGTCGGTCTTGGTCATTTTTTTAAACGTACCATCACGGGTAATGCCCGCGTTATTGACCAAAACATCGACAGGGCCGATTTCTGCCTCAATCCGTGCTACCAGCGCACTGCATGCATCGGTATCGGCCACATTGCACTCAAACGCATGGAAGGCATAGCCTGCCGCCGCTTGGTCTGCCAGCCATTGCGCCTCGCGCCCTGCTTTGCTAAACGTGGTCACGACCGTCATGCCGGCATCTGCCAGCGCACGGCAAATCGCCACCCCAATACCGCCCATCCCACCTGTTACCAACGCTACTTTTTTGGTCATTTTTCTCTCTCCATCTTAGGGTTTGTCTTGCATCAGGGTCTTTGCCCTTGCCTTTTGGTTATAACACCAAAACTTTTCAGGCGGGTGACATGTTGTTATGCGTTGCAACATAAATCCCATCAAAACCTATCAAGCCATCGCCCCCAAAACCGCAAACCATCTGGCTTTATCGAGATTTGATGCAATGCACGATATTTCTCCTGCAGCCTAGGCTGCCCAGCGGTTTGAGCCAGCCCAGCACAAGGCTATAATCCCCGCTATCCCTCCCATTCGTGACATGTAAGGACAACCCGCCATGCGTCACTCCCTTTACCAGCGCGACATTCTTTCGATTGCCGAGCTTACCCGCGAAGAAATGGAAGCCGTGATTGCCACGGCTGCCCAGCTCAAAGCGCGTCCCCGCAACGATTTACTGAAAGATAAGGTCATCGCAAGCTGCTTTTTTGAAGCCTCCACCCGCACCCGCTTATCATTTGAAACCGCTGTGCAGCGGCTGGGGGGCACGGTGATTGGCTTTGCAGACAGTGCCAATACCTCGCTGGGCAAAAAAGGGGAGACGCTCGCCGACTCCATCAAAATTATTTCGTCTTACGCCGATGCTGTGGTGATGCGCCACCCGCAAGAAGGCGCGGCACGGCTGGCTTCGGAGTTCTCTCGCGTGCCGGTGATTAACGGCGGCGATGGCTCTAACCAGCACCCCACCCAAACCTTGCTCGACCTGTTCACCATCCACGAAACCCAAGGGCTGCTTGATGGGCTGACACTGGCTTTTGTCGGCGATTTGAAATACGGCCGCACGGTGCATTCACTGGCGCAGGCTTTGTCGCTGTTTAACTGCCGCCTGTATTTTGTCTCGCCCGAAGCCTTGGCCATGCCAGACTATATTTGCGAAGAATTGGACGACCGTGGCATTCAGTACGAGCTGGTCGCCAACCTAGAAGAAGTCGTGCCAGAGCTGGATATTCTCTACATGACACGGGTGCAAAAAGAACGGTTCGACGAAACAGAATTCCAGCACATGAAGGCACGCTACAAGCTAGAAGCCGAGATGCTGACCCACGCCCGCCCCACCCTCAAAGTGCTGCATCCCTTGCCGCGTGTCGATGAAATTGCGCTGGATGTAGACAGCACCCCCTACGCCTATTATTTCCAGCAAGCCGAAAATGGAGTCTATGCCCGCCAAGCCCTGCTGGCGCGTGTACTGAACCCGACCCTCTAGGATGGATGCCATGGATTACACCCTCAAAGTAGAAGCCCTTAAAAGCGGCACGGTGATTGACCATATCCCCGCCGGCCAAGGGCGGCGCGTGCTCAAGCTGTTTCGGCTGTCTGAAAGCGGCGAGCGCATTTATATCGGCTTTAACCTGCCCAGCCAGCGCATCGGCTGCAAAGACCTGATTAAGGTCGCCAATATCCAGCTCACCCCTGAAGAAGCCAACCAACTGGCCTTGTTTGCCCCCTGCGCCACGGTCAATGTGATTCAGGATTTTCAGATTGCCAAAAAATATCAGCTCGGACTGCCAGAGGTGGTCACGGGGATGCTGAATTGCCCCAACACCAACTGCATCACACATAACGAGCCCGTGACCAGCCAGTTTCGGGTCAGCCAGCGCAGCGGCGAGGTGCGGCTCAAGTGCAAATATTGCGAAAAAACCTTTGCCCG
>CALMOJ010000011.1 GCA_937871815.1 uncultured Neisseriales bacterium
CCCCATGACCAACGCCGATTGGATTACCCGCAGCCAACATGCCGTGTGGCATCCCTGCACCCAAATGAAGCGGCACGAACGCTTTCCACTGCTGCCCATTGCCCGCGCGGAAGGCGTGTGGCTGACTGACTTTGACGGGCGGCGGTATCTGGATGCCGTGAGTTCGTGGTGGGTGAATTTGTTTGGCCACGGCGAGCCGCGCATCAAAGCCGCGCTGATTGACCAGCTCAACACCCTAGACCATGTGATGCTGGCCGGCTTTACCCATGCCCCCGTGGTGGCACTGTCCGAGCGGTTGGCGGCGTTGTCGGGGCTGGGGCACGCGTTTTATGGCTCCGATGGCGCGTCCGCCGTCGAAATCGCCCTGAAAATGAGCTTCCATTTTTGGCGCAACCAAGGCCAGCCGCGCAAAACGCGCTTTCTGCACTTAGAAAACAGCTACCACGGCGAAACCCTCGGTGCCTTAGCCGTCACCGATGTGGCGATTTTTCGCGACACCTACGCCCCGTTGCTGAAGGGCGGCCTAGCCGTGGCCAGCCCCGATGCACGGTTGGCGCAGCTTGGCGAAACCGCCGCCGCACCGGCTTTACGGGCGGCACACGCCCTAGAAGCCACCCTTGCCGTCCACGCTGATGAAATCGCCGCGCTGATTGTCGAGCCGCTGGTGCAGGGTGCGGCAGGCATGGTGATGTATGACCCGTGCTACCTCGCCGAAGCCCGTCGCCTGTGCGACCACTACGGCGTGCATCTAATTGCCGACGAGATTGCCGTCGGCTTTGGGCGCACCGGCACCCTGTTTGCCTACCAGCAAGCGGCGATTCGGCCTGACTTTGTTTGCCTATCCAAGGGAATTACCGGCGGCACCTTGCCGCTCTCGTGCGTGCTGACCACCGAAGCCGTGTATGCCGCCTTCTACCACGACGACCTCAGCCGAGGCTTTTTGCATTCGCATAGCTACACCGGCAACCCGCTGGCCTGTCGGGCGGCGTTGGCCGTGCTCGACATCTTCGCCGAGGACAACACCCTTACCCAAAACCGCGCCAAAGCGGCGAGCTTTGCCCCGCTGTTTGCCCCGTTGCAGGCGCATCCTGCGGTGCGGGCCTTTCGGCAGTGCGGGATGATTTGGGCGTTTGAGGTCGATTCCCCGCGCGGAGACTTTGCCCAAGCCTTCTTCCGTTCCATGTTGGCGCAGGGCTGCTTGGTGCGTCCCATCGGCAAAACGGTGTATTTCATGCCGCCCTACTGCATCGAAGCCCCCGAGATGGCAATGTTGATTGCCGCCACGCTGACAGTGCTGGCCGCGCTTTCCGCCGAGACCCCCGATGCGGCACCCGAGGCGGCGATGGCGTAGCTTTTATTCCCCTCCGCCGGACGGGGGGGGGCTGGCGAGGCCGCCGGTGCCAGACCCAAAAACCAAACCCAAAAGCAACCATCCCACCCCACGGAGCACCACCGCTACGGGAGGGGCATAAAACCAAGCCCAGCGGCCACCCGTGGCGGGGAATCACAGCAAAGACTGCTGGAATATTCCCGATGCCATCCCTCGCCAGCTGCGTTGAGATTCGCACAAAAAAGGGGGCAGCATCGCGTGATGCCGCCCCCTTTTTAATGGTCACCGTAAACGGCTAGAACAGCTGCTCCTTCACGCTTTCCACCGCATCACGGGCCGCTTTGCCGCTGCTCTTGGGCGTGGTTGCCGCAGGGGCGGTGCTAGGGCGGGCAGGCGTATCGCCGCCTTCGCCTTCGGTTTCGGCATTACTGCCACCGCCGCCACTGGCACGGTTGTTCAAGCCCAGCTCAGGGTTGGTCTGCAGGAATTCCTCGTAGAAATATTCTGGCTGCCCCTTGGTGCCTTGGCCTGCTTTTTCGACCATGCCCTTGGGTACGGGTTGGTCCACTTCAGGCACGCCCTTGAGGGCATTGGCCATGTAGCCCATCCAAATCGGCAAGGCCGCGCCGCCGCCGGTTTCGCCGCCGCCCAAGCTCCGGTTATTGTCAAAGCCCACCCACGCAATCCCAACCAAGCTCGGGTTAAAGCCCGAAAACCACGCATCGCGGGAATCATTGGTGGTGCCGGTTTTGCCCGCCAAATCCATCCGCCCTAAGCTCATGGCGCGAACTGCCGTCCCAAAGCGCACCACGTCTTTCATCATACTGGTGGTGATAAACGCATTGCGTGGGTCCAGTGTTTGTTGGGTACTGGCTTCGCCGGCCACGGTGGGCGTGGTTTTAGCGATCACGTTGCCTTTGCTGTCTTTGATGTAGTCAATCAGGTAAGAGCGCACCCGCCAGCCACCGTTGGCAAACACCGAATAGCCTTCGGCCATCTGCAGCGGGGTCACCACCCCCGCCCCCAAGGCCATGGTCAGATAGGCGGGGTGCTGCTTCGCACCAAAACCAAATCGCTGAATGTATTGCTGGGCGTAATCGGTGCCTATCGCCATCAAAATCCGAATCGACACCAAGTTTTTAGAGCGGATAAGGGCTTGGCGCATGGTCATCATGCCGGCAAATTTGCCGTCGTAGTTTTTAGGCTCCCAGCGTTGCCCCCCGATGCTTTGAGGGTCAATGACCAAGGGCGCGTCGTTGATGGTGGTGGCGGTGGTAAAGCCCCGCTCCAGCCCCGCCGAATAGATAAACGGCTTAAAGCTTGAGCCGGGTTGCCGCCATGCCATGGTGACGCGGTTAAAGTGATTACGGTTAAAGTCAAAGCCCCCCACCAGCGACTTAATCGCGCCGGTATTGGGATCCAGCGAGACAAATGCCCCTTCGACTTGCGGCATCTGCCCGATTTCCCACTGGTTGCTGGCATTGGGGAATACCCGCACCACCGCCCCTGGTCGAATCTGCTGGGCAGGGGTGAGCTTGCTAGACAGGGCGCGGCGGGCAAAATTGAGCCCCGCGCCTTTGACTTCAACCCGCTGACCGCCGCGCAAATACACCAGCACCCGATTGGCCGTGGTTTCTAGCACCACGCCAGGGTGCAGCCGTCCGCTATCCCGAATCGGGGCGAGGGCTTCGTCTAGGGTTTCGTCTTGCTCGCCCGTGGGCAGGGTTTTGAGGTCGATATAGGCTTCGGGGGCACGGTAGCCGTGGCGTACGTCGTATTCGGTCAGCCCAGCACGGAGGGCTTCGAACGCCCATTTTTGGTGTTGGCTATCGACGGTGGTGGTGACGCTAAACCCCTCGGTGTAGGCCGCTTCGGCATAGCGTTCGAACATGGTTTGCCGCACCATTTCTGCTACATATTGGGCAGGGACGGAAAAGTCTTCCATTTGCCGACGCACAGCGGTCATCGGTGCGTCTTTGGCCGTATCAAATTGCTCTTGGGTAATAAAATTCAGCTCGCGCATTCGGCGCAGCACATAAAGCTGGCGCAAATGGGCTCGGTCGGGGTTGACCACGGGGTTGTAAAGCGAAGGGGCTTTGGGCAAGCCAGCCAACATCGCCATTTCGGCAATGGTCAGGTCGGCCAAAGGCTTGCCGTAGTAGATTTGTGCCGCTGCGGCAAAGCCATAAGCGCGTTGCCCCAAATAAATCTGGTTGAAATACAGCTCCAGAATCTGGTCTTTGCTCAGGTTGCTTTCGATTTTGAACGACAGCAGGGCTTCGTTAAATTTGCGGGTAAAAGTACGCTCGGACGAGAGGAAAAAGTTCTTGGCCACCTGCATGGTGATGGTTGATGCGCCCGACTTGGTTTGCCCTGACAGCAAGTTGCCGCTCATGGCGCGTAGCACACCCATATAGTCCACGCCGCCATGCTGGTAGAAGCGTTCGTCTTCTGCCGCCAAAATGGCCTGCTTCATCAGCTGAGGGGTGTCTTTGATGCGAGTAAACGCCCGCCGCTCTTCGCCAAATTCACCAATCTGGATGCCGTCTGCCGTAAAGACCCGCAGCGGGATTTTGGGACGGTAGTCGGTCAAGACTTCTAGGCTGGGCAGCTTGGGGTAGGTGCTCATGACGGCATAGCCCGCTAAGCCTACGCCCGCCAGTATTAAGACAAAGAGTGCAGCAATCGAACCAAGAATAAGGCGGCTAAACATGAAGGGCGGCTATCCAAAGGGAGGGATGGGGGGATTATACGGTGCAGCTTAAACAAATAGCGCGTGCTGAGTGCCGCGCCAGCACCAGAACGACCACGGCGCAGGTGGGGCGGTGAGGGTGATGTCAAGTAAGCCCCTTGCGTGCGCCCTGCCAAGCATTTCACCTTGTATCGCAGATCGTAAACAGCTTCTTAGCCGCGCCAGTAATTATGAGGTCGCTGGCTTCCGTGGTTACAGTGCCGGTTTGCGTGTCGTGAAGCCGAGCGGGGGGCGGGGCACTTTATGCATGTGCAGCACCGCTTTTAGTGCGGCTTGTGTATGGCATAATCTCGGACTTTTCCCCCTGTCTGCTTTTTTAGGAACGCCTCATGAATCGCCTGCAAGCCATCCGCCCCTTTGGTCAACGTATTTGGCTGGACAATCTCTCGCGGGAGCTACTAGAGAGCGGCGCGTTGGCTGCCCTTGTGGCAGAAGACGGCATTGCCGGTGTCACCTCTAACCCTGCCATTTTCCACAAGGCGATTGCCACCGACCCGCGTTACCGCGATGACCTTGCACAGCTTAAAACCGATGCCAGCCTCAGCCCAGAAGCCCGCTACGAAGCTTTGGTCTTGCCAGACATTCGCCGTGCGTGCGACGTATTGGCGCAGGTTTACACCGACAGCCAAGGTCAAGATGGCTGGGTCAGCCTAGAGGTGTCGCCGGCTTTGGCGCATGACACCGAAGGCACGCTGGCCGCCGCGCGGCGGCTGTGGGCAGCCATTGCCCGCCCCAATGCCATGATTAAAATCCCCGCCACCCCCGCCGGTATCGCTGCGTTTGAAGTGCTGACCCGTGAAGGCATTCCCGTCAATGTCACGCTGCTGTTCTCCTTGCCTCAGGTCGAAGCCGTCTGGGCGGCGTGGGAGCGTGGTTTGGCGGCGCGACAGGCCGAGGGTGGCGACCTGACCTCGGTACGTGCGGTGGCCAGCTTTTTCTTGTCACGGGTGGATTCGGCACTGGATGCGCGGCTGCCTGCGGACTTGCAAGGCAAAACAGCGGTGGCCTTGGCGCGGGTGGCCTATGTCCGCTCTCGCCAACGGCAGAGTTCGCCGACTTTGGCCGCGCTGTGTGCCGCAGGGGCGACCCCGCAACGTCTGCTGTGGGCCAGCACCGGCAGCAAAAATCCGGCTTACTCCGATGTGCTGTATGTCGAAAGTTTGATTGGGGCAGAGACGGTCAACACCGTGCCCGATGCCACGCTGGCGGCCTTCCGTGACCATGGTCAAGCCGCTGCCAGCCTCGCCAGTGACGATGCGGGGGCAATGGCGCAGTTGGCGGCGGTTGCGGCCCAGGGCATTGACCTTGCTGCCGAGGGGGAAGCCCTTCAGCAGGCTGGTTTGGTGTTGTTTGAGCAGGCCTTTGCCGCTTTGCTGGTGCTGACGGCCTAGGGCTCGTATCGCGCTTTTATCCGCCACCCTCCCGCCCCGCTGGCACAAATCCACGTTTAGGGCAGGGGTAAGACCGGTTTTTCGCTGCAATAAGGGGTGAGTTGCCACTGAATCCTTGCGGATAGGGGTGGGAGGGATACGCTGTTCGCGCTATCATTCCCGCCCTGAAGGATGGGGTTTTTTGCGCATGTCGTGGTAAAATCGGTCAGTTTCAGCTTGGATTTCATGTTGAGGATACGCAAATGAGTGAGCAACAAATCGATACGGGCCGTCGCCGGTTCCTAACGATTGCGACCAGCGCCGTAGGTGGCGTGGCTGCAGTCGGCGTGGCGGCACCGTTTTTGGCGAGCTTTTTCCCGTCTGAGCGGGCAAAAGCAGCAGGTGCGCCGGTAGAGGTAGACATCAGCAAGCTAGAGCCAGGTCAAAAGGTTAACGTCGAATGGCGTGGCAAGCCAGTGTGGGTGGTTAACCGCACCGCTGAGCAGCTGAAAAACCTGCCTAAGCTAGATGGCAAGCTGCTAGACCCCAAGTCTGACCTGCCCCAGCAGCCTGAGTACTGCAAAAACGCTAATCGTTCCATTAAGCCAGAGCTTTTGGTGGTGGTTGGTATCTGCACCCATTTGGGCTGCTCGCCAACCTTCCGCCCAGACCTCGCCCCCGCAGATTTGGGCGCAGACTGGTTGGGCGGTTTCTACTGCCCATGTCACGGTTCCAAGTTCGATTTGGCTGCCCGCGTGTATTCCGGCGTGCCTGCTCCAAAGAACATGGAAATCCCGCCGCACAAGTATCTGTCCGATACCCGTCTCCTCGTCGGCGACGACAAATAAGCGAAGGGTGAAAAAATGAGCAAGCAACAAGCTATTTTGGATTGGGTCGATGCCCGCTTTCCGCTGACATCTACTTGGAAAGCACACGTTTCCGAGTATTACGCCCCCAAAAACTTCAACTTTTGGTATTTCTTTGGCTCTCTCGCCATGATGGTCTTGGTCATTCAAATTTTGACCGGTATTTTCCTGACCATGAACTACAAACCTGACGGTAACTTGAATTCAGCGGGCGTGCCGGCTGCTTTTGCGTCCGTCGAATATATTATGCGAGACGTGGCGGGTGGGTGGCTGATTCGCTACATGCACTCCACCGGCGCATCCATGTTTTTCGTTGTGGTTTACCTGCACATGTTCCGTGGGTTGATTTACGGTTCTTACAAAAAACCCCGTGAACTTATCTGGGTGTTTGGTGTGCTGATTTTCCTGTGCCTGATGGCAGAAGCCTTTATGGGCTACTTGCTGCCTTGGGGGCAAATGTCCTTCTGGGGCGCGCAGGTGATTGTGAACTTGTTTGGCTCTATCCCCGTGATTGGTCCTGACCTCTCTGTCTGGATTCGTGGTGATTATGTGGTGTCCGATGCCACGCTGAACCGCTTCTTTGCCTTGCATGTGATTGCTGTGCCGCTGGTGTTGGTGGGCTTGGTGGTTGCGCATTTGGTCGCGCTGCACGAAGTCGGCTCTAACAACCCTGATGGCGTAGAAATCAAAAAGCTCAAGGGCGAAGATGGTCATCCTCTGGATGGCATTCCCTTCCACCCCTACTACACCGTTAAAGATGTGTTGGGCGTGACCGTGTTCTTGATTGTGTTCTCGGCCATTCTGTTCTTTATGCCAGAAATGGGCGGCTACTTCCTTGAGCATCCTAACTTTGACCAAGCTGACCCGATGAAGACCCCGCTGCACATTGCGCCGGTCTGGTACTTCACTCCGTTCTACGCCATTTTGCGTGCGATTCCTTCTTTCTTGGGGACGCAAGTGTGGGGCGTGTTGGGCATGGGCGGTGCGGTGGTCGTGTTGGCGTTTTTGCCTTGGCTGGATAAGTCACCGGTCAAATCCATTCGCTATCGCAGCACCAAGTTCAAAGTCATGCTGACCCTGTTCATGATTGCCTTTATTGGCTTGGGGATTCTCGGTGCAATGCCGTCTACTGATGCACGGACGATCATCGCGCAGTTGTTCTCCCTCATTTACTTCGGCTTCTTCTTGGGTATGCCGTTCTTTACCAAAAACGATGTGGGCAGCGAGCCTGTGCCAACCCGTGTGACCGACACCAACGGCAAGCGTCAATTGATGTTTGTTATTTTGTGGGTGGTTGCTATTGGTGGCGCAACTGCGTTTGCCAAGCTCGTTTGATTCAGGGGATGAAAATTATGAAAAACCGCTTCCGTCACCTGATCGCTGCCTTGGCTTTGCTTGTTCCCGTGGCTGGCTTTGCCAACACCGCGCCTGCACTGGAAAAAGCACCGATTGACATCCGTGATGTTGAATCATTGCAGCGTGGTGCGCACACGTTTACCAACTACTGCTTGTCGTGCCATTCGGCCAGTTTTATGCGCTTTAACCGCCTCCAAGATTTGTCGCTGACCGAAGCGCAAATCAAAGAGAACCTCATGTTCACCACCGATAAAATCGGTGACACCATGAATGCGGCGATGAGCAGCAAAGATGCCGCCCAGTGGTTCGGCGCGGCTCCGCCAGACCTCACCATCATTGCCCGTTCACGCGGGGCTGATTACCTCTACGCTTACATGCGTGGCTTTTACCGTGATGAAACCCGCCCTACCGGCTGGAACAACACGGTATTCGACAAAGCAGGGATGCCGCATATCCTGTGGGAATGGCAAGGCGAGCAACGTATGCAGGTGGTCAAAGACAAAAATGGTCATGAAGAGCACAAGCTGGTGCTGACCAAGCCCGGCACCATGACCAAGATTGTCGATGGCAAAGCCGATACCGCTGACTATGACCGCCGTGCCGCTGACTTGGTGAACTACATGGTGTATATGGCCGAGCCAGTGCAAACCAAGCGCCACCAAATTGGTGCGATGGTTATCCTGTTCTTGTCCTTGGTCTTGCTGCCGTTGGCCTATTTCCTGAAGAAGGAATACTGGAAAGACGTGCATTAACCGCAAGGGTTTAACCTAGGTTTTTTGTCTTAGATTTGCGGTTCAGAAACAAGCGGGGGGCTTCCCTTCCGCTTGTTTTTTCTTTTTCGGTTCAGCGTACCGCGTTCGCTTATTGCGGACGCAGGGTGCTAGACTGAACCATTCTGCTGTCTGGCTATGCTGTCGTTTGGGCGCAGCCAGCAGCTTGCCACCTTCACTATCGGGGTTCTTCTACTATGATGACGCTCTACTCCGGCACGACTTGCCCATTTAGCCACCGCTGCCGCATTGTGCTGTTTGAAAAAGGCATGGATTTTCAGATTAACGATGTCGATGTTCACAACAAGCCAGAAGATTTGGCTGTGATGAACCCCTACAACGAAGTGCCCGTGTTGGTTGAGCGCGAATTGATTTTGCACGAATCCAATATCATCAACGAATACATCGACGAGCGTTTCCCCCACCCACAACTGATGCCGGCTGACCCTGTGATGCGGGCGCGGGCGCGGTTATTCCTGTTCCGCTTTGAGCAAGAGCTGTTTGTGCATGTGCGCCAGCTCGAAACCACCCAAAATGGCAAAGCCGCCGAGCGGGCGCGTGAAGCGATTCGGGACAGCCTGACCCAAATCGCCCCTATTTTCGCCAAGCAAAAGTTTATTTTGGGCGAAGACTTCTCGATGATTGACGTGGCTATTGCCCCGCTGATGTGGCGACTAGAGCACTACAACATCGACTTGGGTCGGGTTGCCGCGCCTATCCTCAAATACTCCGAGCGTATTTTCAGCCGCCAAGCGTTTATTGACTCGCTGACACCGGCTGAAAAGGCCATGCGTCGTTAAAGGCTGGAACCCACCATGAGCACCTCCACCAAACCCTATTTGCTCCGCGCCCTGTACGAATGGTGTCTGGATAACCACTACACCCCGCATATTTCGGTGTGGGTGGATGCCCATACCCAAGTCCCGATGGCCTACGTCAAAGAAGGGCAGATTGTGCTGAATATTGGCGCGTCTGCCTGCCAAGCCCTGAAAATTGATAACGATTACGTCTCGTTTTCTGCCCGATTTTCGGGGGTGGCGCATGAAATCTGGATTCCGGTGGGCAATGTGATTGGCTTATTCTCGCGGGAAACCGGCGATGGCATGGGCTTTGAAGTGTCGTTGCTAGAAGAGGGCGCAGCACCGCCATCCCCTGCTACAGCCACCAAACCAGAGCCCGCCGTCGTGGTCGAGCCACCGCCTAAGCCCCCAGTGAACCGTGGGCATTTGCGTGTGGTGAAATAAGCCCGTGGATTCCCCGACCTAAGTAGGGATGGAGGCTTTGTGGCCTCTTTTCTGGTCTATCGTGATAGTGTGCTACATGAACCACACCATCAAGCGCGAATCGGTAAAGGCATTGAGCACACTTTGCCCAGTGTGCGGAAAGTCCCGCCCTTTAGGGCGGGGATGAGTAACCCGATGGCCTAAGCCGTCTTTTTGCGCGTCCGTGCCCACGAAAGCGGGCATCTAGGACGCATTAACCCGCGCAAAATTTTCCTTTTGCTGGGAACGGGATGCCGCGCCTACGCGTGACATCACGGGGGGGGCTGGGCGGGTGTGTGTTTTTGCCGTGATTGACCTGCCTGCAGATGGTCTTGCTGCCCCCTGTGTCTGTGCCCTGTTAGAATTCTCTGCCTTCTCTTCCCCTCTCTAAGCCCTCATGGCCGCTCCTCAGCTTAACGTGCCGCAACGTGCTGCCATTCACTACCTTGATGGTCCTCTGCTGGTTTTAGCCGGTGCAGGCAGCGGCAAGACCCGCGTCATTACCCAAAAAATCGCCTACCTAATTCAAGAGGCAGGGATGGCCGCGCGGAATATCGCCGCCATTACCTTTACCAACAAAGCCGCCCGAGAAATGCTGGAGCGGGTCGGCAAACTGTTGCGGGGCGGCGAGGCCAAAGGGCTGACCGTCTCCACCTTTCACTCCCTCGGGATGCACATCCTGCGTCAAGAAGCGCGGGTGTTGGGCTATAAGCCGCAGTTCTCGATTTTGGATGCGGCGGATGCCGGCAAAATCGTCTCCGACATCCTCGCCAGCACCGATAAAGCCGAGGTGCGGCGGGTGCAAAATGCCATTTCGCGCTGGAAAAATGCTCTCACCCCGCCAGAAGCCGCCCTTGCCGCTGCCGACAACGAACCCGACACCGTTGCCGCGCGTGCCTATCGGGCGTATCAGGACACGCTGTTTGCCTATCAGGCTATGGATTTCGATGACCTGATTCGGCTGCCGGTTGTCCTGTTCCAAACCCATCCCGAGGTGCTGGAACGCTGGCAACGCAAACTGCGCTATCTGCTGATTGACGAGTACCAAGACACCAACACCTGTCAGTACGCTTTGGTTAAATTGCTGACCGGTGTGCGGGGGATGTTTACAGCAGTGGGGGACGATGACCAGTCTATCTATGCGTGGCGGGGGGCGGATATTGAAAACCTCAACCGGCTACATACTGACTTCCCCACGCTGAAGCTGATTAAGCTAGAGCAAAACTACCGTTCCACCCTGCGGATTTTGCAGGCGGCTAACCAAGTCATTGGCCATAACCCCAAGCTCTTCGACAAAAAACTGTGGAGCGAATTGGGGCATGGCGACCCCATTACCGTGGTGCAGTGCAAAGACGAAGAAACCGAAGCAGACATGGTGGTGGCACGGCTGTTGGCGCATAAATTTGAGTGTCGAACCGCTTTTTCAGACTATGCCGTCCTCTATCGCGGCAACCACCAAGCACGGGTGCTGGAGCGTGCCTTGCGCCAGCAGAAAATCCCCTACCAAATTTCGGGCGGGCAGTCTTTTTTTGACAAAGCCGAGATTAAAGACCTGTTGGCATGGTTGCGTCTGCTGGTGAACGAAGATGACGACCCTGCCTTTATCCGTGCCATCACCACCCCGAAACGCGGGGTGGGGGCGACCACCCTCGAAAAATTGGGCAACTATGCAGGGGAACGCAAATGTTCCTTGTTTGCGGCTGTGCAAGAAAGTGGCTTACACAGCCGCCTTGCCGAGGCTCAGCTCGCGCCGCTGACCCAGTTCACCGACTTCATTGGCCGTATCCGCCAGCGTGCCGAGCACGAGCCCGCCGGCAAAGTCATCACCGAGCTGGTGGCGGCGATTGACTACGAAGGTTGGCTATTTGCCAGTGACGAGCCGCGTCCTGCCGAAACCAAGTGGAAGAACGTGCTGGAGCTGATTGACTGGTTGGGCAGCAAAGGCGAGCGTGACGCTAAGAATTTGCTGGAGCTGACCCAGACCATCGCCCTGATTACTCTGCTAGAAGGCAAAGATGAAGGCGAGGTGGATGCCGTGCGCTTGTCCACCCTGCACGCTGCCAAGGGCTTGGAGTATGGGCATGTGTTTTTGGTGGGCTGTGAAGAGGGCACCTTGCCGCATCAAAGTTCGATTGATGCCGAGCAAGTAGAGGAGGAGCGGCGGCTGATGTATGTCGGGATTACCCGCGCCCAGCGCAGCCTGACCATCACCCACTGCCAAAAACGCAAACGGGCAGGCGAGTGGCAGTTTATCGACCCCTCGCGCTTTATTGACGAGCTACCGCTGGACGACGTGCGCTATATCGGCAAAACCGGTGCCACCCCGACCACTGACCGCGAAGCAGGAATGGCGCGTTTAGCAGCACTTAAAGCGGCGATGGTGCGCAATACCAAGCCGCAGTAGGGGCAGGGTAGGGATTAGCCGAGTGCCCAGCCCGCCAACGCCCGCATCGCCTCATCTGGCAACACTTGCTTGGAAGCAACAACCCAGAGATTAAAGCTGGGGGCATCCCGCAGCCCCGCCACCGAGCCAAAGCCGCCGCCTTCCACCACATCAACCAAGGTGGTGAGGGTAAATCCGCAGTGGTGCGACATAAAAGGGTTGTCGCGGTGGGTAAATAGCCGGTGCGAATAGACAATATCAAATGGTGTCACCGGCCCCGCAGGGGACTGGTAGGCCACGTCAAAGAGCCGGTCTTCGGCAATCATCGCGGCAGCTGCTTGCAGGTCGGGGCAGGTGATGATGGCAAAGCCTTCTGGCTTCAGCACCCGCAAAAATTCCGCCATCGCCGTGTTGAGCTCGTTCGGGTAGAGATGCTCGATGGTGTGTGAGGTGTAGAGCGCGTCAATACTCGCGCTGGCCACGACCGACATATCCAGCAGCGTGCCCAGTACATCGGGCTCGTTTTTGGGGTCGATGTCTAAGCGGACTTCGCGCCAGTCGTGGTTTCGAAACGCGAGGGGGACTTGGGCACTGCCCCGTGGACCCGAGCCTACGTTGAGCAGGGTTTTGGCGTTGAGAGAGGGGTAGGGGGAAGGTGTCTGCATAGTCAGTGCGTCATGAGGACGGTATGGGTTGATGGGCGGTGTCCGTGGACAGCGGGGGTTCGTGGTGGCTTTTGGGCACGGGATAATCAGCACGCTTGGGAGCATACCGAAATTTCGCGCTCTTTTCTTCGAACGTGTTGAAAGCCTCGCAAAAGCAGCGGATTGGTCGGGCTGACACCCTGCCGACGACGACCCTACCTCGGAGTCGGGTTGCGCTTATTGCACTTCATCTGAAAGCTGCGCACCGCAGACGCACTTGGCCGTGACTCCACGCCGCTGGTGGCTGATGGGGTTTGGCTGTTATTCCCCTCCCGTGGAGGGGTGCTTGCCTTTCGGTTTGGTTTTTAGCTTTGGCGGCCTCGCCAGCCACCCCCCCCGTCCGGCGTTGCCGTCCACCCCTCCGGCGGAGGGGAATAAAAGCCCGTCTGCGAGAGGGGCTTGGGTTCAGAACAGGCTCTTGCCCCTCCGTGGCATTTTGCCGCAGGGCAGGCTGCCGCGTCTGTGCTAGGGTGGCGGGCTTTAGCTTTCTTTGAACACGTTCTGGAGGGATGGATGCTGCCCCTATCACCCCCTATTTTGTTTGCGCGCTTGTTGCGTTGGCGGTGGATGGCGTGGGGCTTGGCTCTGTTGGGCTTGGCGGGTGCGGTGCGGGGCTTGGGGCTGGCCTTGCCCGTTGTGCCGATGCTCGGGGTGCTGGCAAGTATGGCCGTGGTCAATGTGGCGGATACCCTCTGGTTGCGCCACGGCGGCCAGCCTCAAGCCCGCGCCTTGCTGATGCGCTTGGTACTGGATACGCAGATTCTCGGTGCTTTGCTGTTTCTGAGTGGGGGTGCCAATAACCCGCTGGTCACGCTCTATCTGTTGCCCCTCGTCTTGGCAGCGGTGGTTTTGCCTACTGCGTGGGCATGGGGCTTGGCGGCAGGGGTGGTGCTGGATTACAGCCTGCTGATGGTTTACCACTGGCCCTTGCCTGAAACCGCCGCTGACCCCGCGTGGGCTTTTCGGCTGCATGTGGTGGGGATGTGGCTGACGTTTTGTGTGGCAGCAGGGCTGATTGTGTTGGCTTTGGGGCGTGGTGTGGCGGCCTTGCGTCAGCGAGATGCCGCACTGGCCTTGGCGCGAGAGCAGCAGCTCCGTGACGAAAAATGGGTTGCCTTGGGGACGCTGGCGGCGGGGGCAGCACATGAACTCTCTACCCCGCTTTCCACCTTGGCGGTGCTGATTGGGGAGTGGCAGCACGCCTCGCCGCCGCCCGCCGAACAAGCCGCTGACCTTACCCTGATGGCGGCACAAGTTCACGCCTGCAAAGCGGCGCTGCAACGCTTAACCGCCGAGGCGGGGATTGCCCGCAGTGCGCCGCCTGCCCTGCCGCTGGATGCCCAGCTCGAACGGCTCTTGACCGGTTGGCGCACTTTGCACCCCGCCGCCGTGATGCACTACCAGCCCGACACCGTACCGGCTCCGTGTGTTGCACTCGATCCCCGCTTTGCCCCCGCCCTGCTGAATGTGCTGAATAATGCCGCCGAAGCCAGCCCCACGCCTATTGATTTACAGGCCACTTGGCATGGTGGGCAGCTTGAGTTAACGCTGGTCAATCAGGGAGCAGCCTTGCCTGCTGTGCCGCTGGGCAGTGCGTGGCCGCCTTTGGGGCAGTCGAGTCAAAAAGGCGGGCTGGGGTTGGGCATGGCCTTGACCCATGCCACCTTGGCGCAACTGGGGGGCAGCGTGCATTGGACGTGT
Organism: uncultured Neisseriales bacterium; assembly: GCA_937871815.1. GTDB lineage: Bacteria > Pseudomonadota > Gammaproteobacteria > Burkholderiales > Aquaspirillaceae > Rivihabitans. The sequence continues at coordinate 14,495 of CALMOJ010000011.1, forward strand.
TTACCGCAGGGTAAAGTGGTGACAGTGCTGACCTTGCCGCTACCATCGGCGTGAGGGTCGGGCTGTCCATACCGCGAGTGGCGGCGAGGGCTTGGCTGTGATTCCCCTCCCGTGGAGGGGCGGGGTGCTTACCTTTGGGTTTCGTTTTTAGCGTTGGCGGCCTTGCCAGCCACTACCCCGTCCGGCTTTGCCGTCACCCCCTCCGGCGAAGGGGAATAAAAGCAAAGACCGCAGCGAGTGCGCTTTTTTGCGCATTTCGCCTTGGCAACCCCTATGCCATTGAGACTTTGAACGTGTTCTCAGCCGCCACCCTCTTCTGGAGTCCCGACGATGACCCATTTTTTATTGATTGAAGACGACCCTGTGTTTGCCCCTGTTTTGGCGCGTGCCTTGACGCGACGGGGGTTTACGGCAGCCTGTGCCGCCACCTCGGAAGCCGCGCTGGCGAGTTTGGCGGCCAGCCCCCCCGATGCGGTGGTGCTGGATTTGAACTTGGCGGGGGAAAGCGGTTTGGCGCTGTTGCCCCCGTTACGGGCGGCGTTGCCGGAGGCAGGGATTGTGGTGTTAACCGGCTATGCCAGCATTGCTACGGCAGTGGAGGCCATCAAGCTGGGGGCGACGCACTATCTGGCCAAGCCCGCTACCGTGGACGATATTTTGCTGGCGCTTGCCCCCCGCACTATGCCTGCTGAGGCTGCTGCTGCACCGCCCCCTGACCAAACCATGTCGGTGCGACGGTTGACGTGGGAGCATGTGCAGCGGGTGTTGGTGGAGCAGGGCGGCAATGTGTCGGCGACGGCACGGGCGTTGAATATGCACCGGCGCACGGTACAGCGGATGTTGAGCAAACGCCCTGTGGGGCAGTGATGCGCTGAGCCGTTATTTCCCTCCGCCGGAGGGGTTGACGGCGCAGCCGGACGGGGTGGTTGGTGGCAATGCCGCCAAAGCTAAAACCTAGACCCAAAAGTGCCCCTCCCGCCACGGGAGGGGAATAAAAGCCAAGCCCCATCGGCCACCCGCAGCGCGGGGATGCTCTTGCCGCTGCTATTCCTCTCCGCCGGAGGGGTGATTGTTGGCGATGCTGCTAACACCGCACGGTAGGCTAGGCGTGTGCCAACACCGCGCGCATCCGTCTCAATCCCTCGGCCAGCCGGTCTGGCGGACAGGCAAAATTGAGCCGCACAAAACCCGACAATCCAAAATCCGCGCCATCCGACAGCCCCACCCCCCCTGCTTCGAATGCCGCCGCTGGTTGGTCTAGCCCACTGGCGCGGAGGTCTAGCCACGCCAAATAGGTGGCCTCGGTATGGGCGAGTTTGACCTGTGGCAGGTCGGCAAACGCGGCCACCACGGCATCGCGATTCTGGCGCAGGGTGTCTAGCAGCGCGGGCAGCCAGCCCGAGCGGTCACGGTAGGCGGCTTCGGCTCCGACATAACCAAAAATATTCACCCCTGGCACGATCCCGCGCATTACACCGGCCATTTTTGCCCGCAGCCCCGCATCGGGGACGATGGCAAAGGCGCAGCCCAGCCCCGGGACGTTATAGGTTTTGGACGGTGCCATCAGCGTAATGGTGCGCTTGGCAAGGTTGGGTGACAGCGCGGCAAAGGGGAGATGGACGGCGTGGGCATCCAAAATCAGCTGGCAGTGGATTTCGTCGGCGCAGACAATCAGGTCATGAGCGACGGCGATTTCGGCCAAGGCTTCGAGCTCGTCACGGCGAAACACCCGCCCAACAGGGTTGTGCGGATTGCACAGCATCAGTAAGCGGGTCGTTGGCGTGATGGCGGCTTTGAGGGCGGGGATGTCCCATGCCCATTCGCCTGCTTCGCAGCGCATCGGCACAGGAATCAGCTCGCGCTGAGACAACACCGGCGCGGACATAAACGGCGGATACACCGGTGTGGCGGTCACGACGCCGCTGCCCACTTCACCCACCGCACGGCACACCACGTTAAGCCCACACACCAGCCCAGGCAGCCAGACCAGCCAACGGGGGTCAACCTGCCAGCCATAGGTGTCTGCCAACCAGCCCGTCACGGCTTCGGCCACGCCCGCCGAGGGGTCGGGATAGCCATACACGCCATGCGCCACGCGGTCAGCCAAGGCCTGTTGCACGGTAGAGGGACTGGCGAAGTCCATATCCGCGACCCACATTGGCAGCACATCGCGCCCTGCGTATTTGTTCCATTTATTGCTGTCTGTCCCAAGGCGAGAGGGGGCGGTGTCAAAACCAAAAGAGGGGGGCATAGTGGGCTTTCTGCTAGGGCGTACGGGCTGGGTGTGGCGCAACCAAACTATGGTTGAGCATGGCGAAGTGTTGTGTGGGTGCCGCTACATAAACAGAAAGAAGCCATTGGCAAAATACACCAAGCCGAGTCCGCCGACAGGGAGTGCCAAAAACCAGAGTTTCTTCTGCTTAAACAGCCCTGCAACAGAGGACAGCAAAATCGCCACCTGCAAAAAAATCACCGCCAACCCAAAAGGCTGGCCATGCTGCTGTGCATCGTCCCGCACGGCTTCTAGGCGTTTCGCTTCTTTTTGGATGTCGGCTTTTTCAGTATCGTATTTTTGGATTTTTTGGGCGTATTCAGTCAGCTTGGCGTGGTAAAGCTGACGGGTGGTCTCGGGGGTGTTGGCGGGGAGGGTGTCCAGCTCAAACTGCAGCTTTTCACGCTGGATTTGATACAGATTGCCTTTCACGCTCTTGGCTTGGAAAAACGCCCATTGGTCAGAGGCTTGGGTTTGGCTAATGACGCTGCGGGTCGAAAATCCGCCGCCTTTGAAGGTGGAGAGGGTGGCGCAGACTGCCAAAATAACGGTGGTAAGGGCGAGGTAATTCAGCCAAGGGTCTTTTTTTCTTCAGCCATGAGGGTGTCCTGAGTGTGAGTGTGGGGTAAAAAATACCGTGCTCCCTGTGGTGCAGACCAGAGGGGCGCGGCGATCCGTACGGGGTATTTTAAAGTGATTTTTCGAAGTGTCGTACCAGTTCATGCAGGGCGTGAGCGGTGGCGCGAAGCTCTTCCACCGATGTGCCGACTGAGAGTGCCGAGGCGTGGTTTTGCTCGCCCATGGCGTTGACGGTTTCCATGTTGTTGGCGATGTCGGTGGCGGTGATGGCTTGCTGCTCCACCATCAGGGCGATTTCGTGCGAGGCGTTTTCTACGTCGAGGTTGGCCGAGTCAATCGCGGTGAGGCTGCTGCTAGAGTCATCAATGGTGGTGTTGGCGGCTTCAACCTGCACCACGGTGCGTTCAATCGACACCAAGGCTTCGCGGGTGCGTTGGGTGATTTCGACGGTGGAGGTGCGGATTTGACCGGCACTGCGGGCAGTGTGCTCGGCCAGTTTGCGCACTTCGTCGGCTACCACGGCAAAGCCGCGTCCGGCTTCGCCTGCCCGTGCGGCTTCAATCGCGTCATTGAGTGCCAGCAGGTTGGTTTGTTCGGCTACAGCTGGTTGAAGCTGAGGGGTTGCTGCCCGCTAAGTTGTGGTGGGCTATTGGCGGCTGAACTGGGCGATGGCATGCGCCATACGGTTAAGGGGCAGGACTTCTGCTGCGCCGCCTAGCCGAATGGCTTCTTTGGGCATACCAAAGACCACACAGCTGGATTCATCTTCGGCGATGGTGTGTGCGCCAGCATCGCGCATTTCTTTCAGGCCGCGTGCGCCATCGTCGCCCATGCCGGTCATGATGATGCCGAGGGCGTTTTCACCCGCTGCACGCGCTACGGAGCGAAATAGCACATCCACCGAGGGCTTGTGGCGGTTGACCAAGGGGCCATCGACTACATCGATGGAATATTGTGCCCCGTTGCGTTTGACCATCATGTGTTTACCGCCTGGGGCGATAAGTGCCAGTCCAGGGCGCACACGGTCGCCATGGCGGGCTTCGCGCACATCCAGCCGGCACAGCCCGTTCAGGCGTTCGGCAAACATGGCGGTAAATTTCTCGGGCATGTGCTGCACGATAACCACGCCAGGAGTGTCGCCACTGAGGGCAGTCAGCACGGCTTCGAGGGCTTGTGTGCCGCCGGTGGATGTGCCCATGGCAATGAGTCGGTCGGTGGTGCGCCCCAAGTGGGCATGCGTCCCTGCGGGCAAAATCACATCGGCAGAGTGACGTGGGGTGTGCACAGTGGGTGTGCTGGCAGGACTGGTGGGGGGGCTGCTGGCGGTGCGTCTAGCTCTGGGGTGGGATTGTGCAGCGGCTTTCACGGCTTGGACGATGTCGTTAGAGGCATCCTCTAAAAATGCTTTGACCCCCATTTTGGGCTTGGTAATCAGGCTGACTGCACCCGCTGCGAGAGCATCCAGCGCGACTTGCGCCCCTTTTTCGGCCAGTGAGGAGCAAATCACCACGGGTGTGGGGCGGTCAGCCATGATGCTACGCAAAAAGGTGAGGCCATCCATGCGGGGCATTTCGATG
>CALMOJ010000012.1 GCA_937871815.1 uncultured Neisseriales bacterium
TGTGAATGGGCTTGGTCGTAGTTGGCCGCCACCATAAAGCCGGCAATCGCCCCCAGCCCTGCGCCCAGCACAAAGGTGGTGGAGATAATGGTATTGACGTTGACTCCCATCAGCCCTGCCACGCTGGGGTTTTGGCTGGTGGCACGCATGGCGCGACCCAGCTTGGTTTTTTCGACCATAAACAGCAGCCCCAGCATTAAGCCCAGCGCGGCCACCACAATCCAAATTTGCAGGTCGGTAATGCTCGCGCCCAGCACTTCAATCGGGGCGTGCGGCAGCAAAGGCGGAAAGGGAATGTAGTTGCGTCCCCAGACCAAGATGGCGGTGTTTTGCAGCACGATAGACAGCCCAATGGCGGTAATCAGCGGGGCGAGGCGGGGGGCGTTGCGCAGCGGGCGGTAGGCGACCCGCTCAATGGCGAAGCCAATCACCATGCACGATGGAATCGCCACCATCAGCCCAATCAGCACAATCGCCACCCCAGGTAGCCCAAGATTTAAGCCGGTCACAAAATGGATGACGGTGATGGTAATCATCGCGCCGATCATGACCACTTCACCGTGAGCAAAATTAATCAGCCCCATGATGCCGTACACCATGGTATAGCCCAGCGCAATCAAGGCATAAATGCTGCCCAGCACTAAGCCGTTCAGGATTTGTTGAAAGAAAATATCCACGGGGGAGGCTCCGAAAAGGCCGTGCAGCCAAGAGAAGTAGCAAAAGAAAAAGCAGAATAGGCGTATTTAGAAGCAGGGCAGGGGGCTTGTCTAGGGGTTTTTACGCTACCCCTGCGGCTGAGGGTGGGGTGCTATGTTGTCATGGACAATGCGGTATGGCGGGCTGATTGCTGCGATGGTGTGTACGGCAATCAGCGGACACCCCCCTCCAATCCGGACCACCCGCCGCAGCGGCTTGTGCAGGGTTTGGGGGCGGCTGGTGAAGGCGGGGGGCGGTTTTTATGTGGCAAGACGAGGCGAGGCGGCTTGTGCTGCACCCTTCAGCTTGTTGCCGCCCGCTCCAAACTACGCCACCCCGCGCAATGGTTAAAAGGGCGGGACTGGGGGCTGATGGTGCAGGGTGAGTCTTGCTTACACCAAGGCGCGAAGTGCCGTGCCCAGCCGCGCCAGCCCCGCGTCCAGCTCCTCGTCGGTAATCACCAACGAGGGCGCAAAACGCACCACATTCGGCCCCGCCTGCAACAACAACAGCCCCGCCGTTGCCGCCGCTGCCACTACGTCACCGGCACGGTTGGCATAGGCCTCGTTCAGCACCGCCCCCAGCAACAAGCCCTTGCCTCGCACTTCGCTAAACAGGCCGAGTTCGGCTTGCAGCGCGGCAATGCCCGCTTGCAAACGCTGCTGTTTGGCGACCACACCCGCCAAGACTTCTGGGGTATTGATGTGGTCGAGCACCGCTTCGGCCACCGCACAGGCCAGCGGATTGCCGCCATAGGTGGAGCCATGCGTGCCAGGGGTAAAGTGCTGGGCGGCAGCGGCGGTAGTCAGCATCGCCCCAATCGGAAAGCCGCCCCCCAGCGATTTGGCCGAGGTCAGGATATCGGGAGTCACACCATAGGCTTGGTAGGCAAACAAGTCCCCCGTCCGCCCCATGCCGGTTTGCACTTCGTCAAAAATCAGCAAGGCACCCACTTGGTCGGCCAGCTCACGCGCGGCTTGCAGATAGGCTTGGGTGGCCGGCAGCACGCCGCCTTCGCCCTGAATCGGTTCGAGCACAATGGCGCAGGTGCGGTCAGACACGGCGGCTTTCAGCGCGGCAATGTCGTTGTACGCCACATGGCTAATCGCTGCGGGCTTAGGGCCAAAGCCGTCGCTGTATTTAGGCTGCCCGCCCACGGTGACGGTAAAAAAGGTGCGGCCATGAAAGCTATTGCTGGCGGCGATGATTTGATCTTTGGCCGGATTGCTGTCGCTGGCGACTTTCCGCGCCAGTTTAAACGCCGCTTCGTTGGCCTCTGCACCGGAGTTGCAAAAGAACACGCGGTCGGCAAAGGTGGCTGCGACCAGTTTGCTGGCCAAACGCAGGGCGGGTTCGTTGGTCAAGACGTTGGAGACGTGCCAGAGGGTTTGGGCTTGCGCGGTGAGTGCGTTGACCATCACAGGGTGGCAGTGCCCCAGCGAGCACACGGCAATCCCCCCAGCAAAGTCGATAAATTCACGCCCATCTTGCGCCCACAGTCGGCTGCCCTGACCCCGCACAGGCAGCCAGTCGGCAGGGGCGTAGTTGGGGAGCATGACTTGGTCAAATGTGGCGCGGGTGACGGGTATTTTCATGGTGCGGTGTCCAAAAAAGGAGGAGGGAAGGCGCGTCGGCGGACAAGACCCACCAGCACACCCAGACCTGCCGATGATATTTTATTTGGGGAGGACGCAAAAGTGGCTTGGGAGGGTGGGATGCCGGTTGACGGCTCAAGATGTGGTACGGTTAAAGTCATTACCCGCACAGACCGTGCGGCGGTTAATGAGGAGGGTACGATGGTATTTTCGATTTTGTTGGCGAATCCCAAAGGCGGCAGTGGCAAATCCACCCTCGCCACCCAATTGGCGGGCTATTTGGCACAAGCAGGTTACCGTACTGCGCTGGGCGACACCGACCGACAGCACACCACGCGGGCTTGGCTGGGGATGCGCCCCGCCACTTTGCCGCCGATTACCGCGTGGGATACCACCGCCGACGATGACGGCAAGCCGCCCAAAGGGACGCAGGTCGTGGTGCTGGACAGCCCCGCTAATCTGCATGGCAAAAAGCTAAGCCAGCTTTTGGCGCGGGTGGATAGGGTGATTGTGCCGGTGCAGCCCTCGCCCTTCGACCTCTGGGCCAGCGAAGCCTTCTTTGCCACCCTCGCCGAAGAAAAAGCCATCCGCAAAGCCAAAGCCCAGCTCGGCGTGGTGGGGATGCGGGTCAACCGCCGCACCCGTGCCGCCCAGCAGCTCGATGATTTTTTTGCCCGACTTGATTTGCCGGTGCTGGCCACCCTGCGCGAAACCCAGCTCTACCCCCAAACCGCCAGCCAAGGGCTCTCGCTGTTTGATTGGCCGGCCAGCAAAACCCGCCGCGACCGCACCGAGTGGCAGCCCTTGCTGGATTGGCTGGCACTGCCACCACAGGGGCGGTTTTGGGAATAACACCGCGCCCCGCCTCAGAACCTCAATAGACCTTCAACCCTCAGAACCTGTTCAAGGTCTGCGAGACTCGGGTGAGTCTGCGTTGAAATGCTCCAAAAACATGCGTATAGATTCAGTTCCAACGCCGCTTTTTTGGTTCATCTCGCCTTGGCTGACCCGTCGTTCGCTAGACTTTTAACAGGTTCTAAAACAGGAATCCCCCATGCCCTACCTTGCCCGAATGGCCTGCCTTGCCGCGCTTTTGACCGGGCTGGCGTATGCCGATGCCGATCTGCCCAACACCACGGCAGGGTATAACCGCATCCAGCTTGCCGCCGAAGCACGGCGCGACGTGCCCAACGACACCCTCAATGCCACCCTGTTTACCGAAGAAGCCCACGCCGACCCCGCCCGCTTGGCGCGGCAGCTCAACGACAAAGTCGCCGCCGCGCTACGGCTGGCCGCAGGGGTGAGCCAAGTCAAAACCAGCAGCGGCACACTCAGCACTTGGCCGGTCTACGAAGCCAATAACCGGCTGACGGGCTGGCGCGGGCGGGCAGAAGTGCGCCTTGAGAGCCGCGACTTCGAAAAAGCCGCCCAGTTGATTGGGCGGCTGCAAAGTGGGATGCAGGTGGGGCAGGTGAGCTTTTCGGTGTCGCCTGCTGCCCGCAAAGCCGCCGAGGCGGTGCTGATTCCCGAGGCGATGCAGGTGTTCCGCGACAAGGCCTTGCTGGTCACACAGACCCTTGGTGCAAAAGACTACCGTCTGGTCACAGCGACGGTCGATAGCCAGCAAAGCGGTGCCGCTCCGCTGTTCCGTGCGCCGCGCATGGCGGCAGGCCAAGCCCTTGCCGTAGAATCCTTGTCTGCGCCGTCATTTGCCCCTGGCGAGTCGGATATGACGGTACGGATGAACGGCACGATTGAGGCGCGGCCTTGATGTTAAGTGCTTTAACATCCAAGGGCGTAGGCAAAGGGTTGGTACGAAGATAAACGTTTGACAACAACGGTAAGCCGTCCTATTACACGCCCCTTCCTTCCCACATCAGTGGGCATTTCGCCCTGCTCTGATGGTTCAAACGACACAAACCAAGCCCGCCCACCGGATGCGCTACAATACGCCCCTCCCTTTTTTTGCACACGACCATGCTTGTTCTGGGTATTGAATCCTCCTGCGATGAAACCGGTGTCGCCTTGTATGACACTGCCACTGGGCTGCTTGCCCACACCCTCCATAGCCAAATTTCCCTGCACGCCGAATACGGCGGGGTAGTGCCCGAGCTGGCCAGCCGCGACCACATCCGGCGCGTGGTGCCGCTCACCGAAGCCTGTCTGGCCGAAGCCGGCAAAACGCTGGCCGACCTCGATGCCATTGCCTACACCGAAGGCCCAGGGCTAGGCGGGGCATTGCTGGTCGGGGCTTCGTTTGCTAACGGGCTGGCTTACGCGCTGGGGATTCCCGTCATCAGCGTTCACCATCTGGAGGGGCATTTGCTGTCTCCCATGCTGGCCGACCCCCAACCCGCCTTCCCCTTTGTGGCGTTGCTGGTGTCCGGCGGCCATACCCAATTGATGGCGGTGCGCGGCGTGGGGCAATACGACACGCTGGGCGAAACCCTTGACGATGCCGCAGGCGAAGCCTTCGACAAAACCGCCAAATTGCTGGGGCTGCCCTACCCTGGGGGGGCGTTGTTGTCGCAGTTGGCCGAGCAAGGCGACCCCCGCCGGTTTACCCTGCCCCGTCCCATGTTGCGGTCGGGCGACTTTGAAATGAGCTTCTCAGGGCTGAAAACCGCCGTGCTGACACTGGTTCGCCAGCAAGAAGCCCTGTCGCCCACCGGCCAGCTAGACGACCGCACCCGCGCCGATATTTGCCGTGCGTTTCAAGAGGCGATTGTCGAGGTGCTGGTGACCAAGTCCCTCGCCGCACTTAAACACACAGGCATGGCGCGGCTGGTGGTGGCGGGCGGTGTGGGGGCAAATCGCCAGCTCCGTGCCGCATTAGATGCCGCCGCGCTCAAGCGGCAATTTGAGGTGTTTTACCCCCCGCTTTCACTGTGTACCGACAACGGTGCCATGATTGCTTGTGCCGGTGCGGCACGGCTCACCGAAGCCCGCCCCGCTGGCAGCTTCTGTGCCCGCCCCCGTTGGGCATTGGGGAGCTTGCCGCCGGTGGTCTCGGCCACTTAAAACAATAACTAAGAACCTGTTTACGATCTGCGAGACTCGGGTGAGCCTGCGTTGAAATGCCCCGAAACATACGTGTTGATTTAAGTCCAACGGCGTTTTTTTCCGAATTTCGCCTTGGCAACCCCTGCGCCATTGAGATCGTAAACAGGTTCTAAGCCCTGCTGCACACCTGAGCCTACGCTCCAGCCCGTTGGGTGTACGCCATCAAATATTTCAACTTGTTATCCAGACCATGCCTTGAGCAGCTTCTGAGGCAGGAATGGCTGCCTGTTTCATGTTTTACTCTGAAGGGCGGGGTTTCTCGGGGCAAATCTGATGAATATCTCCACGCTGTAGCGTAAAATCCCCCGTCAGATTTCGATACAAGATTGATTTGACACAATGCCCACCACCCACGCCGTCCGCCCCACTCCCCATTCTGCCCACGCCAGCAAGGACACGGCGACCCGTATTCTTGATACCGCAGAAGGTCTTTTTGTTGAATTTGGCTTTGATGCTACCTCGCTGCGTGCCATTACCCAGCAAGCCCACGTCAACTTGGCGGCGGTGAATTATCACTTTGGGTCTAAGGATGCACTGTTTCAGGCCGTGCTGGTGCGGCGTTTAGAGCCGCTTAATCAGCAGTGCATCGCCGAGCTGGAGGCCTTGGAGGCCTCTGGCGCACCGTTCACGGTGGAAGCCATTTTGATGACCTTTGCCCGCCCCTCGCTAACCCTGTCCAAAGACCCCGACCGAGGCGGCGCGATGTTTGTGCGCTTACTCTCCCGTGCCTTTGTTGAAAACCACCGCCTAATTCGAGATACCCTTCCCCTGCAATACAGTGAGTTTTTAGTGCGTTACCGCAATGCTTTTGCACGCGTCCTGCCCCAACTCAGCGAAGAAGAACGGGTCTGGCGGCTGCATCTGGCGTTTGGGCTGATGTTTCATGCCTTTGCCGGTAACGATATGCTAAAACTGTTCATGAAGAGCGATATCGTCTCGGCGCGTGACCCCGACACCGTGGTTAAGCATATGATTCCCTTTGTGGCAGCAGGCATGGTCACCCCGCCCTTGGGCTAAGAACACCTTTAGAACCTGTTCAAAGTCTGCGAAACACGGCTACCCCCCACCCCCCAAACGGAGCAAGACACCATGATGATGCCTGATAAGGTTGGCGAATCCACGGAGCTGCCTAACGACATTGCGCCAACCTTGCGCCTGAATGCCGATGGCCACAGCGTCAATACCCACGGCAAGGTGTGTGCCGGCTGGCTGATGGCCAAGATGGACTTGGCCGGTGCGCTCGATGCCGAGCATGTCGCCCAAGGTGAAGTCACCACTGTGGCGGTCAACGCGTTTCAGTTTGCTGCGCCGATTCAGGTGGGGGATGTGTTAAGCCTATATGTTCGGCGGCTGCGGACGGGCGAAAAGTCGATTACCAGCAAGGTGTCGGTGTTTGCCGAGCGGCAAACCGGCGAGTGCGTCGAAATCACCGAGGCCGTGATGACCTTTGTGGCGATTGACGGCTTGGGGCGGTCGCGGAATATTCACGCCGCGCACTGAGCTGTACGGCACAGTCGTTGCCCTATCTTAAATAAGCCCCCTTCCAAGTTGCCCCACATGCACCTCACCCTTTATTTTCGCGAATACTGCAGCTTGTGCCATGCCATGCGTGACGCACTGCGCCCCTACCAAGCCCAGTATGGCTTTCAGCTCACCGTCTTGGACGTGGACGACGACCCTGCGCTGGTGGAACGCTTTGACGAGCTGGTGCCTGTACTGATGCAGGGGGAGGTTGAAATCTGCCATTACCATCTCGACAGCGCACGGCTCGAAGCTGTGTTGCAGGCAGCATCACCCATTTAAACCAGCGGAAAAGGTGGGAATTCGCTAAAATCCCGCCATCTCAGCTATCCAAGGGCACCCTGCGTGCCCTTCTCTTTTGCGACTGCGACCCCGTCTATGAATCACATCCGCAACTTCTCGATTATTGCCCACATTGACCACGGTAAATCCACCCTCGCCGACCGGTTTATTCAGTATTGCGGCGGCTTGTCCGACCGTGAAATGGATGCCCAAGTGCTGGATTCGATGGACATCGAACGTGAGCGCGGCATCACCATCAAGGCGCAAACCGCCGCCCTGCGCTACAAAGCCCGTAACGGCGAAATTTACAATCTCAACCTGATTGACACCCCAGGGCACGTTGACTTCTCTTACGAAGTCAGCCGCTCGCTGTCCGCCTGCGAAGGTGCGCTGCTGGTGGTGGATGCCTCGCAAGGGGTAGAAGCCCAAACTGTAGCTAACTGCTACACCGCCACCGAGCTGGGCGTGGAAGTCGTCCCCGTCCTGAATAAAATCGACCTGCCCGCCGCCGAGCCTGACCGCGTGATTGAGGAAATCGAAGATATTATCGGCATTGATGCCCACGAAGCCGTGCGGGCTTCGGCTAAAAGCGGCATCGGGATTGAAGACATCCTAGAAGCCGTGATTGCCAAAATCCCCGCCCCCAAAGGCACGCTCGATGCTCCACTCAAAGCCCTGATTGTCGATTCGTGGTTTGATAATTATGTTGGCGTGGTGATGTTGGTGCGGGTGGTGGATGGCACGCTCAAACCCAAAGATAAAATTTTGTTTATGTCCACCGGCGCACAGCATTTGTGCGAACAGGTTGGCGTATTCACCCCCAAATCCGAATCGCGCCCCACCCTCTCTGCAGGGCAAGTGGGCTTTGTGATTGCGGGGATTAAAGAGCTGAAATCCGCCAAAGTGGGCGACACCATTACCCTGATGACCCAGCCCGCCAGTGCCCCACTGCCCGGCTTTAAAGAAGTGAAGTCTCAGGTGTTTGCGGGTTTGTATCCGGTAGAAAGCCACGACTACGAAGCCCTGCGTGACGCGCTCGAAAAGCTACAGCTCAACGATGCGTCCCTGCACTACGAACCCGAAGTCTCGCAGGCTTTGGGCTTTGGCTTCCGCTGCGGCTTTTTGGGCTTGCTGCATATGGAGATTGTCCAAGAGCGGCTAGAGCGCGAATACGACATGGACCTGATTACTACCGCCCCAACGGTGGTGTACGAGGTGCTGATGAAAGACGGCACTTTGCTGGAGGTCGAAAACCCATCCAAGCTGCCCGACCTCGCCAAAATCGAAGAAATCCGCGAGCCGATTATTGTTTCGACCATCTTGGTGCCCCAAGAATACGTCGGCGCGGTCATGACCTTGTGCAACCAAAAACGCGGCGTGCAGCGCAATATGCAGTATCTGGGGCGGCAAGTGATGCTGACCTACGACATGCCGATGAACGAAGTGGTGATGGACTTCTTTGACAAGCTGAAATCCACCAGCCGAGGCTACGCGTCCCTCGATTACGACTTCAAAGAATTCCAAGTCTCGGATTTGGTCAAACTGGATACGCTGGTGAATGGCGAAAAAGTTGATGCCCTCTCGGCCATCGTCCACCGCTCGACCAGCGTCTACCGTGGCCGTGCCGTGGCCGCCAAAATGCGCGAGCTGATTCCGCGTCAGATGTTTGATATTGCCGTTCAGGCCGCCATTGGCAGCCATATTATTGCCCGCGAAACCATCAAAGCCTTGCGTAAAAACGTGCTGGCCAAGTGCTACGGCGGCGACATTACCCGTAAGAAAAAGCTGTTGGAAAAGCAAAAAGCCGGTAAACGCCGCATGAAGCAAGTGGGCAATGTGGAAATCCCACAAACCGCCTTCTTGGCGATTTTGCAAGTCAGCGACAAGTAAGCCCAAAAGGACATCCGACACATGAACTGGACCATTATCTTTGCCCTGCTGGCACTTGCGGGGCCGATTGTGATTGCCGCCTCGGCCAAGCGACGCCCCGAGGAAAAAGAACAGCCTGCCGGCGTGCAAGCCGGCTATCTGGCCTTGGTGCTGGGGGGCTTTGGCTTGCTGGCGCAGTTCATGAGCTTCTCTGCCGTGATGCTGGTGTTTGTGCTGGTAACGGGCGTGGTAACGGGGCTGAATCGCTGGCTACTGGTCAAACGCCGCGCGGCAGACAGCATTGAGCCGCATTATGTGGAATACGCCAAAAGCTTCTTCCCCGTGATTTTGGCGGTGTTTGTGCTGCGCTCGTTTCTCGTGGAGCCGTTCCAAATCCCGTCTTCTTCCATGCGCCCTGGCTTGGTGGTGGGGGACTTTATCTTGGTCAATAAATTCACCTACGGCATCCGCGTGCCGGTGCTGAATACCGTGCTGCTGCCGGTGAATAAGGTCGAACGGGGCGATGTGGTGGTGTTTAACTTCCCGCTCGACCCCAACGTCAACTTTATTAAGCGGGTGATAGGCTTGCCAGGGGATAAAGTCGAATACCGCGACAAACGCCTGACCATCAACGGCAAAGCCGTGCCCGCCGAGGCAAGCGGCACCTACAGCTACACCGAAAAAGGCAATAAGCTGGTACACACCGACCAGCTCACCGAAACACTGGGTGAGCGCAGCTACACCACGCTGAACGAAGACACCAAGCCCTCGCTGTTTGTGGCCGCCGTCAGCCCGTTTGAGCACAAAGACCAGTGCCAATACACCGAAAGTGGCATGGTCTGCACCGTCCCCGCTGGGCAGTATTTAACCATGGGCGACAACCGCGACAACAGCCACGACGGGCGGTACTGGGGCTTTGTTGATGACAAGCTACTGGTGGGTAAAGCCTTTTTTGTCTGGATGAACCTCAGCACGCCCTCCCGCATTGGGCACAGCATTCGCTAATCCCTTTCTTTAGCCATGACGCACACACAGCTCCCTTGCTGTTCTGCTGCGTCTGGCGACTCAAGACCCCTGCCGCCGCGATGGACCGCTGGGGGTCTGCTCAACAGAAACCGAATACCGTGACCACGCTTTCCCTTGAACGCCTTTCTCGCCAGCTAGGACATGGCTTTACGCAACCTGCCTTGCTCCGCCAAGCCCTGACCCACCGTAGCTACGGCGCCACGCACAACGAACGTCTTGAATTTGTCGGTGACAGCATTCTGAATTACACCGTGGCGCGGATGCTGTTTGAACATTTTCCGCAAGCGGCAGAAGGCGAATTGTCACGGCTACGTGCCAATCTCGTAAACCAAGTCACCTTGGCAGAAATTGCCCGTAGTTTGGACCTTCGCACCAGTTTGTTTTTGGGTGAGGGCGAGCTCCGTAACGGCGGCTGTGACCGTGCTTCAATCTTGGCTGATGCACTCGAAGCCTTGTTTGCGGCGGTCTGCTTAGATGCCGACTTTGCCACTGCCGAAGCCGTGGTGCGCCGCCTCTATCAATCGCGTATTGCCGCCATCAACTTGCAGCAGCCTGCCAAAGATGCCAAAACGCGGCTGCAAGAAGCCCTGCAAGGGCGGCGGTTGCCGCTGCCGAAGTATCTGATTGCCGCCCAATCTGGCGAAGCGCACGAGCAGACGTTCCAAGTCTCTTGCGACATTGCCAGCCTGAATATTCGCACCACAGGGCAGGGCAGCAGTCGCCGTGTTGCCGAGCAACAAGCTGCCGAAGCCGCCTTGTCGCAGATGGCCGCCCTGCCCCTTAACCGCAAAAAATGAGCCTACCGATGACCGACCTCTCACTGCCCCTGACCGACCTTCCCGCTGCCGACCTCCCCGAAGTAGACCCTCTGTTTCGCTGCGGCTTTGTGGCGATTGTGGGCCGCCCTAACGTGGGCAAATCCACCCTGATGAATCACCTTATTGGGCAAAAAATCAGTATCACGTCCAAAAAAGCCCAGACCACTCGCCACCGCGTTCACGGCATTGAAACCCGTGCCAAAGCGCAATATATTTTTGTCGATACCCCAGGCTTTCAAACCCGCCACCTCGGCGCGTTAAACGAAGCCCTGAACCGCAGCGTGCGCGATACCTTGTCGGATGTCGACTGTGTGTTGTTTTTGCTCGAAGCCGGCAGACTCACCCCCGCCGACCGCGAAGTGATTGCCCTGTTGCCGCAGCATCGTCCGGTGATTTTGGTGGTCAATAAAGCTGACCGACTCAAAGACAAAGCCGTGCTGGCCGCGTTTATGCTGACCGCCAGCCAAGCCTTTCCCTTTGCCGAAATTGTCTCGGTCAGTGCCAAACACGGCCACCGCCTTGATACGCTGCTGCAGGTGATTGAACCTAAGCTGCCGCTGAGCGTGCCGCTCTACCCCGAAGACATGGTGACCGACAAAAACGAGCGGTTCTTGGCTTCGGAAATCGTCCGCGAAAAGCTGTTCCGCTACCTTGGCGAAGAACTGCCCTATTCGATGAACGTAGAAATCGAAAAATTCGAGATGGAAGGCACCATGCGCCACATTTGCGCGGCGGTGCTGGTGGATAAAGCGGGGCAAAAAGCCATTTTGATTGGACGAGACGGCGAGCGGATGAAAAAAATTGCCACCGAAGCCCGTACCGATATGGAAAAGCTGTTTGATGGCAAGGTCTTCTTAGAAGTCTGGGTCAAGGTGAAATCAGGCTGGGCGGATGAGGTTCGGTTCTTGAAGCAGTTTGAGATATAAAATCTCCCTTTGACATCCTCCCCCGCCTAAAGACGGGGGATTCCTACTGCGGTCAGGCTTACGCCTGACCCACTTCGGCGGGTCAGCCAAGGCGAAATAATGCGCATGTTTTTTACGAATTTCAACGCAGGATCACCCGAGTCTCGCAGATCGTAAACCGCTTCTAACAAGCGGTGTCCCCGCTCTAAAAAATTGATCGCACCGACCACATCGGCGTGGTTCTCGTAGCCACATGCGACGGAAGACGTTCCATGACAGAAACTATACCTTTGTGGCGGCGCACCAATTGCGGTGATTCGGCAATACATTGAACAACAGCAAAACGCCGCACTAGCAAATACAGAGAGCGGGTGCTTGCCCACTCTGGCAAAAAGCCCCAGCTCGACCGGCAAAGTATGCGGTCGGGCTGGGGCTTTTTTGGGGGGGAGGGGGGCTCAATGGCTTAACCCGCCCCGCTCGAATATCGGATTAGGTTTCCGTGTTTAACTTTTTCCATTCGTCGGTGAGTAGACCAGAGAACCCCCAATCTTCCTCGTTGATTTCCTGAATCACGATATGGGTATGCTCCGGCTTTTTGCCAAGGACGCGTACCAGAGAGTCGGTGATGTCTTTCACCAACTCAGCCTTCTGCGCTCTGGTCGCGCCCTTGGTGATTTGAATGTTGACGTAGGGGGCATGGTGTTGATGTCCTAGTCCAGCAGAGCCAAGCCCGCCGCCAAGTCAGCCTGCACGTCGGCTACATATTCCAAGCCCACGGCCACCCGCACCAAGCCTTCGACAATCCCCGCCCGCTCGCGCACGTCGGGGGCAACCCGTCCGTGGGTGGTGGTGGCAGGGTGGGTAATGGTCGATTTTACGTCACCGAGGTTGGCTGTAATCGATACCAGTTGCGTGGCATTGATGAGCTTCCACGCGGCTTCGCGCCCACCCTTGACCACAAAACTCACCACGGCACCGCCCGCGCTTTGCTGCTGCATGGCCAAGGCGTGCTGGGGATGGCTTAGGAGGCCAGGGTAATAGACGCGCTCAATCAGCGGCTGGGTTTCAAGCCACTGCGCCAAGATAAGGGCATTGGCACATTGACGTTCTAGCCGAACGAAGAGGGTTTCTAGCCCCGACAGCAGCACCCATGCGTTAAACGCCGACAAGGTGGGGCCGGTGCTACGGACATAGAGATAGACTTTTTCAATCAGCGCGTGGCTACCCACCACTGCCCCGCCCAGCACCCGACCGTGGCCGTCGATATATTTGGTGGCCGAATGCACCACCAAGTCCGCGCCCAAGCTCAGGGGGCGTTGCAGTGCGGGGGAGCAGAAGCAGTTATCCACGGCCAGCAAGGCACCGGCAGCGTGGGCGATGTCGGCAATGGCGCGAATATCGGCGATTTCGGTCAGCGGATTGGACGGCGTTTCAAGGAAGAACAGCTTGGTATTGGGGCGCACAGCGGCTTGCCATGCAGCCAAGTCGGTCGGCGGCACAAAGGTTACTTCGATACCAAAGCGCGGCAAAATCGTACCGAGGAGCTGCACCGTCGCGCCAAACAGGCTTTGCGAGGCCACGAGGTGGTCGCCCGCCGACAGCAGGGTTTGCACCAAGGCTTGAATCGCCGCCATGCCACTGGCCGTGGCAATGGCGCGTTCGCCGCCCTCTAAGGCCGCCAGCCGTGCTTGAAACGCGCTGACGGTGGGGTTGGTAAAGCGCGAGTAGGTAAAACCTTCGACCTCGCCGGAAAACAGCTTGGCAGCTTCTTCGGCGGAGTGGCATTTGAAGCTGGAGGTCAAAAACAGGGCTTGGCTGTGTTCGAGGTAGTCGGAGACTTCACGACCCGCACGAATAGCGAGGGTTTCGGGGTGGCAGTGTTCAGGCATTAAAGTCATGGTCTGGGGGCGCGAAAGCGTAAAAAAGGGGGAACGGGGGATGATAGCACTCCCACTGCCGATGGAGTTTCGGCGTGAGTATTCGTATGGCAAAGGGAGAAGGGGAATCAATCCAACGCTGCCGCGCCCCTAATACATACCCCCTCACGAAACCCCGCTTCTATTCTTGACTAAATTGGTTGGTTATTTTACGCTTACGCTATCAACTAGGGATTGGCGTGTTTGCCAAGCCAATACGCTTCCCCTCATTAAGGAGACCGCCATGCGCCTCACCACCAAAGGTCGTTTTGCCGTAACTGCCATGCTTGATTTGGCCATGCGCGATGCCAACGGCCCCGTTACCCTTGCTGGGATTAGCGAACGCCAAGGCATTTCCCTGTCCTACCTCGAACAACTCTTTGGCAAGCTGCGCCGTGCCGCGCTGGTTGAAAGCGTGCGCGGCCCTGGCGGCGGCTATTGTTTAGCCAAAAGCCCCGATGCCTTGTCGGTTGCCGATATTATCTTGGCGGTCGATGAGCCGCTCGATGCCACCCAGTGCGGCGGCCACGAAAATTGTCACGACAACCACCGCTGCATGACTCACGACCTCTGGACCGACCTCAGCAAGACGCTATTTGCCTATCTGGCCAATGTGTCGCTGGGGGATTTGCTGGCCAAGCAACGTGCCAAAGAATGCGCAAAAACCCAAGATAGCCCGCTGCAAGACCGCCGCGCGAGTACCGAAAAAACAGCCGCCGCAGCCTGACCCTTTCGCAGACTGCCCCTGCCTTTTTGGCCGCCCCCTCCCTACTCTGGGGCGGCTTTAGATTCCGCCAAGTAAGGTATCCCGATGAACGCCACTGCCCACCCCTATCCCATTTATCTCGACTACTCCGCCACCACACCGGTAGACCCCCGCGTGGCCGAGGTCATGATTCCCCATCTCTGCGAACACTTTGGTAACCCCGCCAGCCGCAGCCATGCCTATGGTTGGGAAGCCGAAGCAGCGGTTGAAAATGCCCGCGCCGAAGTCGCCAAGCTGGTCAACTGCGACCCCAAAGAAATCGTCTGGACCTCGGGCGCGACCGAGTCCAATAATCTGGCGATTAAAGGCGCGGCATATTTTTACCAGACCAAGGGCAAGCACCTGATTACGGTCAAAACCGAACACAAGGCCGTGCTCGACACCTGCCGCGAGCTCGAACGCCACGGGTTTGAAGTCACCTATCTGACCCCGCTTGAAAACGGCCTGCTCGACCTTGATGCCTTTTTGGCTGCGATTCGGCCTGACACCATTTTGGCTTCGGTGATGCTGGTCAATAACGAGATTGGCGTGGTGCAAGACTTGGCCGCGCTGGGCGATATTTGCCGCAGCAATGGGGTGATTTTCCATGTCGATGCGGCGCAAGCCACGGGCAAGGTCGAGATTGATTTGGCGGCCTCTAAAGTCGATTTGATGAGCTTCTCCGCCCATAAAACCTACGGCCCCAAAGGCGTGGGCGCGTTGTACGTCCGCCGCAAACCCCGCATTCGGCTCGAAGCCCAAATGCACGGTGGGGGGCATGAACGCGGGATGCGCTCCGGCACCTTGGCGACGCACCAAAT
The DNA here is from genome assembly GCA_937871815.1 of uncultured Neisseriales bacterium. Lineage (GTDB taxonomy): Bacteria > Pseudomonadota > Gammaproteobacteria > Burkholderiales > Aquaspirillaceae > Rivihabitans. Next base: position 15,258 of record CALMOJ010000012.1, read on the forward strand.
TGTCGGCATGGGCGAAGCCTTCCGCCTCGCACGGCTGGAAATGGCCAGCGAAAACGCCCGCATTACCGCCCTGCGTGACCGGCTGTGGGCGGGGCTGTCCGAAATGGCCGAGGTCTATGTGAATGGCGACCTGACCCAACGCGTGCCGCACAACCTCAACGTCAGTTTTAACTTTGTCGAGGGCGAAAGCCTGATTATGGCGATTAAAGAGCTGGCGGTTTCGTCGGGCTCGGCCTGTACCTCGGCTTCGCTTGAGCCTTCTTATGTCTTGCGGGCTTTGGGGCGCAGCGATGAGCTGGCGCACAGCTCGATTCGGTTTAGCATTGGGCGGTTTACCACCGAGGCAGAAATCGACTTTGCGATTACGCTGCTCAAAGCCAAAATCGGCAAGCTGCGTGACCTGTCCCCGCTGTGGGAAATGCACCTAGACGGGGTGGACTTGGCCACGGTGCAGTGGTCGGCGCACTAACCCCCCTTATTGTGGACACGCCCTGCGCGTGCCCGCTCTCTGAATTCAGTATCTAAAGGACGCATATCATGGCTTACAGCGAAAAAGTATTAGACCACTACGAAAACCCACGCAATGTCGGGGCTTTTGAAAAAGGCGATGACACCGTTGGCACCGGCATGGTCGGCGCACCGGCCTGTGGCGATGTGATGAAGCTGCAAATCAAGGTCAACGAAGCCGGTGTGATTGAAGATGCCAAGTTTAAAACCTACGGCTGCGGCTCGGCGATTGCCTCGTCGTCGCTGGTGACCGAGTGGGTCAAGGGCAAAACCCTAGACCAAGCACTGAGCATTAAAAACAGCGCGATTGCCGAAGAGCTGGCCTTGCCACCGGTTAAAATCCACTGCTCTATCCTTGCCGAGGATGCCATCAAGGCGGCGGTAAGCGATTACAAAGCCAAACACGGAGCGTAAATCATGGCGATTTCTCTGACCGAGCGGGCGGCCAACCATGTCCGCCAATTTATCGCCAAGCGCGGCAAAGGCGTGGGCTTGCGGCTGGGGGTCAAAACCTCGGGCTGCTCTGGCATGGCGTATAAGCTGGAATTCGTCGATGTCGCCCACGACGACGACTTGCGCTTTGAATGCCACGGCGTGACGCTGTTTACCGATGCCAAAAGCTTGGCCTACATTGACGGCACCGAGCTGGACTTTGTCAAAGAGGGGCTGAACGAAGGCTTTCAGTTCAACAACCCCAACTCGAAAAACGAGTGCGGGTGTGGCGAAAGCTTCAACATCTAACTATGAACCTTAACCAAGACTTTTTCGCCCTTTTTGGGCTGCCATGGGGCTTTCGCCTTGACCGCGCCACCCTTGATACCGCCTACCGGCAGATTCAGGGCGAAGTCCACCCCGACCGCTTTGCCAGCCACAGCCCCGCCGAACAACAGCGGGCGTTGCAGTGGGCCACCCACGCCAACGAGGCGTATCAAACGCTGAAATCCCCGCTGAGCCGTGCCCGCTATTTGCTGTCGCTGCATGGGGTGGATACCGCCGAGCAAACCAACACCGCGATGCCGGTTGATTTTTTGATGGCGCAAATGGACTGGCGGGACGAGATGGCGGCGGCGCAAGCAGGACGCGATGCCGAAGCCCTCGAAGCCCTGTCGCACACAGTCTGCGAAGAAGCCCGCACGCTGACCCAAGCCCTCGCCACCCTGCTGGATGACGAAGCAGACTACCCCGCTGCGGCAGGCTTGGTGCGCAAGCTCCGCTTTTTAGACAAGTTTGAACAAGATATTGGTGACGCGCTCGAAGCGCTACTCGACTGAGTGGGCTTTTTCGCTTGGTATTTTCCCTTTTAGGCTTCCTCTGCTATGGCTTTGCTACAAATCGCCGAACCCGGCCTCTCTACCGCCCCCCATCAACACCGCTTGGCGGTTGGCATTGACCTTGGCACGACCCATTCGCTGGTTGCCACGGTACGCAGCGGCGCGGCCACGGTGCTGCCGGACGAAACCGGCTTTAACCTGCTGCCCTCCGTGGTGCGCTATGCCCCCGATGGGCTGGTGGAGGTCGGCCACATTGCCCGTGCCCACCAAAGCGACGACCCCGCCAATACCATTGTGTCGGTCAAGCGATTTATGGGACGCGGGCTTAAAGATGTCGTTGCACCGGCAGATTTCCCGTATCGCTTTGCCACCACGCCAGGCATGGTGCAGCTCCATACACGGGCGGGGGTCAAAAGTCCGGTCGATATTTCGGCGGATATTCTGCGCACCCTCAAAACCCGCGCCGAAGCCCATCTGGGTGGCGAGCTGATTGGGGCGGTGATTACCGTCCCCGCCTATTTTGACGATGCCCAACGCCAAGCCACCAAAGATGCCGCCCAACTGGCGGGGCTGAACGTGCTGCGCCTGCTGAACGAACCCACCGCCGCTGCGATTGCCTATGGGCTGGATAACGCTTCCGAAGGCACGTTTGTGGTGTATGACTTGGGGGGCGGCACATTTGATGTGTCGATTCTCCGGCTGACCCGTGGGGTGTTCGAAGTGCTGGCCACCAGCGGCGATTCGGCACTGGGTGGCGATGATTTTGACCACCGCATTTACTGCTGGATGCTAGAAACCGCCGGCCTGTCACAGCTTTCGGCCACCGACACCCGCCGCCTGCTGACCCATGCCCGCACCGCCAAAGAAGCCCTGACCGACCAGCTCGAAGCCCCCATCATCACCCCGCTGTCGGATGGGCGCGTGGTCAATCTGACTCTGACGCAGGCCATCTTCCACGCCATTACCCGCACCTTGGTCGAAAAAACCTTGGTGCCGGTGCGTAAAGCGTTGCGCGATGCCCAGCTTCGCCCCGAGGACATTACCGGCGTGGTGATGGTGGGCGGGGCGACCCGAATGCCCAAAATTCGCCGTACCGTCAGTGCGTTTTTCCAGCAACCGCCGCTGACCAACCTCGACCCCGACCAAGTGGTTGCACTGGGTGCGGCGATTCAAGCCAACGTGCTGGCTGGCAACAAGGCCGAAGACGATTGGCTGTTGCTGGATGTGCTGCCGCTTTCCCTAGGCATTGAAACCATGGGCGGGCTGACTGAAAAAATCATCCCGCGCAACAGCACCTTGCCCACCGCCCGCGCCCAAGAGTTCACCACGTTTAAGGACGGCCAAACCGCGATGGTAGTGCATGTGGTGCAAGGCGAACGGGAGCTGGTCGAAGACTGCCGCAGCTTGGCGCAATTTACTTTGCGGGGGATTCCGCCGATGGTGGCGGGCGCGGCGCGGATTCGTGTCACTTTCCAAGTAGATGCCGATGGCCTGCTGTCGGTTTCTGCCCGCGAACAAACCACCGGCACAGAGGCCCGCATCGAGGTCAAACCGGCTTATGGCCTAGACAGCACCGAGGTGACCCGCATGTTGACCGAATCACTGACCCACGTTCGGGAAGACATTGATGCCCGCAAGCTGCGCGAAGCCCAAGTCGATGCCGAAGGGCTAATTGCCACCACCGAAGCCGCGTTGGCCGTCGATGGCGATTTGCTCAACGCCGAAGAACGGGCAGTGGTCGATGCCGCCCTCGCTGCGGCACACCACGCCAAAGCGGGCAACGTGACGGCGGCCATCAACCGTGCGATTGGCGGGCTGAACGAGGCTACCGGCGAATTTGCCGCCCGCCGTATGAACCGCAACCTGCAGCAGGTGCTGACCGGTCAAAATATCCGCAATTT
>CALMOJ010000013.1 GCA_937871815.1 uncultured Neisseriales bacterium
CGGGGCGGTTCACGCCACGACGGGGCGGGGGTGAACCGGTTGGCACGGGCAGCCAGCTAAAAACTTATACCGCGCTCCATGGCCGTGCCAAGCCCACATTAAACGAAGGCTTTTCGCCGCCCCACAGGGCTTCGATGTCGTAGTAGTCGCGCACGGCGGGCAACATGACGTGGACAACAATATCGCCCGCATCGACCAGCACCCACTCGCCGGTTTGTTCGCCTTCGACCCCAACCAAATCCACGCCACGCGACTTCAGCTTGACCGCCACGCTGTTGGCCAAGGCTTTGACCTGACGGTTAGAGTCGCCGGTGCAGACAATCATGCGTTGAAACAAGGAGGTCAGGGCGCGGGTGTCGAGGTTAACAATATCTTTGCCTTTAATATCTTCAAGGGCTTCAACGGCCAGCAGGCTCATTTCTTCCACATCGGTTACAGGGGGCAGGGGGGTGTTTTCGGTATCAGTCATGGGGCAATCTTTCTTGATTCAGTCTGGTAAAGCCGCGCAGTGCGGAGGTAGTCAAGCACACGGGCATCGACGAGGTCATCCACTGCGTGGTCTTGAGAGAGGGCGGCGCGAATGGCCGTGGCGGAAATGTCTGCCGGTGGCAAAAGCAAGGGGCGGATTCTACCCGCTGCCGATTGATTTGGAAAATCAGCCGCTTGCCGCGTGTGCCACAGGGTTTGCAGGGGGGCGGGCAAGGCTTCGACCGCAAAGCCAGGGCGGAGTGCCACGGCCAAATGGGCGAGGGTGAGTAAATCTTCCCAGCGGTGCCACGTCATCAAGCCGGCAAAGGCATCCGCCCCCACCAACCACCACAGCGGACGGGTCGGCCCCCATGTCGCCCGCAGACTTTCTAGGGTCTCCACGGTGTAGCACACCCGCCCCCGCGTCACTTCGCGGTTGTCGGGGATAAGGCAAGGTTCGTCGGCCAGTGCCAGTGTCACCATATCAAACCGCTGGGCGGGGCTGGCGTGGGCGGTGGGGCGGTGGGGCGATGCACCGGTGGGTATCACCCGCACCTCGGCCAAGCCCAGCTCGTCCCGAAAAGCACAAGCTAGGCGCAAATGGCCACGGTGGAAGGGGTCGAACGTGCCGCCAAACGCCCCAACCGGCGGCAGCACCTCGGGGCTGGGGCAGGTCATGGTTTGGATTTGAGCACCGCTTCAAGCCGTGCACACAGGGTTTTCAGCACTTTGACGCGGGCAAAGTTTTTGTCGTTGGCTTCGACCAGCGTCCACGGTGCCAGCCCTGTGCTGGTGCGGTCCACCATGTCGCAGACGGCGTGGTGATAGGCCTCGGCTTTGTCGCGGTTGCGCCAGTCTTCTTCGGTAATTTTAAACCGCTTAAACGGAATGGCAGCACGCGCTTCAAAGCGGGCAAGCTGTTCGTCTGGGCTGATTTGCAGCCAAAACTTGACCACCACGGCACCGGCTTCGTGCAGCTCGTGTTCAAAATCATTGATTTCGGTGTAGGCCCGCAGCCAGTCGGCTTCGCTACAAAAGCCTTCGACCCGTTCCACCAGCACCCGTCCGTACCATGAGCGGTCAAAAATGGCGACTTGCCCTGTGCGCGGAATGTGCCGCCAGAATCGCCACAAATAGGGCTGGGCACGTTCTTCTTCGCTGGGGGCGGCAATCGACACAATGCGGTATTGCCGCGCATCCATCGCTGCGGCCACCCGCCGAATCGCCCCGCCTTTGCCCGCCGCGTCTGAGCCTTCAAACACCACCACCACCGAGCGGTCTTGAAAGCGGGGGTGGCGTACCAGCTCGGCCAGCCGCCCTTGGAGTTCGGCGAGTTGGGCTTTGTAGGGGGTGCGGCGTAGCTTTTGGCCGAGGTCGAGGGCGGTCAGTACGTCGAGCTGGTCGGTACGCAGCGACAAGGGCGGCGCGACGGGGAAGTTCTGGTCGCGGTGGTCTGCCAGCCGCTTTTGCAGCGCATCCAAAATCGTTTTGCCGAGGGTGAGTTTGCGGTAGCGGTCATCGGTCGCTTCCACCACCATCCACGGTGCCCACGGGGTGTTGGTCAGCCGCAGCACATGGCCGGCCGAGGTTTGGATGGTGTTATACATTTTGCGGCGGTAGGGGGCTTCTTGCGCCGCACGCCATGCGGTAGCGGGGTTGTCTTTCAGACGTTTGTGCCGTTCGCGCTGCCCCTTGGGGGTGAGGTGCAGCCAAAATTTCAGAACCAACGCCCCTTCGTTGACCAACATGGCTTCGAAGCGGTTAATTTGGTCGATGCGCTGGTCAAATGCCAGCGGGTCTTCTTCGATGCGGGCGCGGATGGGGTCGAAATACCACGAGGCCGACAAAATTCCGATGCGCCCTTTAGGCGGCAAAGCCCGCCAGTACCGCCACATATGGGGGCGGTCGCGTTCTTCGTCGGTAGGAGTGGCGGGGGCGAGGGTGGACAGATAGCGGGGATCCATCCATTCATACAGGGTGTTGACCGTGGCACTTTTGTCGGACTCGTTGATGCCTGCAATCAAAATCACCACGGGAAACGTGCCGTTCTCGCGCACTTCAAACTGGGCATCGAGCAGGGCGGAGCGCAGGCCAGGGATGGCGGTGCGATAGCTTGCCTTGTCGATTTTGTGCCCTAATTCTGCCGATTCAAACATAAGCCCCTCACGCAGCCATTGCCCCACCCACATGGCGGGACGCACAGACGGGCTGTGCTGGTTTCACTTTAGCAGTGTGGGGCGTTGGGGCGGCAGAAAATACCGTAGAGCGCGCTCAAAATAGCCAGCGCGTCTTCGCTGGCCACGGCATAGAAAATCCGCTTGCCGTCTCGGCGGGTGGTGACGAGGTTTTCGTTACGCAGCACGCCCAGTTGCTGGGACAGCGTGGGCTGGCGAATGCCGGTCAGGGTTTCGAGCTCCCCCACCGAGCGTTCGCCCTCGACCAATTGGCACAACAGCATCAGACGTTCTTCATTAGCCAAATTCTTGAGCAGGGCGGTCGCGCTACTGGCATGGCGACGCATTAAGTCAATTTCCATGAGGGGGGAGGGGAGAGGGTGAGGTAAGTCGGGGATTTTATCATCCCAGGCGGGCGAGTAGCCGCAAGCTCAAGGCCTGAACAGCATCAAACAGGCGGGGTGCGGCGCGGGTTTCCACCCAAAAAGCCTCTGCCCACCGCTCGCGCCCCAGATAGAGGCCTCGGTAGCGGTTCAGGCCTTCAGTGGCGCGGAGATAGTGTTTTATTCCTATAGTGTTTTTATGTTATAAAAACATATTTCGATATTATGCAAACAAGGTCGAGTCGTGGAAAACATGAAAAATGAAGAAGCAGATACCAATTTAGCAGTAATTGAGAAGTATTTTTTAACAACCAATAATGTTTTGGGTGTGTTGGCATTTTCTACGGGTCTATCGTGTATGGGACTGGAACAGCAAGCCATGTACGGATGGATATCGCTCTTCTTTATTCTATTTGCTTGGCATTCCGAGTTTTCTTCATATAAAGAAAAATTAGTCTCATTACGAAAATCACAATGCAAAGAGATGAAAGCCTGCTACATACTAAAAAAATGTAGTGTAGCACTGGCTGGCTTCATTTTTTTAGGCTCGGTTGCTTTGGGTATTTGCACAAAAAATGGCATATATTTTTCTTCTCACCCTGAGGCAGCAACACAATCCAACGCGTTAATAAAATAGCCAATTTAATGGTTAAAGAGATGGCCACACCTTAAGACACATAATATAAATCCTGCTTGCAGAGCAAAACCACTTTACAAGACGGTTTTGCTCTTTCTTTTCTGGGCGAGTAGCCGTTGCCACCATGCACGCGGTGGATTTGCCAATACTGCAGCTTGCGCCAACATCGCCTCTGTCTGCCGTGTTTTTCCATAGCGGAGGATCGGGGTGTCTCGCAAATCAGTTCCGGAGACTTGGTAAAAGCCTTCTGCAAACTGAACGGTAGGCGGCAAGGTATACGTTCGGAATCGGTTGAGTGAAGCCACCACGTCAATGTAATTGTTAAGCTGTGTTTGGCTCCCAAAGCAGTGCATGGCTTGTGTTTTTTGGTGTTGGATAGCCGTTGTGTCGAGCAATCTATTGGGGTGTAGTGGCACGCCGACCTCATACATAACTAATATGGTTTGCGTGGCAATCACCGCTGCAATGGCAATTTCGGCCAGTGCGACATGGTCAGGATGTATCTCAAAAACAGAAGGCGCATAGATATGCGTCGCCCCAGTTGCGCGGATTGCATCAATAGCACGCTGGATAGATGCCACATCACACACCAAAGTTCGGTCAGACATTCCCCATGTTTGGATATCTTGGTAGCCCAAAACTTTTGCCGCAGCCACACTTTCAGCATAGCGAGCCGCGATGTAACGCTGCTTGGCTGCTTTATCCTGATGGCTGGTCGCTGCCGCGCCATCTGTTACCAGAATCGTGCTGACCACATCGCCTTGCGCTACATGGCGAATAATGGCACCGCCACAACCAAACACCTCATCATCAGGATGGGGTGCAAAAACTAAAACCCGACCCACTGGCGGACAATGTTCTGCATGGTAAGGGATGTAATTCGATTCCATTTTTCTGCCTTCTGCCGAAAATATGACTTCAACGTTTGTGGGGTAAATTACCCGATCACCGGAAATCCGTATCCCCCGCCATCAACCACCAGCGGTTTTGCACGGTTTCAGGGGCGGGGCCGGCTGACCAGATATTGGTCGGAATCACAATGTCCATAGGGGTCAGAGTGGCCTGATGGCAGGCAAAAGCAGCTTGCTGGCTGCTGGTAATCCACGCAAAAACGGAAGGGCGGTGGGCGTAGGCAGCAAAGCGGCGGGCGGTCTGCACCAAGACCGGAAGCTGGGTGAGCGGGGCGACGACATCGACCAATTCAATACCCTCGGTACCTCGGTCGCGGAGCACCACCAGCCCCACCGGCTGGCGCGTCCAGCGGTGGCGGGTCAGCAATACGGTATAAGGCCGGTCGGGATGGTCAAGGTAGCGGGCTTGGAGGTAGGCCCAGTCACGTACCCCGACGATGTTTTGGCGCAAATCCCGCGCCATCGCCTGCCACAGGGCTTCGACCTGCGGCGCGTCGGCAGCGGTGACAGGGCGGGAGCTGTGCCACGGTGAGGGGCGGGCGCGGCTGACCGTCCAGCGGGCTTCGACCATGCTATCTACCTTGGCATAAAAACCTCTCCGCTGACCGAGCAGAAAATGGCGTGGATTGGGAAAGCCAAAGGTAAGCAGACCTGCAGATTCTGCCCCTCTGCTGGCTTCTAAAAAGCTGGTGCAAATTTGCTGAAACACGCCCGACTTGGTCATCACCCCCCGCTCAGCAGGATGCACCATCGCATCACTGCCCTGCACCGCGTAGGCCGCTTTGCCCGCGTCTAGGATAGGGCGCGGCATCCTGCCGTAAACCGCCACCAATTGACCCTCTCGCCACGCCCCTATCCCGAGCTTGTCGGTGTCGCGGTATTTCCAGTGCCAGAAAGCGGGGGTCATGCTGTGCCCAAATGCGGCTTCAAATAGGGTGAGCCATGCGGCTTGTTGGTCGCGCCGCACCCAGCCGAGTTGCCAGCGTGGTTGGCGGGTTTTTAGCCATGTGCCCTCCGCTTGGCGTGCCAGCCCAAAGCGGGCGGCGAGGGCTTCGGCTTCGGCGGGGATGTCCAGCGGCAGGCTGGCACCGACGGGCAGGGCAGGCGCGTGGGCGGCGAGGAGGTCGAGCGTATCGGCATCAGCGGGCAGGGTGCGGCCTATGTCCTCTGCGGCGGTCGAGGCGGGCAAGGGGCGGGCAGACGGGGTGCCCATCGTCCACTGTGCGGGAATGATAAACACGCCCTGCGACAAATCTTGCTGCTTGACCTGAATCACGCTGGCGTAGGTGGCGGATTCGTAAAGATGCACGCCGCGTTCGCACAGCAAATGCGCCGAGAGGTGATAGGTGCCTTTGAGCAGCGGCAGCGCGGGGAAGGTGACTTCCACCTGCCCCTCGCCATAGCCATCACGGGTCACTTCGACCGGCTGGCCAAGGTGGGTGCCGGCACTGCAGACAGTTTGGCCGTCCATGGCGTGGAGGGTCACGGCGACCACTGGAGCGGGCAGGGCGGGGTCAGAGGCAAAATCAATCTGTGCGGAAAGCGTGCTGCTGCCGCTGTGGGCGGTGAGCTTTTTGCCTTCGATACCGTCGCAGCGCACCCGCACGGCGCGTATCCGCGCAAAGCCGGCAGGGATGGCGGTTGGCGGCGGGGCAGTGCTGTCCATCGGCGGGGTGTGGGCGGCACTTTCGAGCGAGGATTCGTAGGCCACAATCACTTCACCAGGGTTGCCCAAGGCACGGACTTGGCCGCGCTCTAGCCAAATGGCTTTGTTGCAAATTGCTTCGATTTGGTACATCGAGTGCGAGCAAAACAGGATGGTCACGCCCTTGTCTTTAAGCTGCATGATGCGGTCAAACGACTTGCGGGCAAA
>CALMOJ010000014.1 GCA_937871815.1 uncultured Neisseriales bacterium
TCACCCACCACCGCTGGACGCGCCAGCCGGTGGGGCTGGTGGTGCTCCGTGACCGAGGCGCAGAAGGGGTTGAGCTGGTCGATGTTGTTGCCCCGCTCGCGCAGCTCCCTATCGTGGTGCAAACCGCCCGCCGCTTTGCCGCCTACGCCCAGCGCACCGCGGTGTTTGCGTGGATAACCAGCAGCCAGCAAGCTGCTTTTGCCTGCCACCACGCCACGCTGACCCCGCTGGATATTACAGTTTCGACTAATACTAATCCGACAGGTATGACTCTTGAAGCAATGCAAAACCGCTGGTGGTTGATGGCGGGGGATACGGATTTTCGGTGATCAATCCTCCCCTTCTCCCCGCCGCATTGCCGCGTGTGTTGATGGTGACGCGGGAACAACTGGCCGACCGCCGCTATGGCCTCGGGCGTAGCCTGCTGCCGGTCGTCGAAGCCCTGACCACCCAAGGCTGGACGGTGCGTTATCTGTGCCAACACGACTTACAGCCCGCCCAGCTGGCCAAACGGCAGCAGTGGTTTACACGGCTTGGACGGTGGTTGGGGGTCGCGACCCATTCCCCTCGTCAGGCCATGCTGTGGGCGTGGCTAGAGCGACTGCAAATGGGCTGGTTTGCCGCCCGTGTCGCGCAACAACAGGGCTTTGACCGTGTCCATTTGCACGACCCTTGGCTGGCCATCGGCTTTTGGGCGGGGGCTCGACGGCACGCCCTGACGGCGACACGCTGGGGCATTACCGAGCATGGTTTTGGCAGCTATAGCCAAGCCACCCACGACGACGGCTTGGCGCAAGGGGTGCGGGCACAGCAGCTTTTTCGCTGGCTGGAGCGGCGGGTGTTGGCCGCAGCAGATTGGGTGATTGCCCCAACGCGGCTCTCGCTCGAAGCCCTTGCCCGTGACCTCACCTTGCCAGCCGTGCCCGCCCATTGGCGCACCCTGCCTCATCCTCGGCGGGATTTTGTGCCGATGGACAAAGCCGCCGCGCGTGCCGCCCTTGGCTGGTCAAGCGAAGGGCAGTACGTGCTGGGCGTGGGGCGATGTGTGCCGCTGAAACGATTTGACCTGCTCCTAGCCGCCTGCCTCGCCTTGGCAGAACGCCATCCCCAGCTGCAGGTGCAGATTTTAGGGGAAGGCGACCACGCCGCCCTCCAAGCCCAAGCCGATGCCGCCGGATTTGGCCATCGGCTGCATTTTGCCGCCACCGATGATGTCACCCCCTATCTGTATGCCGCTGATTGCTACGTCAGCACGTCCTCGACCGAGTCCTTTGGCTTGGCCAACCTAGAAGCCCTCGCGGCGGGGCTACCGACGGTTTGCACTGCCGTGGGCGGCGTGCCAGAAGTGATGGCGGAGGGCGCGTGGCTGATTCCGGGCAGTGCCGCCGTATTGGCACGGGTGCTGGATACCTTGCTCAGCGAGGAAAGCACCCGCCAAGCATGGGCGCATCGTGCCCAAGCCCAAGCCGCACGCTGGCCGGACTTAACCCAGATTACGGAGGCGTATGCTGC
>CALMOJ010000015.1 GCA_937871815.1 uncultured Neisseriales bacterium
CTGCCGGATGTGCCGGTGGGCTGATTAACGGGCGTGCTGGTCGCGGCAGCCCGTGTTTATTTGGAGTTTCACATGACGATTGAAGTGATTGCTACTAAGCGTGTTCTAGAAGGTACGAGTGCGAGCCGCCGCCTGCGTCACGCTGGCAAATTGCCTGCTGTGGTTTACGGTGCAGGTCAGCCTGCCGAGTCCCTCGAACTCGACCACAATACCCTGTTTTACGCACTAAAAGACGAAGCTTTCCACACTTCCGTGTTGAGCTTGGTAATTGATGGCAAAGCACAAGCCGTGTTGCTGCGTGACACCCAACTGCACCCTTGGAAGCCCCAAGTGCTGCACGTTGACTTCCAACGCATCAACGCTGACGAAAAAATTTCCATCAAAGTGTCCTTGCACTTTGAAAACAGCGAAAACTCCCCAGCAGTGAAATTGGGCGGCGGCAAGATTAGCCACCCTATCACTGAAGTCGAAGTACGTGCCTTGCCAGGCGCGTTGCCACAATTCTTGGTCGTGGACTTGTCCAACATCCAAGGCGGCCAAACCGTTCACCTGTCCGACATCGTTGTGCCAGAAGGTGTAGAGCTGGTTGAATTGGCTCGTGGTCACAACTTGGGTGTCGCTGTGGCATCGGGTTCTGCTGCTGAATAATTCGGCTCACGCTGAATGATTAAGTCGCACCAAAACGGCTCGTTGCCTTCGCAGCGAGCCGTTTTTTGCTTCCCCGTTGTGTATTTAGTCACGCATTAAACAGAGAGTCATCATGGCAGCCATTCGACTGATTGTGGGCTTAGGCAACCCTGGTGCAGAGTACGCCGCCACCCGTCACAATGCGGGCGCGTGGTTTGCCGAGCGGGTGGCGCAGCGGCTGTCTGCCCCGCTCCGCAGCGAAAGCAAGTTTTTTGGGCTGTATGGGCGTGCCGGTGACGTGCATATTTTGCTGCCCCAAACTTTTATGAACCTCAGCGGACGTGCGGTGGGCGCGTTGGCGCACTTTTACAAAATTTTGCCCGACGAAATTTTGGTTGCGCATGACGAGCTAGACCTCGCCCCAGGTGTGGCGCGGCTTAAACTGGGCGGCGGTCACGGCGGGCATAATGGGCTGCGGGATATTCACGCTGCCCTGACCACGCCAGACTACTGGCGGCTACGGGTGGGCATTGGCCATCCGGGGCACAAAAATGAAGTTGCCACCTTTGTGCTGAAGCCCCCGCGCAAAGAAGAACAGACCGCGATGGACACCGCCCTAGACCACGCCGAAACCATTTTGCCTGACCTCCTCGCCGGTCGCTTTCCTGAAGCGATGAAAGCCCTGCACACGGCCTGCAAGTAATCCCCCTAACCCTTAGGCGTGCGCGTGACCCTCACCGCAGCCTTGTTTGCGAAAGAATTCCCATGAGCTTGAAATGCGGCATTGTTGGCCTGCCCAACGTTGGTAAATCCACCCTGTTTAACGCCCTGACCAAAGCGGGGATTGAAGCAGCTAACTACCCTTTTTGCACCATCGAACCCAACGTTGGGATTGTTGAAGTCCCCGACCCACGCTTGGTCGCACTGACTGAGATTGTGAAGCCCCAGCGCGTGCAGCCTGCCATTGTCGAGTTTGTCGATATTGCGGGCTTGGTGGCGGGCGCGTCCAAAGGCGAGGGCTTGGGCAACCAGTTTCTGGCCAACATCCGCGAAACCGATGCTATCGTGAACGTGGTGCGCTGCTTTGAAGACCCCAACATCATCCACGTTGCAGGGCGCATCGACCCTATCGAAGACGTGTCTACCATCGCCACCGAACTGGCCTTGGCGGATTTGTCCTCGGTCGAAAAAGCCATTAGCCGTGACGGCAAAAAAGCCAAAAGCGGCGACAAAGACGCGATTCGGCTGGTGGCCATCCTTGAAAAAGTCCGCGACCACTTGGACACCGGCAGCCCCGTCCGCAATATGGATTTGGATGCCGAAGAAAAAGCCCTGCTCAAGCCGCTGTGCCTGATGACCATCAAGCCCGCCATGTATGTGGCCAACGTCGCCGAAGATGGCTTTAGCAACAACCCTTTCCTAGACCGCCTGACCGTATTGGCCAACGAAGAAGGTGCGCCGGTTGTGGCCGTGTGCGCCGCCATCGAAAGCGAAATTGCCGACCTTGATGATGCCGACAAGCAAGAGTTCTTGGAAAGCATTGGGCTGCAAGAGCCCGGCTTGAACCGCCTGATTCGGGCGGGTTACGAGCTGCTGGGCTTGCAGACCTACTTCACCGCTGGGGTGAAAGAAGTCCGCGCGTGGACCATCCACAAAGGCGACACCGCCCCCCAAGCCGCTGGCGTGATTCACACCGACTTTGAACGCGGCTTTATCCGCGCCCAAGTGATTGCCTATGCTGATTTTGTTGCCTGCGGCGGCGAAGCCAAAGCCAAAGAAGCTGGCAAAATGCGCGTGGAAGGCAAAGAGTATGTGGTGGCCGATGGGGACTTGATGAACTTCTTGTT
>CALMOJ010000016.1 GCA_937871815.1 uncultured Neisseriales bacterium
TTTTGTTTTGGGGGGATACCCCCGAACATACCCCCAATTTTTGTGGCTGTCAGCGCACGCATTGGACGCTATTGGACGTAAAAAAGGCCGCAAACCCTTTGTTTATCTAGGTTTGCGGCCTTCTTTGCATTGCTTTAGATATGTTCTTGGTGGAGGTAAACGGGATCGAACCGATGACCTCTTGCATGCCATGCAAGCGCTCTCCCAGCTGAGCTATACCCCCTATGGAACTAAAACTAACTGCTTGTTCAGCAGAAAGAATCAATGGAGCGAACTATACGCATCCTCAAAAAACACGTCAACCCCTACGCGCATAAAAAATGAGGGGATTTCGCCACACCCCCCTTGAAAACCCCCGTCTCCCCCACAGATACAACCCAAGATTGCTTAATATTCCGTAGCTTAGCAGCGTAGTGCGTCGCACCCATGCTGTGGCTCAGAATCACTCAGGGATACCCAAAACATGCGCCAAGACAAACTCACCACCAAATTCCAACAAACACTGGCCGATGCCCAAAGCCTCGCCTTAGGGGCAGACAACGCCTACATTGAGCCGCAGCACCTGCTGGCGGCCATGATTGACGACCGCGAAGCCGGGATCGGTAGCTTGTTGGCACGGGCGGGGGTCAACGTGCCCCGTTTGCGGCAAATGCTCACCGAGTCACTTCAACGCTTGCCCAAAGTCAGCGGCACGGGAGGCGAAATAAATGTCTCGCGGGAGCTGCTAAATCTACTCAATCTCACCGACAAAGCCGCCATGCAGCGCGGCGACCAATTTATCGCCAGCGAGCTGTTTTTGCTGGTGCTCACCCAAGACAAAGGCGAGGCGGGGCGTTTGCTCAAAGAAGCGGGCGGCAGCCCCAAGGCACTGACCGAAGCCATCAATGCCGTGCGGGGCAGTGAGGGGGTCGATAGCCAAGATGCCGAGGGCAAACGCGAAGCCCTCAACAAATACACCCTAGACCTGACCGCTCGGGCACGGGAAGGCAAACTCGACCCCGTGATTGGGCGAGATGACGAAATCCGCCGCGCCATTCAAGTGCTGCAACGCCGCACCAAAAATAATCCTGTGCTGATTGGTGAGCCTGGGGTGGGCAAAACCGCCATTGTGGAAGGGCTTGCGCAGCGCATCGTCAATGGCGAAGTCCCAGAAAGCCTCAAAAACAAGCGGCTCTTGGTGCTGGACTTAGCAGCCCTCCTTGCCGGTGCGAAGTATCGCGGCGAATTTGAAGAACGCCTTAAAGCGGTGCTGACCGAGCTAGCCAAAGACGAAGGCCAAACGCTGATTTTTATTGATGAAATTCACACTTTGGTGGGGGCAGGCAAAGCCGAAGGGGCGATGGATGCGGGTAATATGCTCAAGCCTGCCTTGGCACGGGGCGAACTGCATTGCCTCGGCGCGACCACGCTAGACGAATACCGCAAGTACATCGAAAAAGATGCGGCCTTGGAACGCCGCTTCCAAAAAGTACAGGTCAGCGAGCCGAGCGTAGAAGACACCATCGCCATTCTGCGGGGGCTGCAAGAGAAGTATGAAATCCATCATGGCGTGGACATCACCGACCCTGCCATTGTGGCCGCAGCCGAACTCAGCCACCGCTATATCACCGACCGCTTTTTGCCCGACAAGGCCATTGACCTGATTGACGAGGCTGCCAGCCGCATCAAGATGGAAATTGATTCCAAGCCAGAAGTGATGGACAAGCTGGAACGCCGCTTGATTCAACTCAAAATTGAGCGCGAGGCGGTCAAAAAAGAAAAGGATGATGCCAGCCAAAAACGCTTTAGCCTGATTGAAGAAGAAATTGCCCGTCTGTCGCGTGAATACTCTGACCTTGAAGAAATTTGGAAAGCCGAAAAAGCCGCTGTGCAAGGCTCACAAGCCCTGCGCGAGCAGCTCGACCGCCTTCGTATCGACATGGAAGAAGCCACGCGCAAGGGCGACTGGCAAAAAGTCTCCGAAATGCAGTACGGGCAATTGCCACAGCTAGAAGCGCAGCTTAAAGCAGCAGAAGCGGGCGAGGGCTCGGCGCAAAAACCGAATCGCCTCCTCCGCACCCAAGTCGGGGCAGAGGAAATCGCCGAGGTGGTCAGCCGTGCCACAGGGATTCCGGTCGCCAAAATGATGTCTGGCGAGCGCGAAAAACTGCTGAAAATGGAGGACGCGCTTCACCAACGCTTGGTCGGGCAAGATGAGGCCGTGCGGGTGGTGGCCGATGCGATTCGCCGTTCACGCTCGGGCTTGTCAGACCCGAACAAACCGTATGGCTCTTTCTTGTTCTTGGGGCCAACAGGGGTGGGCAAAACCGAGCTGTGCAAAACATTGGCTAATTTTTTGTTTGACTCAGAAGACCACCTGATTCGGATTGATATGTCCGAATATATGGAAAAGCATTCCGTCGCTCGCCTGATTGGTGCGCCACCGGGCTATGTCGGCTACGAAGAGGGTGGCTATCTGACCGAGCAAATCCGGCGCAAACCGTATAGCGTGATTTTGCTGGATGAGGTCGAAAAAGCGCATCCCGACGTGTTCAACATCCTGCTGCAGGTGCTGGACGATGGCCGACTAACGGATGGGCAAGGCCGCACGGTGGACTTCCGTAACACGGTGGTGGTGATGACCTCCAACATCGGCAGTCACCAAATCCAAGCCATGAACGGCGACGATTACGAGCTGGTCAAGTTGATGGTGATGGGTGAAGTGAAATCCCATTTCCGCCCAGAATTTATTAACCGGATTGACGAGGTGGTGGTGTTCCATTCGCTGGGCGAAAAACACATTGCCTCGATTGCTCGTATCCAGCTTAAACGCCTCGAAGGCCGTCTTGCTGCACTGGAACTCGGCTTGCAAATCACCGATACGGCTTTGGCTCTGATTAGCGAAGCGGGGTTTGACCCTATTTACGGGGCACGACCACTTAAACGTGCCATCCAAAACGAGATTGA
>CALMOJ010000017.1 GCA_937871815.1 uncultured Neisseriales bacterium
CAAAAGAGAATCGCCGCAGCCAAGCCCAGTTCGCCTGCGTCGCATGTGGCTACCAGAACCACGCCGATGTGGTCGGCGCGATCAATGTTTTAGAGCGGGGACACCGCTTGTTAGCTTGTGGAGAGTCGGCGCAGTCAGGCCGCTCGGTGAAGCAAGAACCCGCCGAAGTGCGTTAGCTTTTAGCTGACCGCCGTAGGAGTCCCCAGCCCTCCAAGCTGGGGAGGATGTCAAGGCAAGTTGTCGTGATAAAAATCTCGATAATTTATATTTACTTCGACAAAATACGAATGTATTGTTCTACCCATTGTTTGGGAGCAGACACCATGACGCAAACAGAAACCCCAGAAAGTTTCAGCGTCGCCATCCAAGATACCGGCGAAACCTATCGTTGCCGTACCGACCAAACCGTGCTCGAAGGCATGGAGCGGCTGGGACGCAAAGGCATCCCCGTCGGCTGCCGACAAGGCGGCTGTGGCGTGTGCAAAGTGGCTGTGTTATCGGGTAGCTATGTGGCCAAGGTAATGAACCGCGACCACGTTTCTGCCGAGGACGAAGCCTGCGGACGGGTATTGTCCTGCCGCATTCGGCCAACCACCGACCTGCAGGTTCAAGTTTTGGGTTCCATGAAAAAAACAGTCTGCCGACCCGCCCCCTTAAACGGGCTGGGCGAGCAGACGTAAGCTGACCGCATCGCGGTTTTATAAAAAGCAAAATAGGAGGCAACACCATGGCAATGACAGGCGTTCTACGTCCCGGACACGCACAGATTCGTGTGCTCGATTTGGAAGAATCCATCCACTTCTACACCGAAGTGGTTGGGCTGAAAGAAACAGGGCGCGATGCCCAAGGTCGGGTGTATTTCAAGGCATGGGATGAGCACGACCACAATAGCGTCATCCTGCGTCAAGCTGACCGTGCAGGGTTGGACTTCTTCGGCTTTAAGGTGCTGGACGAAGCCACGCTGACCTTGCTGGAAAAGGGCATTCAAGCCCAAGGTGTCGCCACCGAGCGGATGCCGGCTGGCGAAATGCTGGCCACAGGTGAACGGGTACGCTTCACCATCCCCACTGGCCATGTGATTGAGCTGTACGCCACCAAAGACCGCGTGGGCAATGGCCTGCCAACGGTCAACCCCGATGCGTGGCCCGATGGCCTCAAAGGCATGGCGCCGACCCGCATGGACCACTGCTTGCTCTACGGCCCAGACATTGACGGTGCACGCGACCTGCTCGAAAAAGCCCTGAGCTTTGCCCTTGTCGAACGCGTCAAGCTCGAAGACGGCGAAACCGACTTGGCTATCTGGCTGACCACCTCGACCAAAGCCCACGACATTGCCTTTGTCCGCCACGGCGAAATGGGCAAGCTGCACCACGTCGCCTTTAAGCTCGACACTTGGGAACAAGTGCTGCGGGCAGCGGACATCATGTCCAAAAACAAAGTGTCGATTGATATTGGCCCAACCCGCCACGGTGTGACCCGTGGGCTGACCATTTACTTCTTTGACCCCTCCGGCAACCGCCTCGAAACCTTCTGCGGCGGCTACGACTGGTATCCCGATATGGAAACCATCAAGTGGACGTGGGACGAAGTGGGTAAGGGCGTGTTCTATCACGACCGCAAACTGAACGAACGCTTCTTGTCGGTCGTCAGCTAATGCAAGCCGCCACCCTATTACCCAGCATCAACTGGGAGGCGGCGGTTATCGCCGCCCGGGCGGCGGTGCAACACGCCGAGGCCAATGGCTGGCGCATCAATGTCGCTGTGGTAGACCGTAGCGGCAATATGATGAGCTTTTTGCGGATGCCCGGCGCGTTTTTGCACTCAATTGATATTGCTATCGACAAAGCCTACACCGCAGCCAGTTTTGGCTTTTCGACCCGCGACTGGATGAAACACATCGGTCACGATGAAGGGATGAAACTGGGCTTTGCCTCGCGTCCCCGTTTGGTGATTTTTGGCGGGGGATTGCCGATTAAAGTCGGCGGTGACTGGATTGGCGGCATTGGCGTATCTGGCGCATCCGAAGCGCAAGACGAAGCCTGTGCGGCCGCCGGACTGGCTGCTATTGGACTCCAACCCGCACCCCAAGAGGACGCGCTATGAAAGACGTTTTACATTTTATTAACGGCGAATTTGTTGCCTCAAAAAGCGGCAAGACCTTCGACAAAATCGACCCTGCGACCGGCGAAGTCATCGCCAAAGTAGCCAGCGGCGATGTGTGCGAAGTCGATGCAGCGGTTGCTGCCGCTAAAACAGCTTTTGAAACGTGGGGCAAGCTGCCCCAAGTCGAACGTAGCCGCCTGCTGATGGAGCTGGCCGCCGCCATTAACCGCCGCGCCGCCGAGTTCGTCGCTGCCGAAGTGGCCGATACCGGCAAGCCGATGTCGCTGGCAGGGCATTTGGATATTCCACGCGGTGCAGCCAACTTTGTGCAGTTTGCGGAACACTTCAAATATATCGCCACCGAATGCTGGGAAAACCAAGTTCAAAACGCGCTGAACTACGCTGTGCGCCGCCCCGTGGGTGTAGTCGCCGTGATTTCGCCGTGGAACTTGCCGCTGTTACTGATGACATGGAAAGTCGCGCCCGCTTTGGCCGCCGGTAACTGCGTGGTGGTCAAGCCCTCCCGCGAAACGCCGTCTACCGCCTCGTTGCTGGGCGAAGTGATGAACGAAGTTGGCATCCCCAAAGGGGTTTACAACGTGGTGCAAGGCCCTGGCACGTTGATTGGCGCGGCCTTGTCCCGCCATCCTGATATTCCTGCGCTGACCTTTACCGGCGAAACCACCACCGGCCAAACCATTATGGGCGACTGTGCCCACACCCTGAAAAAGCTGTCGTTTGAGCTGGGCGGCAAGAACCCCAACATTATTTTTGCCGATGCGCCGCTGGACGAATGTATTGATGTCACCTTGCGTTCCTCGTTTGCCAACCAAGGCCAAGTGTGTCTGGCAGGGTCACGCATTTACGTGCAACGCCCCCTGTACGACACCTTTGTGGAAAAGCTGGTTGAACGCGCCAAAGCCCTTAAAGTCGGCGACCCGATGTGCCCAGAAACCACTATGGGCGCGCTGGTTTCCAAGGGGCATTTGGAGCGGGTGATGACCTTTGTCGATTCCGCCCGCCAAGAAGGTGCGACCATCCGCTGCGGTGGCGAACGTATTCCCCCTTCTGAACTGCCAGAGCGGGTGAAAAACGGGGCGTTTATGTACCCCACCATCATTACCGATGCCGAAGAACACTACACCTGCCAGTCGCAAGAAATCTTTGGGCCGGTCGTGACCATCAGCCCCTTCGACACCGAAGAAGAAGTGATTCGCCGTGCCAACGCCACCGAATACGGCTTGTCGGCCACGGTCTGGACCAACGACTTGCGCCGTGCCCATCGCGTCGCCAATGCCGTCGAATCGGGCTTGGTGTGGGTCAATACGTGGTTCCTGCGTGACCTGCGCACCCCGTTTGGCGGCGTAAAAGGCTCGGGCATTGGGCGTGAAGGCGGCATCTATTCGCTCGACTTCTACACCGAGCTGAAAAACATCTGCATCCAGTTGTAACCCCCTTTAACGAGGCACGCATGATTCAGCCCGCTGCACCTTCCCGCCCCGACTTTGGCCAGCGCATTCTGGCTGCCGGTATTGACACCCACTACCACGACCAAGGCAGCGGGTTTCCACTGCTGATGTTGCACGGCTCCGGCCCTGGGGTCAGTGCATGGGCAAACTGGCGGCTGGTGTTGCCCGCACTAGCCAAACAGCGGCGGGTGATTGCGCCTGACTTGGTGGGCTTTGGCTGGACAGCACGCCCCGCCGACGAAAGTTATTCACTGGACGGCTGGGTGACTCATGCACTGGGTGTGCTCGATGCGCTGGGCATTGAACAAGCCGACCTTGTGGGTAACTCGTTTGGCGGTGCGCTGGCGATTGCCTTGGCGGTGCGCCATCCACAGCGGGTGCGCCGGCTGGTGTTGATGGGCAGCGTCGGCGTGCCGTTTCCGCTTACGGCAGGGCTGGATGCCGTGTGGGGCTATACCCCCTCGGTGGCCGCCATGCGCCAGTTGCTCGACCTGTTTGCCTACGACCGCAGCTTGGTTAACGATGAACTGGCCATGCTGCGCTATCAGGCCAGCATTGCGCCTGGGTTTCAGGAGTCGTTTGCAGCCATGTTCCCTGCCCCGCGCCAACGCTGGGTGGATGCCTTGGCCACACCCGAAGCCGATATTCGTGCCTTGCCGCATCACACGCTGATTTTGCATGGCCGCGAAGATCAAGTGATTCCGCTGGAGACTTCGCTGACCCTCGCGCGTTGGATAGACCGTGCTCAGCTACATGTTTTTGGCCGCTGTGGCCACTGGACGCAAATTGAACACGCGCGCCGCTTTGTGCGCCTTGTCGCCGACTTTTTGGCCGAGACTGAAACCGAATCGTGTGCCTGATGTCCGTTTTCCCTGAAAGGTTTTTATGAACCCGACCCTGCTCACCCAACTGGGTGACGAGCTTTACACCGCCCTGACTGAATGCCGCAGTGTGCCGCCGCTGACCAGCCGAGGCTTGGACCTCAGCGTGGAAGATGCCTACCACATTCAGCTGCGGATGATTGAACGCCGCTTGGCTGCCGGTGAAAAAATCATCGGCAAAAAAATCGGCGTGACCAGCCGCGCCGTCCAAACCATGCTCAACGTCAACCGCCCTGACTTTGGCCATCTGCTCTCGGGCATGGTGTATCAGGATGGCGACACCATCCCGATGAAAAACCTGATTTTGCCGCGTGCAGAGGGCGAAATTGCCTTTGTGCTCAAGCGTGACCTGACTGGTCCTGGCGTGACCGCTGCCGATGTCATGGCGGCCACCGAAGGCGTGATGGCGTGCTTTGAAATTGTCGATTCACGGATTGATAACTGGCAAATCAAAATCCAAGACACCGTGGCCGATAACGCCTCCTGCGGCGTGTTTGTGCTGGGCGATAAGCTGGTAGACCCCCGCCACGTCGATTTGGCCTTGGCGGGCATGGTGCTGGAAAAAAATGGCGACATTATCGGCACGGGGGCGGGGGCGGCTTCGATGGGGCACCCTGCTAATGCCGTGGCGTGGCTGGCCAATACCTTGGGCGAGTTCGGTATTCCCCTCAAGGCCGGCGAAGTGATTTTGTCCGGTTCGCTGGCGGCATTGGTGCCGGTGGTGTCGGGCGATTATCTGCGCGTCAGCATTGGTGGCATTGGCGGCTGCTCGGTGCGCTTCCAGTAACAGTAAAAGCGGGCGCGGCACGCACCATGCCCCCTCTCCTTGCTCATCCTCAAACAAGGCATCCCCATGAATCTGCAATTAGCTGGCAAACGCATCTTAGTTACCGGTTCGACCGCAGGGATAGGCTTGGCGATTGCCACCGAGCTGGCGCAAGAAAACGCGGAAGTGGTGGTCAACGGGCGCACCGCCGCGCGGGTGGCGGCAGCGATTGAACAGATTAAAGCCGCTGCCCCCGAGGCCGTGGTGTGGGGCGTGGCGGCTGACCTCAGCCATGCCGAAGGGGTGGCGCACCTATTGGTGGCCTGCCCCAAGGTGGATGGGCTGGTGAACAACCTCGGTATTTACAGTGCCAGCGATTTTGAAACGACACCCGATGCCGAGTGGCTGCGCTTTTTTGAAACCAACGTCCTCAGCGGCGTGCGCTTGGCACGGCATTATCTGCCGCAGATGAAAGCCCAAAACTGGGGGCGCATCGTGTTTGTCTCCAGCGAATCCGCCCTGAATGCCCCCGCCGAAATGGTGCATTACGGCATGACCAAAGCCGCGCAACTGTCGGTGGCACGGGGCTTGGCGCAGACCACGGCAGGCAGCGGCGTGACCGTCAATTCGGTCTTGCCCGGCCCGACCCGCTCGGAAGGGGTGGGGACTTTTTTTGCCGAGCTGGCAGCGGCGCAAGGGGTGTCGTTGGCCGAAGCCGAGCAGGCCTTCTTTGCCCATGCCCGCCCCACCTCGCTGCTGAAACGGTTTATTGAACCCGCCGAAGTGGCCGCGCTGGTGGCGTATGTCTGCAGTCCACGTTCGGCGGCCACCAACGGCGCGGCGTTGCGGGTGGATGGCGGCATTGTGAATTCGATGGC
>CALMOJ010000018.1 GCA_937871815.1 uncultured Neisseriales bacterium
ATACAAATCAACGGTTCGCGGCTTAGTCTGCTTGCGTACGCTTTCCAGCAAGGGATGTCTTCATGTAAAACGTCCTCGGGCTGCTTGGGAGAAAATTCTACTTTTAACCGCCACTAATTTCCTAGGGGATTACCACCCACCCCCGCCAGCCCCTCTTCAGGGGGTAGCGGCTTTTTCTTGCGCCGCACGGCATTGGCTTGTTTTTGCGCAGCCAGCTGGTTGGGCAGATGCGCCAGCCGTCGGCGGATTTCATCCGAATCCATCCAAATATCTTCGCCTCGCCGAATACTGGCAATTTCCTCGACCGACAAAAACGGGCGGCAAATATGCTGCATAGCCTTATCAAACCATTTGCTGATAGCTTTGACTTGGGCTTGCTGCTCGTTACCCTTGCCCATTAACGCGCCAGAGTAGTTGTGAAACATCAGTTGGCAGTTATCGTGAACGACCAGCTCATCTCCGGCTAAAAACAACAACGCCCCCATCGAATACGCACGGGCTTCTAGGATAGTCACCACCCGCGCCGGTGAGTTATTCATGTGGTTGATGATTTGCAGTCCCGTGTCAAAGTTGCCACCGTGGGTGTTGAGGTGCAGCAAAATTACGTCGTTTTCGGTGGCGGTGCGCAGGGTGTTCATCAGCTCGGTGTACGCCAGCGCGGGGCCAATTTCATCCGACAAATAGAAAGAAATTTGCCGCAGGGTGACGGTGCTTTCGTAACGCCGAAAATACTGTGGGGTTGCCGGTGGGGCATCGTCGTCGAATTCTTCGTCGGCATTGCGGGGCGAGAGAGAGGTATTCATAGCCAACTCCTTGTCGGGTTGTTTACACCATCGTGGCGGCGTGGCATTGCCGCACACGCTCAAACAAGCATACGGCCACGGCAGCGGCGACATTCAGCGATTCGGCCACCCCAGGCATGGGGATGATAATCGGGTCGCTGGCCAAGGCTTGCAGCGTAGCAGACACTCCCGCCCCTTCATTGCCAAAGACAAAGGCACAGTCCCCCGTCAGGTCGGTAGCGTAGAGGCTGTGCGTTGCGGCCAAGCTGGTGACGAGGGTGCGACCCCTAAAATGGCGCAGCACCTCGGCGAGGTCGGCATCGGGGTAGAGGCGCAGGGCAAAATGTGCTCCCATCCCTGCCCGTAACACTTTGGGCGACCAGACATCGGCACATTTTGCCGACAAAAACACCTGTTGGATACCGGCGGCGGCGGCGGTACGCAGGATGCTGCCCACGTTGCCAGGGTCTTGCAGGTCTTCTAACAGCACACAGCTTTGGGTGGTATAGACCAGTGGGCGGGGGGGGGCCACGAGGGCGATGATTTCAGCGGGTGAGGTGAGCTGGGTCAGCTTGGCAAACGCGGCTTCGGCCACGGCAAAAACGGCACATTCAGCCGGTAGCTGTGCCAGTAAGGCGGGTAAGTCTGGATGCGCTAAAGCACGGTCATGGACAAAGACTTGCCGCACGCTGGCTTGCTGCTGGAGATAGCTGGTCAGAAGGTGAAAGCCCTCTAGCACCATCAGCCCTTGTGCTTGGCGGGCGGCCGGTTTGGTCGCCAGTTGGATGGCGGCTTTAAGCTGGGTATTTTGGAGGGAATCAATCCGCTTCATTAGCTGCACAGCCGCGAAACCGCCATTTTAAATTGCTGGTAAATCGCTTCTTCGATGCCTTTTTCTGCACTGGCGTTATCTAGGTAAAACACGCCGATGAGTTTGTCACCCCGTATCACTGACATGGTGGCAAAGCCGTGGTCGCCAATGCGGTCAAAGAAGGGGTCAGCAAACACGCCTTTGAGCTTGTCGAGCTGGCCTGGTTGGCAGCGGAAGGCTTGGGCTTTTTGCACCAAATTGCCAAAGAAGGGGTGTTGTACCAAGGCGATGGGGCGGGCGATTAAGTCGTCGCTATCGTTAAGGCCGACAAACTGGGTGGCATTCAGCTGTTTGTGAGCAGCATCGTTGCGGAAAAAAATCACCCGCTCTTGCCCCAAATCACGCGCCAAATACCCCACCACCCACCGCAGCGCGTCATCTAGCGCGGAGGTTTGATTGCTGGCGGCGGCTTTGTCCCAGTTGAGGCTGAGGAAGTCTTGCCCTGCGGGCTGCTCTGGCTCGGGCATATAGGCCAATTGACGCGCCAAAAGCTGATAGCCGGGCACATCGGGGTTACGCGCCACAGACAACACCAGCTGCACCATGTCTTGCCAGAGGGTTTCAAAGGGCTGGGCGAGTAAGTGCGATACGCCGGTTATCTTTTCAACCATCTCATTGCGCCACCAACCTTGCTCTAGCAAGTTGGCGACTTCGATGGCACTTTTCAGCAGCAAGCGGCGGCGGTCAAAGCCAGGGGGCGCGGTTAGAAGGTCAAGCAAGAGGTCGGGTAGCTTTTGGCTCTCAATAAACCGCTCAACCATTTGTTTGTAATCTAGAAAGCCTGCATGACGACCCAGCGCATCCAAAGACAAAAAGGGCTTATCGACCCCTGATTCGACACGGTAAGCACAGGCGGCGACGTTGTGTAAAAGCGCAGCAACAAAGCAATCTTCTACCCGATGCTCTTCCATGAGAGATAGCCAATCTTTTATGAGCAGGGCGGCCACCCGCGCCCGCGACATCATGCCAATAATTTGGTCAATACCGGTTTGGGACAGGGAGGGGGAGTTCTCTAGCGGGGAAAGCCGTTTAAATTCAGCAAAAAATGAATCAGCACCCAAAATCATCAAGGCATGGTCGATATTCAGCGATTCGCTAAAGGTACGGGTGCGTTCAATTCTGCCGATGCTACGCAGCACCTGAAACGCCATCAATGGGTCGCCCAGCGCGACGTTGGCCAGATCCGCAAGGTTAAATTGCGTATTGGCTGCCGCCATATTGCGGAAGGTATCCATTTTGGAGCAGGTCGCTTGTAGTACAGGCAAGCGGTGATTGGCGAGGGTATCGAGCCAGATATTCATCAAAATACCTTACGGGGGTTGAAGCCTTTCCCTTTGAGGGGGAAAGCGTTAAATATGACGACGATACGCAGGTATCGTTACCCTTTTTGCTGCGCCGTGAGGGGCTGCATGGCTGCGGTCGCTTCGTCGGGCAGGGTCTGCCGCCATATCATTAAACGGGATGCCGTGACATCGTCAATCTGCACCGTTTCTTCTGGCGCAACCCCCTCAATTTCAAAAGAATTGCTGACCAGCCACGCACCCGCCACGGCTTGTTGCCTAAATTTAGACCACACTTGCGGCATCGGCTCGGGTGATAAGTAAACGTAAACCACCTGATAAGGTGTCAGCGCGTGCTGCCATAAATCACCAAAAACAATCTGTGTGCGTGCCAGCCGCCGGAGGCGTACTTGGCAGCGGGCTATCCAGTAAGGTAGCCAAGCATTTTCTACGCCATCAATCTGTAAATCGGGTCGCGCCACGGCTAAAGCACACACCATACGTCCTGTGCCACAGCCCAAATCCACGACCCTCACCCCCTGCGGCAAGCGGTCAGCCAGCACGGCAATGACGGCACGAGAGCTTAAGAAGAGCGGGACACGTTCGCGGAGCGCGTTGCTGGACGAGGCAAAGACCAGCAAAAAAGCCAGCAAATACCAGTAGGGGGCAATGGGATAGGCCAAGGTTAACAGCAAAGCGGGCACAAAGGCCGCGTGCAAGCCCCACCACCAGCGTGGTGCGTGCTTGAGTACGGCAAAGCTCACGGCCAGCAGGGGTTGGAGCACAGCAAACAGCGCAGGTAAGGCTAAGCCCCACACTACGCCCGCCGCCAGCCCTGTTGCGGCCAGTTGAATCCCTAACTGGCGCACATAAAGGGGGTTCATTATTCGGTAGTGTGAGGGGCGTAAACGGTTTCGGTTGTGCCGCTTTCGCGCAGAATGGCTGCTTCGGTTTCTTTGTTCAAAATCACAATACTGATGCGGCGGTTAATCGGGTTGTTGGGGAAAACACGGTCTAGCAATGTTGCCGACCCCTGCCCAACAACACGCAGCAAGCGGCTGTCTTGCATCCCGCCGACTACCAGTTCGCGGCGTGCGGCATTGGCGCGGTCAGAGGACAGTTCCCAGTTGCTAAAGCCTTTGTCCCCGGCTGAATACGGTGCAGCATCGGTGTGCCCTGAAATGGAAAGCCGGTTTTGTACTTCGTTGAGTTGCCGCCCAAGCTCTTGCAGCAGGTCTTTGGTGTGGGGCAGTA
>CALMOJ010000019.1 GCA_937871815.1 uncultured Neisseriales bacterium
CCCGCATTTTCGGGGCGATGCGCCAGCTGAATCGCAGCCCACGTAGCCGCCCCCGAGGAAATCCCCACCAGCAAGCCTTCTTGCGCCGCCATGGCGCGGGCAGTGGCAAAGGCATCGTCATTGGTAACGCGGAGCACTTCGTCGTAAATGCCGGTGTTGAGCACTCCAGGGACAAACCCCGCGCCAATGCCTTGAATGGCGTGCGGGCCTTTGTTGCCGCCCGATAGCACGGGCGACGCATCGGGCTCCACCGCGACGACTTGGATGGCGGGATTTTTTTGTTTGAGGGCTTCGCCTACGCCGGTGATAGTGCCGCCTGTGCCGACCCCTGCCACAAAAATGGCCACTTGGCCGTCGGTATCCCGCCAAATTTCTTCGGCGGTAGTGGCACGGTGAATGGCAGGATTGGCGGGGTTTTCAAACTGCTGGGGAATCAAATAGCGGCTGTCTTCGGCGGCCATCTGCTCGGCACGGGCAATCGCCCCGACCATCCCTTCGGCACCAGGGGTGAGCACCAAATTGGCTCCGTAAGCACGCAGCAGCATCCGGCGCTCACGGCTCATGGTGTCTGGCATAACCAAGGTGCAGGCATAGCCACGCGCGGCACAGACCATCGCCAGCCCAATGCCGGTATTGCCGGAGGTGGGTTCGAGCAAGATGGTGTCGGCGTGAATCTGCCCCGCCTGCTCGGCGGCATCGACCATTGCCGCAGCGATGCGGTCTTTGACGCTGTGGGCAGGGTTGTAAAATTCGAGCTTGGCGACCACGGTGGCGGCTGCGCCTTGGGTGAGGCGGTTAATTTGTACCAAGGGGGTGTTGCCAATCAGGGCGGTGACATTGGGGGCGATGTTCATGGGTATATTCCAAAAAATACTAACAAGGCGGAAATCCAACACAGGTGGCGCATGATAGCCAAGCCATTAGATTTTTGCTGCGGTTATTGCTGCTATTGGACAAACAAAAGGTTATAAGGCTGGATGCTGCGGCGAGACCTCGACTACACACGACAGGCCGTCATGCACCGCTTCAGAATGCACCGGCTCTGTGGGGCGTGTCACTATCGCTTGGACAGGGGTGGGCAGAATCGCAACGGAGCGCAGCAGGTCGGCCAGTGCATCGAGCATCTGTATCCGCAGGTCATAGAGTTCGGGCAGGCGGGCTTTGACCGTGTCGGGTTCGCTTTCCATCAGGGCAAACAGCTCCGCTCCCAAGGCGTGTACCGCTTGGTGTATAGGGTTGATGTGCGAAAAAGCCGGCATATTGCCGTAACGCCGCAGCCCCACTCCACGGTACCAGTGCCCAAAACGGCATTCATGGGCGGTTGAGGGGTGCGGCATATGAGTGCTGCCGCGCATTAAAACTTCCACCAGCCGCTCTACCCAATGGTCGTGGTCGATGCGTGCGCCCAGCAGGGGCAAATCATCGCGTGGCCAAATATGGCTGGCGGCTTCTTGCCACAGCGGCGGGGCAACAAAATTGGTGACCCAATCGGGGAAGGCGGCGGCAGGCATGGGGCGGGCAATGCCATAGCCTTGTGCCAGATTGCAGCCCAATTGAATTAGCATCGCACCGTGCTCAATGGTTTCTACGCCCTCTGCAATCACATTGCGACGGAAGGCCTGCGCCAAGCCGATGACCCCTTCGGTAATGGCCAAGTCTTCGGGGTCTTTCAGCATGTCGCGGACAAAGCTCTGGTCGATTTTGAGGATATCGGCGGGCAGGCGTTTGAGGTAGGTCAGCGACGAATAGCCCGTACCAAAATCGTCCAGCGCAAAGGTCACCCCAAGGGTGCGGCAGTTTTCCATGAGGTCCGACACATAGGCAATATCATCCAGTGCGGCGGTTTCGAGCACTTCAAGCTCTAGCAAGTTGGGGTTGACATCCGGCACGGTGGCTAACAATGCCGCCAGACGGGTGCAAAATTCTGGATGCTGCAAATGCTGACCCGCAATATTGACGCTGACCGGCAGTATCAGGCCATGCGCGTTGCGCCAAGTGCGGAGCTGCAATAGCGCGGTGTTAATCACCCATTCGCCGAGCGTAATGGCAAATTCGCTGCCTTCCAAAATCGGCAAAAATTCGCCCGGCGGAATCAAGCCGCGCTCAGGATGAATCCAGCGAATCAGGGCTTCTGCGCCGATAACTGTCCCTTGGCGCATATCGACCTTGGGCTGGTAGAACAGCACAAATTCGCCCGCAGCTAGGCCGGTCTCAATCCGTGCCAAGGCTTCACGCTGCACATAGGCTTGGCGGTCGTGCTCGGGGTCAAATAGGTGATAGCGATTGCGTCCTGCTTGCTTGGCGAGGTACATGGCCTGGTCGGCGTGGCGCAATAGTGTATCTACATCGGCCCCATCGTTGGGGTAGAGTGTCACGCCAATACTGGCCGAAAGCATCAGTGCCAAGCCTTCACGCACGGGGCAGGGCTCGGCGACGACGTGTAAAATTCGCTCAAGAGCTTGTTTGCAGTGCGCGATGTCTTCTAGCCCTGTCAGTAGCAGCACAAATTCGTCCCCCCCCAGCCGTGCCACGGTGTCTCCTCCGCGAATGGTGCGCCGGAAGCGGCGGGCAATTTCGACCAGCAGCGCATCGCCGACTTCGTGGCCGTGGATGTCGTTAACGGGCTTAAAGCCATCCAAATCCAAGTAGCACACTGCCAGCAACTGCCCAGTCTGCTGTGCCTGACCAAGGGCAAACAGCATCCGGTCAGCCAGCAATACGCGGTTAGGGAGCTGGGTCAACGCGTCGTAATGCGCCATGCGCT
>CALMOJ010000020.1 GCA_937871815.1 uncultured Neisseriales bacterium
GTGCGCTCGGGGATAAACTCAAGGTGGGTTTGCGTGCCGTGTAGCCAGCCCTTGCCCAATACACCCCCCGAGCCAATGGCAATCATCGACTGGATAATGTGGTAGCCATCGCCCAGTGGGTCTGTGGTGGGGTCTATTAGGGTAAAAATGCGGCGACGTTGGTAGTCGTGCATCATCGACCACACCAAGGGCAAGCTAGCCCCAAAAGCCACCGCCCCGCCCAGCATCACTTTCCACGACAGCCCCGCCAAGAACAGCGCGAAAAAGCCGGAGGCCATAATCAGCGCAGCAGTGCCCAAGTCCGGCTGCTTCAGAATAAACACGCTGGGGATGGCAATAATCACCGTTGCCACGACAAAGTGAAACCAGCGGAGGTGGTGCTCATGTTTCTGGAAATACCACGCGACGGTGAGCGGCACCGCCAGCTTAAGGATTTCAGACGGCTGAATCCGCGTCACACCAATATGCAGCCACCGCCGCGATCCATTGACCACCTCGCCAAACAACGCCACCCCCAGTAGCAGCAGCACCCCAATTACATAAGCAGGGACGGCCATCTGCATCAGCAGAGGCGGCTTGATATTGGCGACCCCCCACATAATGAGCAGGGCTAGGGCAATAAAGGTCAGCTTGTTAATGACTTTGGCGGGGTTTTGGTTGGCCGCCGAAAACAGTACAACCAAGCTCAGGGCAAAAATCCCCATGGTAAACAGCAGCAGCCAGCCATCTATCGGTGATTTGAGGTGTGACCACAGGCGGCGCAACAGGTAATAGTCATTCATGGCGAGTGAGCCTTGTTAATCCAGCGGGACGTTGGGAATCCGGCGTACAGCAGGCTTGGGTTTGGCTTCCGCAGGCGGGGGGAGCTTGCCCGTCAGGTAAAAGTCGAAGGCTTCTCGCGCAATCGGGGCAGCAGCAGCAGCCCCCCAGCCGGCATTTTCTACAATCACTGCCAACGCGATTTGTGGGTTTTCTGCGGGGGCAAAGGCCATAAACCACGAGTGGTCACGGTGTTGTTCGGTCAGCGCGGCGGCGTTGTATTTGGCTCCCTGCTTAATCTGCACCACCTGCGCCGTACCGGTTTTGCCCGCGATGGTATAGGTCAAGCCCTGCCCCAGCTGCCACGCCGTGCCCCCTGGTTTCAGCACTGCCTGCATGGCGGATTTTACAAAGGCCAAATTCTCGGGCTTAAAGTGGTTGTCGCGCACCGGCTTGCCGCCGACTTGGGCTTTTTCGCCGGTTCGAAGGTTGATACGCTCGCTGACCACATGTGGGGGGTAAACGATGCCATCGTTGGCCAAGACTGCCGTCGCATGGGCGACTTGTAAGGGGGTGTAGGTGTTGTAGCCCTGACCAATGCCAATCGGCACCACGTCGGCGGGCATCCAGCGGCGGGCTTCTTCTGAAAAGCGTTTGCTGGCAAAGCGGCGGCGTTTCCACTCTTTGGTCGGCAAAATACCTTTGACCTCGCCTTCGAGGTCGATGCCGGTTTGTTCGCCAAAACCAAATTTGGCTAACTCGGGGGCAAGGCGGTCAATGCCCATATCCCACGCCAGCTTATAGTAGAAGGTGTCGCTGGATACCTGTATCGACTTAAACATATTGACCGAGCCATGCCCCGTGGGCTTGGAGTCGCGGAAACGGTGATCGCTGCCCGGAAGGACAAAATACCCTGGGTCAGAGATGGTATAGCTGGGCTCGCGGAAGCCGGTTTCGAGCGCGGCCATCGCCATAAACGGCTTAAACGTGGAGCCCGGGGGATAAGTGCCGCGCAGGGCACGGTCAATCAGCGGCTTTTTCCAGTCCTCGTTTAGCTCTTTCCACGTTTGGCTGTCGATGCCATCTACAAAGTTGTTTGGGTCAAAGCCCGGCTTGGATACAAATGCCAACACGCCACCGTTGCGGGGGTCTATCGCTACCAACGCCCCACGCCGGTCGCCAAAGCGTTCCCACACCAGCTTTTGCAGGGCAATGTCTAGCGAGAGTTTTAGGGTGTCGCCATTGGTGGGCGGCACACGCCGCAAGGTGCGGACAGCACGTCCCCCTGCATCAATTTCCAGCTCCTCAAATCCCGCTATGCCGTGCAGGACTTTTTCGTAGGTGAACTCTAGCCCAGTTTTGCCGACGTGGGTGCTGCCGCGATAGTTGGCCGTGTCGCCGGTGTCTTCGAGTGCGGCTTGTTCTTTTTGGTTGATGCGCCCGATATAGCCGACTACATGGCTGGTCAGCTCTTTGTATGGGTAGTCACGGAACAGCCGTGCTTTGACTTCCACCCCGGGAAACTGCCACGCACGGGCGGTCAGTTTGGCGACTTCTTCATCCGAGAGCTTGATTTTGAGCGGGAGGGTGTCGAAATTCTGGCTTTCATCACGCAGCTTGCGGAAGCGTTTTAGGTCTTTGGGGGTGATGTCGATGAGCTCGCCCAGTGCGGTGAGCGTGGCGGTGAGGTCGGGGATTTTGGCGGGGGTCAGCTCTAGGGTGTAGGCCGAATAATTTTGCGCCAGCACCACGCCTTTGCGGTCCACAATCAGCCCACGGTTAGGCGGAATCGGCACAAAAGAAATGCGGTTGTTTTGCGCCAAGGTGGAGAAGTGCTCGTGCTGATAGACCTGCAGCCAAACAAACCGTGCCATCAACAGCCCAAATGCCAGCAAAATAGCCGCAAAGGCCACAATCAGGCGCAGCTGAAATTGGGTTTCGGTATGGTGGCTAGAGACAAAGCGAGGGGAGGCCATGGGCTACCTTTGCTTGCTGGGCTGCAAGGACAAAGCCAGCACATGCGAAAGCAAAGGCCACACTGCTGCCGCTACAAAAGAGGCGGCAAAATAGCCCCAGCCAATAAAGGCCGCGCCGGTGGCTAGGCGCACCACCACGGTCAGGGCTTGGGACAGCAGCATCAAGCCCAGCACCACCATCACCTGCTGCAACATCGAATACATCACCATTTGCCGTTGCCGAATCAAGACTAAGTAGCTCAGTAGGCTAAACACCAAGGCGTGTTGCCCAAATAGGCTAGCACTGGCCATATCGGTCAATAAGCCTAGGGCGCAGGCCAATCCAATGCCAAAGGTGCGGGGCAGGTGCAAGGTCCAATAGATGACCAGTACACCTACCCAATTCGGTAGCCAATGCCAACCGGTCATTTCAATCGGTAGCAGCTCCAGCAAGAGAGCCAACAGAAAACTAAGCACCAGCCAACGGGTGGTGTGGGGCTTGAGGAGCGGGGTTGGCATGGGCTATTCCTCGCTGGTCGATTTGTTGCGGCGGGATTTGACTACGATGACAGGTGCAGGCTCAGGGCGGGGTGGCAAGGCGGCTTTTTCGTTTAAGACCAACAGGGCGCGGTGGTGCTCAATCCATGCCATTGGCTCACAAACCACCCGCACAAATGGTGAGCCGGCATCTTTTTCGGCGCGTGTCACCCGCGCAACCGGCAAACCCGCAGGGTAAATGCCATCAATGCCCGAGGTCACCAGTAGGTCGCCGGCTTGTACATCGGCATGGGCAGCCAAATAGCGCACCTCGACCCCGCCACCCGTACCAAATACCACCGCCCGTAATCCTGTCCGCTGAATAAAGACGGGGACAGGGTGATTGCGTTCAATTAGCAGGGTGACTTCGGCGGTCAGGGGCTGCACCCGCGTCACTTGCCCCACCAGTCCACGCGCATCGACCACGGGGAAGCCCTCTTTCATCCCCTCTTGCACCCCTTTGTCGATGATGAGCTTGTAGGTAAAGGGGTCGCGGCTGGTGTAGAGCACCTCGGCGAGTAGGCTGGTTTGGGGGGGCTGGAGGCGGAGCTGTGACAATTCACGCAGGGTTTGGTTTTCGCGCTGCAGGTCGGTTTGACGTTGCAAACGCGCCTCGGCAATCAAGAGACGGTTTTGCAGGGCGTGGTTTTGCGCCACCAAATCGGTTTGTATGGTCAAAAAATCTTCGGCACGGCGGGCGAGGGCTTGCGGCGTGCGAATCAGCCATTGCAGCGGATACAGCAATACCGAGCCTGCCTCGCGTAGCGGAGTCAGCCAGCCAAAACGGGCATCGCCCACCAGCAAGGTGAGCGACAGCACGCTACACAGCAAAAAGCGGGTGAGTGGCTTGGGGCCTCGCCGAAAAAAGCGGGGGGAGCTGGCAAAATCCATGCAAAACGCCGTGTGATAAAGCGAGAAGAGCGCGCCGACGGCAGACCGCGTTACCTTGTCTTGGCGCACGCGGCAAGCCCCTTAACTCTTGCCGCCTAAAAGATGGCAGGGAGAGAAGGGGCGGCACAGAGGGGGGGATGAACTTAGTCGTTGGTGAAAATCGAGCCGAGCTTGTCCATTCTGTCCAATGCCCGACCTGAGCCCCGCACCACGCAGGTAAGGGGGTCGTCGGCGATAAACACCGGCAGGCCGGTTTCTTCTTGCAGCAGGCGGTCGATGTCGCGCAGCAAAGCACCGCCGCCGGTCAGCACCATGCCTTTTTCGGCAATGTCTGCGCCTAGCTCAGGGGGGGTTTGCTCTAGGGCGATTTTGACGGCGGACACGATTTGGTTGAGTGGCTCGGCCAGTGCTTCGAGAATTTCGTTAGACGACACGGTAAACGAGCGCGGAATCCCCTCGGCGAGGTTGCGGCCTTTGACTTCCATTTCGCGCACTTCGGCACCAGGGAAGGCTGAGCCGATGGTCTTTTTGATTTCTTCGGCGGTGGCCTCGCCAATCAGCATTCCGTAATTGCGGCGGATGTAGTTGATGATGGCTTCGTCAAACTTATCGCCCCCCACGCGCACCGAGTTGGAATAGACAATCCCGCCCAGCGAAATCACGCCGACTTCGGTAGTGCCGCCGCCGATGTCCACCACCATTGAGCCGGTGGCTTCTTCGACCGGCAAATCCGCACCAATGGCTGCTGCCATCGGTTCTTCAATCAGCTCAACCCGCCGTGCCCCTGCGCCAAGGGCGGATTCTTTAATGGCACGGCGTTCGACTTGGGTCGAACCACAGGGCACGCAAATCACAATGCGGGGGCTGGAGCTAAATAGGCGGTTAGGGCTCACCTTTTTAATAAACTGCTTCAGCATTTGTTCGGTGACGGTGAAATCGGCAATTACGCCGTCTTTCATCGGGCGAATTGCCTGAATCGACCCTGGGGTACGTCCCAACATTTTTTTGGCTTCAAGCCCAACGGCCAGAATGGATTTTTTGTTGGTGCCGTTTTCGTGGCGAATCGATACCACAGAAGGCTCGTCTAGCACGATGCCCTTGTTGGAGACATAAATCAGGGTATTGGCCGTGCCAAGGTCAATCGCCAAGTCGTGAGAAAAATAGCCAGTCAGCGCGCGCAGCATTCTTAATCCTAATCAATAGCAACAGCGCGGCAGCAGGAGAGACTGTCGCGCAAAAATGTCGGGGGGAGGCGGGAGATCCATTATTGAGGTGCGGTGAGGGTGAGGGGAAGGTGTATTTTGCAGTGCGGCAAAAAACAGCCTTTTTATGAGCACTCTGCCCTGTCAAAGCCGCCCCACTATTGGGCAATTGGGCGAAACAAAGCAGACTATGATACCCTACAACATTCAACAAATTAAAGTGTTAACGAGGTTTTTATGTCCCTCTCCACGACGGATGTTAGCCGGATTGCAGGGCTGGCACGGCTGCGTATGAACGAAGCCGAAATCATCGCCGCCCAAGGTCAACTAAACGGGATTTTTGGGCTGATTGAAGCCATGCAGGCCGTAGATACACAGGGCGTTTTGCCGATGGCGCACCCCCAAGAGGCTAGCCTCCGTTTACGCCCTGATGCCGTGACCGAAACCGACCGCCGTGCCGCGTATCAAGCCGTTGCGCCTGCGGTTGAAAAGGGGCTGTATCTCGTGCCCAAAGTCATCGAGTAATGCGCGCCTGTTGCAGTGCAACCAAAACAGCACCCCTGTGCGATTCCTTACCCAGTGTTTACGCCATGACCTACACCCTGAAGCAACTTTCCGATGCACTTGCCAGCCGGCAAGTGTCTAGCCGCGAAATCACCACCGCCTACCTTGAGCGCATTGCCGCACTCAATCCCACACTCAATGCGTTTATCACGGTCGACCCCGACCGCGCGCTTGCCGAAGCCGATGCCGCCGATATGGCACGCGCTGCGGGCTCGGCGGGTGCGCTGACCGGTATTCCGCTGGCGCACAAAGATGTGTTCGTCACCGAAGGCATGTTGACCACCTGCGGCTCTAAAATCCTCAATAATTTTGTGGGGCCGTACGATGCACACGTCGTGAGTCAGTGCCGCCGCGCAGGGCTGGTGTTGGTCGGTAAGACTAATATGGACGAGTTCGCCATGGGCTCGTCTAACGAAAACTCGGCCTACGGTGCGGTTAAAAACCCGTGGGACCTCCGCGCGATTCCAGGCGGGAGCTCCGGTGGCTCAGCAGCAGCGGTTGCCGCGCGGCTGGTGCCGGTGGCAACGGGCACCGATACCGGTGGCTCTATTCGCCAGCCGGCCAGCCACTGTGGCATTACCGGCATTAAACCCACCTATGGCAAAGTCAGCCGTTACGGCATGGTGGCGTATGCCAGTTCCCTCGACCAAGGTGGGCCGATGGCACAAACCGCCGAAGACTGCGCCCTGATGCTCAACGTCATGGCCGGTTTTGACGGGCGCGATTCCACCTGCCTAGACCACGGCGACGAAGACTACACCCGCGACCTCAATACCCCGCTCAAAGGGGTGAAGATTGGCTTGCCGAAAGAGTTCTTTACCGCTGGGCTCGATGCTGAAGTCGCCGCCATTCTCCAAGCCGCTATCGCCCAATTTAGAACGCTGGGTGCGGAGCTGGTCGAAGTCAGCCTACCCAAAACCGAGCTGTCTATTCCTGCTTACTACGTCATTGCCCCCGCCGAAGCCAGCTCTAATCTGAGCCGCTACGACGGTGTGCGCTATGGTCACCGTGCTGCCGACTACAAAGACCTCAACGACATGTACGAACGGTCGCGGGCCGAAGGCTTTGGCGCGGAAGTCAAACGCCGGATTTTGGTCGGCACCTATGTGCTGTCGCATGGCTATTACGATGCCTATTATCTGCAAGCCCAAAAAATTCGCCGCCTGATTGCCCAAGACTTTGAAGCCGCCTTTACCCAGTGCGACTTTATCTTGGGGCCGGTCGCGCCGACGGCGGCGTTTAACCTTGGTGAAAAAACCAACGACCCTGTGCAAATGTATTTGTCCGACATCTACACCTTGGCGGTCAATCTGGCAGGGCTGCCCGCCATGAGTCTGCCAGCGGGCTTTACCCAACAAGGTCGCCCTGTCGGCATGCAGTTGATTGGCCGGTACTTTGCCGAAGCCCAGTTGCTGGGGGCGGCGCACCAGTTCCAACAAGTCACCGACTGGCATACTCGCGCCCCCGTGCTTACCCCGCTGAATTGACGCGCAGAATCGACGAAGGAATAACGCATGAAATGGGAAGTTGTGATTGGTCTCGAGGTGCACACGCAGCTCTCGACCTGCTCAAAGATTTTTTCCGGCAGCAGCACCGCCTTTGGTGCCGCGCCTAATACCCAAGCCAGCGCGGTGGATATTGCCCTGCCTGGTGTCTTGCCGGTGATGAACCGCGCCGCCGTCGAAAAAGCCATCTGCTTTGGCTTGGCGGTCGATGCCCATATCAACCGCACCTCGGTTTTTGCCCGCAAAAATTACTTTTACCCCGACCTGCCCAAAGGCTACCAAATCAGCCAATTTGAGCTGCCGATTGTCGAAGGCGGGCACATCAATATCGTCGTGGGCGATACCGTAAAAACTGTCCAGCTCACCCGCGCCCACCTTGAAGAAGATGCCGGCAAAAGCCTGCACGAAGACTTCCAAGGCATGACCGGCATCGACCTGAACCGTGCCGGCACGCCGCTGCTCGAAATCGTCTCCGAG
The DNA here is from genome assembly GCA_937871815.1 of uncultured Neisseriales bacterium. Classification (GTDB taxonomy): domain Bacteria; phylum Pseudomonadota; class Gammaproteobacteria; order Burkholderiales; family Aquaspirillaceae; genus Rivihabitans. The sequence continues at coordinate 7,891 of CALMOJ010000020.1, forward strand.
CCGGATATGCGCTCGGCTGCCGAAGCCGTGGCCTATGCCCGCGCCCTCTACACCTTGGTGACGTGGCTGGGGATGTGCGATGGCAACATGCAAGAAGGCAGCTTCCGCGTGGATGCCAACGTCTCGGTGCGCCCCTTGGGTCAAGCCGAACTCGGCACCCGCCGCGAAATCAAAAACCTGAACTCATTCCGTTTTCTGGAACAGGCCATCAACTACGAAATTCAGTGGCAAATTGACCTGCTCGAAGACGGTGGACGGGTGCAGCAAGCCACCGTGCTATTCGACCCCGATAGCGGCGAAACCCGTGTGATGCGCACCAAAGAAGACGCACACGATTACCGCTATTTCCCCGACCCTGATTTGCTGCCGCTGGTGATTACCGAGGCCGACATTGACGCCGTTCGCGCCACCCTGCCCGAGCTGCCCGCCGCGATGGCGGTGCGCTTTGCCGAAACCTATGGCGTGTCGGCTTACGATGCCGGTTTGCTGACCCAATCGCTGGCATTGGCGCAGTATTTTGAAGCCGCTGTCGCCCTGTGCCCGCAAGGCAAGTTGTTGGCCAACTGGGTCAATGGCGAACTCGCCGCCCGCCTCAACCGCGAAGACCGTGCACTGGCCGCTTGCTCGCTTTCCGCTGCCCGCTTGGCGGGGCTGGTTGCGCGTATTGCCGATGGCACCTTGTCGTCCAAACTGGCTAAGCAGGTGTTTGATGCGCTGTGGGACAGCGACCTCGACGCAGATGCCATTATCGAACGTGATGGGCTGAAGCAAGTGTCTGACAGCGGCGCGATTGAAAAGCTAGTGGATGAAGCCATTGCGGCCAATCCCAAAGCGGTTGAAGAGTTCCGCGCGGGCAAAGAAAAAGCCCTTAACGCGCTGGCAGGGCAAGTGATGAAAGCCAGCAAAGGCAAGGCCAATCCCGCCCAAGTGCAAGACATCTTGCGGCAGCGGCTGCAATGAGTGATATGGGCAGTGCTGCGCCCGCCACGTTGACCCACTGCACCGTCCTGCTCAACGAAGCGGTGGCGGCACTCAAGCTGCGCCCAGAAGGCGTGTATGTGGACTGCACCTTTGGGCGCGGCGGCCATTCGCGGCTTATTTTGTCGCAGCTGGGAGCTGCTGGGCGGCTGATTGCCTTTGACAAAGACCCCGCCGCCATTGCCGAAGCTGACACCCTCAACGACCCCCGCTTTACCATCGTCCATCATGGTTTTGCCACGTTTAGCGCGGCACTCGACCAACTGGGCGTGGGGCAGGTCGATGGCGTGTTGATGGACTTGGGTATTTCCTCGCCGCAAATTGACGAGGGCGCACGCGGGTTTAGCTTCCGCTTCGATGCCCCGCTGGATATGCGGATGGACACCACACGCGGCGAAACCGCCGCCGAGTGGCTGGCACGGGCGGACGAAGCTGACCTGCGCGAGGTCATCAAAACCTACGGCGAAGAACGCTTTGCCAAGCAGATTGCCGCCGCGATTGTCGCTACCCGCGCAGAAGTGCCGCTGACCACGACCGGCGAACTCAGCCGCTTGGTGGCCAAGCACGTTCACACCCGCGAAAAAGGGCAAGACCCCGCCACGCGCACCTTCCAAGCCATCCGTATTTTCATCAACCGCGAGCTCGACGAACTCACCGCCGTCTTGCCGCAAATCATTCCCCGTCTGACCGAGGGGGGGCGCATCGCCGTGATTAGCTTCCACTCGCTCGAAGACCGTATTGTCAAAAACTTTCTGCGCGATGCTGCCACCACCGACACCTTTCCTTCTTGGGTGCCGGTACGGGCGGCTGACCTTCCCGCCGCTCCTATCGCCCTCGAAGGCAAGGCGCAGCGGGCCTCTGCCGCCGAGGTCAAAGCCAACCCACGGGCACGCAGTGCCATTATGCGGGTAGCCACACGCACCGCCGGTGAATGGGTAGCCCAGCCGTGATGCGGACGTTTAACGTGGTGCTGCTGGTCAGCTTAATTGTCTGTGCCCTTGGCGTGGTCTCGGCGCAGCACCAAGCCCGCAAGCTCTACAACGAAATGGAAAAAGAGCAGAAATTCGCCCAGCAGCTCGAAGTCGAATTTGGCAAGCTGCAACTGGAGCAAAGCACTTGGGCGGCGCACGCGCTGGTCGAACGTGCGGCAAAAGAGCGGCTGGCGATGCACACCCCCGACCCCCGTGAGATTCAGGTCATTCAGGCTCGCCCTGCACTCAGCGGAAAAGGAACGCCGCCATGATGATTTTTTCTGGCGGGGCGGCTCAGCACGCTAAACCGCAGCGCAGCACGACGGGGGTTAACTTGCCCAGTTCACGCATGGCGATTGTCGGGGCGGGGCTGGGGCTGTTGTTTTTGCTGCTGCTTGGGCGGGCGTTTTACCTGCAATTGGTGAAGCAAACTTTTCTGCAAGGACAAGGCTCGGCACGGTATAGCCGCACCATTGTGCTCGAAGCCAATCGCGGCATGATTACCGACCGCAATGGTCAGCCGCTGGCGATTTCTACCCCTATGCAATCCATTTGGGCCAGCCCTGCGGATATGGACACCGTTTCGCCGGCCGATACTGCTGCCTTAGCGCGGCTGCTAGAGCTGCCCGTGGCCGAGGTGACGCGCAAACTCAACGACAAACGCCGCGAATTTCTCTACCTCAAACGCCAAATCAACCCTGACGTGGCCGATGCCGTTATCAAGCTGGGTATTCCGGGCATTGCCAAGCAGCAGGAGTACCGCCGCTTTTACCCTGCGGGGGACATTACCGCGCATGTGGTCGGCTTTACTGGCGTAGAGGGCAAAGGCCAAGAAGGCCTAGAGCTGGCGCGTGAAAAAATGCTGGCGGGCAAAATGGGTCGCCGTCATGTGATTAAAGACCGGCGCGGCCACATTATCGAAGACATCGCCGCCATTGAGCGTCCGCGTGACGGGCGAACCTTGGTGCTGTCGATTGACCACAAAATCCAGTACCTCGCCCACCGCGAACTCAAAGCCGCCGTCGAGACCTTCAAAGCCAAGGCGGGCGGCATTGTGGTGTTAGATGCCCTGACCGGCGAAGTCTTGGCTTTGGCTAATCTCCCCTCGTTTAACCCCAATAATCGCCAAAACCTCGACCCCGCCATGCAGCGCAACCGCGCCTTGACCGACTTGTTTGAGCCGGGTTCGACGCTGAAGACGTTTACCGTGGCACGCGCCTTGGATGGCAATATTGTCCGCACCGACCAGATTTTTAACACCGAAACCTACGCCATTGGCCCTGCCCATATCAAAGACACCCACAGCTATCCCCAGTTGGCGGTGTGGGAAATCATCCAGAAGTCCAGCAACGTCGGCTCGTCCAAAATTGCGTTGATGATGCCGCCGCAAACCTTGTGGCAGTTCTTTGACGATGTCGGGTTTGGCCGCGCCCCGCAGACTGGTTTTCCTGGGGAAGCCAGCGGGCGGTTGCGTCCCTACAAAAGCTGGCGGCCTATCGAACAAGCCACCATGAGCTACGGGCACGGCATTTCACTGAGCCTGATGCAGCTGGCGCGGGCGTACACCATCTTTACCAACGACGGCAAAATTCTGCCGGTCAGCTTTACCCGCCAAGACCAGCCCATGCCCGGGCGGCAGGTGATTACCCCCGCCACCGCCGAAAAAATGCGCAACATGCTGCTGACCGTCACCCAGCCTGGGGGCACCGCGCCCAAAGCCCAAGTGCTCGGCTTTAACGTGGGCGGCAAAACCGGTACGGCGCACAAGCAAGAAGGGCGCGGCTATGCGGCACACAAATACATTTCCTCGTTTGTGGGCTTCGCGCCTGCCACCCGCCCCCGTTTGATTGTGGCGGTGATGATAGACGAGCCGCAGGGTCAACATTATGGCGGCACGGTCGCGGGCCCCGTGTTTAGCAACGTGATGGCGGGCAGCTTGCGGATTTTGGGCGTTGAACCCGACGCGCCTACCAACAACACCCTAGCCCCCGCCCACAACGCCCCAGAAGTGCGAGAAGAAACATGAGTCTAGCGTGGGAGAGCGCGGCCTTGGCCGCCTTGCCGATAAGCTGTCAACGCGTGGTATCGGATAGCCGCCAAGTGGTGCGCGGCGATGTGTTTTTGGCTTTCCGTGGCGAGTACGCCGATGGCCGCGACTTTATCCCCGCTGCCTTGGCCAAGGGTGCCGCCGCCGTGCTCTGGGACGATGCCGATGGCTTTGCATGGCGTAACGAATGGGTGGTGCCTCACCTTGCTGTGCCCCATTTGCGGCAATGCGCCGGTGAAATCGCCAGCCATGTGTGTGGCCACCCTAGCCAAAAAATGCAGGTAACCGGCATTACCGGCACCAATGGCAAGACCTCTATTTCGCACTGGTTGGCACAGGCGTGGACGCTGCTGGGGCACAAAGCCGCGCTGATTGGCACGGTGGGCAATGGCTTTATCGGCGCACTCACCGACACCACCCACACCACGCCCGACCCCCTGACCGTGCAGCAGCTTTTGGCAACCTACCAACAGCAGGGCGCAGAAGTCGTCAGCATGGAAGTGTCCAGCCACGGGCTAGACCAGCATCGGGTCAGCGGCGTGGCGTTTAATACCGCCATCTTTACCAATCTCACCCGCGACCATCTGGACTACCACGGCGATATGGCGCGTTATGGCGAGAGTAAAGCCCGCCTGTTTCACTGGGACAGCCTGCGCCATGCCGTCATCAATGCCGACGATGCTTTTGGTCGCACGCTGCTGACCCAGCTCCAGCCGCAGGTTCAGGCCTGCAGCTACAGCCTGCAGCCCGCTGGCGGCGATGTCTCGGCGACGCAGCTCACCGCCAGCTTGGCGGGGCTGCATTTGACCGTCCACACCCCGTGGGGCACAGGGCAGATTGATAGCCCGCTACTCGGTCGGTTTAATGCCGCCAATTTGTTGGCGTGCTTGGCCGCGCTGGGGGTGCAAGGCGTGCCGCTGGCCGAAGCCTGTGCCGTTTTGGGGCAGATTGAGCCAGCACGGGGGCGGATGGAGCGGCGCGGCGGTGGCAGCTTGCCCTTGGTGGTGGTGGACTATGCCCACACCCCCGATGCCCTCGAAAAAGCCCTCGCCACCCTGCGCGAAATTTGCCCCGCAGACCGCCAATTGGTGTGTGTGTTTGGCTGTGGCGGTGACCGCGATACCGGCAAACGCCCGCTGATGGGTGAAATCGCCCAGCGGGTGGCTGACTTAGCCATTGTCACCAACGACAACCCCCGCAGCGAAGCCCCTGCCGAGATTGTCGCGGCGATTGTGGCGGGCATGAACCCGCTTAAACCCTTTGAAGTGACCCTAGACCGTGCCACAGCGATTAAATGGGCGATTCAACACGCCCGTGTCGGCGACATCGTGTTGATTGCCGGCAAAGGTCACGAAACCTACCAAGACATCGCTGGCGTTCGCCACGCTTTTTCAGACATCGCGGTGGCCGAAGCCGCCCTTTCTGTTTGGACTCCCCCTGCATGATGCTCACCACTCACCAAGCGGCCCACCTGATTGGCGCACAGACTAGCGGTGCGGACCTGCCTTTTTTGCGGGTCGTGACCGATACCCGCCTCGTCCAAGCGGGGGATTTGTTTGTCGCCCTCAAAGGCGATCGTTTCGATGCCCATGATTTTGTCGCCGAAGCCCTTGCGGCGGGGGCGGTCGCGGCACTGGTGCGGTCGGATTTCGCCCTGCCTAATGCCGCCTTGATTCACGTTGCCGACCCCCTGCTGGCACTGGGTGCGCTGGCGGCGGCATGGCGGGCGCGGTTTACGCTGCCCTTGGCGGGGATTACCGGCAGCAATGGCAAAACCAGCGTCAAAGAAATGCTCCGTAGCATCCTAGAAGCCGCCAGCAGCCCCGAAGCGGTTTTAGCGACGGCGGGCAATTTCAACAACGACATCGGCTTGCCGCTGACCCTGCTGCGCCTGTCTGCCCAACACCGGTTTGCCGCCATCGAAATGGGCATGAACCACACTGGTGAAATTCGCTATTTGGCTGATTTAGCCCGTCCCACGGCAGTGCTGGTCAACAATGCTCAACGTGCCCATGTCGGGCACTTTGCCAGTGTGACCGAGGTGGCGCGTGCCAAAGGTGAAATCTTTGAGAACCTGCCTGCGGGGGCGGTGGCCTGCCTCAATGCCGACGACCCCCATGCCCCGTTGTGGCGGGATTTGGCGGGGGAGGCACCCCGTATCGAATTTGGTTTGCACGCAGGGACGGTGCACGCCGAAGCCCTGACCCTTGCCGCCCAGTGCAGCACCTTTACCCTCGTCACCCCACAAGGCCGCGCGGCGGTGGTGCTGGCGGTGGCCGGTGAGCACATGGTGCGCAACGCCCTCGCCGCCACCAGCTTGGCCTTGGCGATGGGGGTGCCCTTGGCGGCCATTGCGGCGGGCTTGTCTGCCTTTGCGGGGGTCAAGGGGCGGCTGCACACCCACACCACCGCCCTTGGGCTGACCGTGATTGACGACACCTACAACGCCAACCCTGATTCGGTGCTGGCAGCGATTCGGGTCTTGGCGGCCTACCCCGCCCCGCGCTGCTTGGTGTTTGGCGATATTGGCGAGCTGGGCGAAGGCGGCGCGGCGATGCACGCAGAAATCGGCGCGTTTGCCAAAACCCAAGGCATTGAGCATCTGCTGACCTTGGGCACGCTGTCTGCCGAAGCCAGCCACGCCTTTGGCGCGGGGGCCGTGCATTTCGATACCCTCCCGCCGCTGCTGACACAGTTGGATACCCTGCTTGCGCCACCGCTCACCGTGCTGATAAAAGGCTCTCGCTTTATGCGGATGGAGCGGGTTGCCGCGCATCTGCTGACTGACTCATCCCACCCAACCCAATTACGGGGAGTGCCTTAACGTGTTTTTGTTGTTAGCTAACTGGTTAGACCAGTATGTCCGTGCTTTTAGCGTGCTTAATTACATCACGCTCCGCGCCGTGCTGGCCTCGATGACCGCGCTAGGCATTGGGCTGTATTTAGGGCCGTGGGTGATACGCAAGCTGACCGAGCTGAAGGTTGGGCAGGCCGTGCGTGACGATGGCCCGCAAACCCACCTTGTTAAAGCGGGTACGCCGACGATGGGCGGCACGCTGATTTTGCTGTCAATTGGGCTGACTACGCTGCTGTGGGCGGATTTAAGCAATCGCTTTATCTGGGTGCTGCTGGTGGTGATGTTCTCTACGGGTGCAATTGGCTTTGTCGATGATTACCGCAAAGTGGTGTTTAAAAACCCCAAAGGGCTGTCGGCACGCGGCAAGCTGTTTTGGCAATCGGTGATTGCCTTGGCAGCAGGGGTGTTTTTGACCGGCACCGCGCATTTGCCCGCCGCCACCGAGTTTATCGTCCCGTTCTTTAAAAACGTGGTCTACCCATTTGGCGCGATTGGCTTTTGTGTCCTGACCTATTTTGTGATTGTCGGCACGTCCAACGCGGTTAACCTGACCGATGGTCTTGATGGCTTGGCTGCCTTGCCGGTGGTGCTGGTCAGTGCGGCGTTGTCGGTGTTTGCCTATGTGGCAGGCCATGCCGTGTTTGCCAAGTATTTGGGGCTGCCCCACATTCCGGGGGCGCAAGAAGTGGTGGTGTTTTGCGCGGCCATTTGCGGCGCGTGCTTGGCGTTTTTGTGGTTTAACGCCTACCCCGCCCAAGTGTTTATGGGCGATGTCGGGGCGTTGGCTTTGGGCGCGGCCTTGGGCACGGTGGCGGTGATTGTCCGCCAAGAAATCGTGCTGCTGATTATGGGCGGCGTGTTTGTGATGGAAGCCCTGTCGGTGATGATTCAAGTGGCCTCGTTTAAGCTCACCGGACGGCGGGTGTTCCGTATGGCCCCGCTGCACCACCACTACGAGCTCAAAGGCTGGAAAGAAACCCAAGTGGTGGTGCGGTTTTGGATTATCACCATGATGTTGGTGTTGGCGGGCTTGGCGACGCTCAAGCTGCGTTAGGTTAAACCCCTGCCATGGCGGGGGAAGCAACAGCAAAACAAAGGATTGCAATGAACTTTAGCGGGCAAACAATCGGCGTAGTGGGGCTAGGGGCGAGTGGGTTGGCGACGGCACGTTGGCTGTCGCGGCACGGGGCTGATTTGGTCGTGGCCGATAGCCGTGATGTGCCGCCCAACCAAGCTGAGCTGGCGCGTCTTGCCCCTAAAGCCGTGCTGCGGACGGGGGCGTTTTCTGCCGCCACGTTCGCCGACTGCGACCAGCTGGTGGTCAGCCCCGGCGTACCGCTGGCCACCCCCGAAATTGCCGCTTTTGCCGCTGCGGGGGGCGAGGTGATGGGCGATATCGAGCTATTTGCCCGTGTTGTCCGTACCCTTCCTGCACGGCTGATTGCCATTACCGGCTCTAACGGCAAAACCACCGTCACCTCGTTGGTGGGGCATTTGTGCCGCGAAGCCGGCCTCAACACCGTGGTGGCGGGCAATATCGGCTTGGCCGCGCTGGATGCCTTGTGTGAAGTCGAAGATATCGGCTCGCCGCCCGATGTGTTCGTGATGGAGCTGTCCAGCTTTCAGCTCGAAGGCATACGCAGCTTGGCCGCCGATGCCGCCACCGTGCTAAATATTTCCGAAGACCACCTCGACCGCTACACCGACCTGCTCGACTACGCCCACAGCAAAACCGCCATTTTTAGCGGCGACGGCGTGCAGGTGCTCAACCAAGACGATGCCTTTTGCTGCGCCATGCGTCGTGCCGGACGACCCGTGCGGTTTTTCTCCTTGCGTGATGCCCAAGCCGACTACGGCTTGTTGGCACAAGACAACAGCCACTGGCTCACCCTCGGCGGCGAGCCAGTGTTGGATTGCGCCACCTTGCAGCTAACCGGCCTGCACAATGCCGCCAATGCCTTGGCCGCCTTGGCACTCTGCGAAGCCATCGGCCTGCCCCGCGCGGGGCTGTTGGCGGGGCTGACCACCTTTCGCGGTTTGCCGCATCGGGTGGAGTATGTGAATACGGTCAATGGCATCGACTTTTACGATGACTCCAAAGGCACCAACGTCGGCGCAACCGAGGCCGCGTTGAACGGTATGACCCGCCCCGTGGTGCTGATTGCGGGCGGCGATGGCAAAGGGCAAGACTTCCGTCCCTTGCATCCGGCAGTGGCGCGGATTGCCCGTGCCGTGGTGCTGATTGGACGGGATGCCCCTCAGATTGCCCATGCCCTGACGGGACTGGCCTTGCCGGTCGAATCTGTCGCGACGCTAGAGCAGGCCACCCAGCTGGCTTTTGCCCATGCCCAGTCTGGCGATGTGGTGTTGCTGTCGCCGGCCTGTGCCAGCTTGGACATGTTCCGCAACTATGCCCACCGCGCCGAGGTCTTTATTGCTGAAGCCCGTGCCATCGAAACGGCGTTTGCCGAGGGGCAGCCGTGAGCCTTGCGACGCTGCGCCACCGCTTTGCACCGCCTACCAATGGCAGCTCCTTTACCCGCTTTGACGAGCCCTTGATGTGGGCCATTGCCCTGCTGCTGTCGATTGGCTTTGTGATGGTGTATTCCGCGTCGATTGCCTACGCCGAAGCTGACCCCGACACCCGCAACCAATTTTTCTACCTGATGCGGCACGGTGTTTACCTGACTATTTCGCTGACCGTGGCGTGGGTGGTGTTTCAAGTGCCGACCCGTATTTGGCAAGAAAAAGCCCCTTTGCTGTTTATCGGGGCGTTTGTGCTGCTGATTTTGGTGCTGGTGCCTGGGATTGGCAAAGTGGTGAACGGCTCGCGGCGGTGGATTAACCTCGTGGTGCTGAATTTGCAGCCCTCCGAGCTGATGAAGCTGGCTGTGGTGCTGTATGCGGCCAACTACACCGTACGCAAAGCCGAATGGATGCACAGCGTGGTCAAGGGCTTTATGCCGATGGCGGTGGCGGTGATTTGCACCGGCGCGTTGCTGCTGCTGGAGCCGGACTTTGGCGCGTTTACCGTGATTGCCTGTATTGCCATGGGGACGCTGTTTTTGGGCGGGATTAACGGGCGGATTTTCTTCGCCCTGATGGTGGTGAGCTTGGTGGCGTTTGTGGTGCTGATTATCAGTTCGCCCTACCGTCTGCAGCGCGTGACCGGCTTTATGGACCCGTGGCAAGACCCTTACGGCAAGGGGTATCAGTTGTCGCATTCGCTGATTGCCTTTGGGCGGGGCGAGTGGCTGGGCGTGGGGCTAGGCGCGAGTGTGGAAAAGCTGTTCTACCTGCCCGAAGCCCACACCGACTTTTTGATGGCGGTGATTGCCGAAGAGTTTGGCTTTATCGGTATTTTGACCGTCATGGGCTTGTTTGCCTTTGTGGTGCGCCGCGCCTTTGCGATTGGGCTGGAGTCCAAAAAATTGGAACGCTATTTTCAGTCGCTGGTAGCGCAAGGCATCGGCATTTGGCTCGGGGTGCAGGCGTTTATCAATATCGGGGTGAATATGGGCTTGCTGCCGACCAAGGGGCTGACCTTGCCCCTGCTGTCTTACGGCGGCAGCGCGATTATGGCCAACTGCGCAGCACTGGCTATTTTGCTGCGCATTGACTGGGAAAACCGCCGCATGATGCGCGGCAAGCAGGTATAGCACATGGCAAATCGAACAGCATTGGTGATGACCGGCGGCACAGGGGGGCATATTTTCCCCGCGCTGGCCGTGGCAGATGCCCTGAAAGCACAGGGCTGGACCGTGGTTTTTTTGGGCGCGGAAGGTGGCATGGAAACGCGGCTGGTTCCCCAGCACGGCTACCCGCTCGAAACCTTGGCGATTCGGGGGGTGCGCGGCAATGGCGTGGCGCGGTGGTTGGCCTTGCCGTGGGTGATGCTGCGGGCGTTGCTGGGCGCGGCGGTGGTGATTTTTCGCCATCGACCCGATGTGTCGATTGGTTTTGGCGGTTATACCGGCTTCCCTGGGGGGCTGATGACTCGCCTGCTGTGGAAGCCCTTGGTGATACACGAGCAAAACTCGGTGGCAGGGCTGACCAATCGGCTGCTGTCACGGATTGCCACCCGCACCTTGTTTGCCTTCCCCTCGGCTTTTCGCCAAGCGTCTGGCTTGGTGGGCAACCCCGTTCGCGCCGCGTTGACCACTTTGCCCGCCCCTGCTGAACGCTTTGCCGGTCGGCAAGGGGTGTTGCGTCTTTTGGTGGTGGGCGGCAGCTTGGGGGCGCAGGTGCTGAACGAAACGGTGCCCGCCGCCCTTGCCCTGCTGCCTGCCGCCCAGCGTCCGGTGGTGATACACCAAGCCGGTGCCAAGTCGCTGGACGCGCTGCAGACGCGTTACGCCGAGGCGGGGGTCAAGGCCGATTGCCGCGCCTTTATTGACGACATGGCCGCCGAATACGCCGCCGCTGATATGGTGATTTGCCGTGCCGGTGCGTTGACCATTGCCGAGCTGGCAGCGGTGGGCGTGGGCAGTGTGCTGGTGCCCTATCCCCATGCGGTAGACGACCACCAAACCGGCAATGCCCGCTATTTGTCCGACGCAGGCGCGGCCAAGCTCTGGCCGCAAACTAGCCTGAACGCCGCCGACCTCGCCGCTTACCTTGCCACGCTGACCCGTGCCGATTGTCTGGCCATGGCCGAAGCCGCCCACCGCCAAGCCCTGACCGGCGCGGCAGAAAAAGTGGCGGCGGTGTGTGTGGCGGTGGTGGGGGAGTGAGGG
>CALMOJ010000021.1 GCA_937871815.1 uncultured Neisseriales bacterium
GAGCGCTACAAGTTTGACACCTACACCCAGCACGTCCTGCAGATAGATCAGACCACCAAAGACTACGAGGGCAAGGCCAAGCAGCGCTTCATCAACGAGCCTGCCAATCTGAAGCTGCTAATCGTGGTGAGCAAGCTGCTGACCGGTTTCGATGCGCCTTCTTGCACCTACATCTACCTCGACAACGAGCTGCGCGATCACAACCTGTTTCAGGCCATTTGCCGCACCAACCGGCTCGACGGCGACGACAAGGACTATGGCCACATCGTCGATTACAAAGAGCTGTTCGAGAAGGTGCAGGACTCCATCGCTGTTTACACCTCGGACGAGCTGGACATCGACGAGGGTGGCGATGACGGCAACGTGACCGTGAAGGGCTGGCTCATTGAAGGCAAGGCGCAGCTTGATGCCGCTCGGGAAGCACTGTGCTACTTGTGTGAGCCGGTGGCCATGCCGCGCGAGATGGAGCAGTACCTGCATTATTTCTGCGGTGATGCCAATGACCCGGAGGCATTGCTGAACACCGAGCCGCTGCGTATCTCGTTCTACAAGTCGGCAGCCGCATTCCTGAGAGCCTATGCGGCCATTGCCCAAAACCTTGAAGATGCGGGATATTCAGCGGCTGATATTGCTGCACTCGAAAAAGAAATCGAGTTTTACAGCGACACGCGCACGGCAATCAAGAAGCACTCAGGTGAAGAGCTGGACATCAAGCCTTATGAGGCGGATATGCGCCACCTCATCAACACCTACATCCAAGCAGACCCAGCTGAAGATTTGGGGAATCTCAGCTCGCTCTCACTGACCGAGCTGATCATCGAAACCGGCATTCACGATGCCATTGCCAAGAAGCTTAACCAGAAGGGCAAGCTGTCGAGGAATGCGATTGCTGAAGGCATCATCAACAACGTCCGTAAAACGATTATTCGTGACCAATTGACTGATCCGAAGTTTTACGACGAGATATCCACACTCCTCGAAGACCTGATCAAGCAAAAGAGCGACGACACCGCTGCCTACGAGAAATTTCTCCAGAAGGCCGAAGCGTTGGTGAAAAAGATGGCGGCAAAGAATACGGGCAGCCATCCGCATGTGCTCAACGGACACCCAGAGGCGATCGCGCTCTTCAACAATCTGGCCAGCATTCCAGCCGCAACTTTCGTTTGCCCGACTGACGACGATGGCAAGGCGACGCTCGCGCTCGAACTCGATCAGGCGATGCGAGAACAGGCACCGGCAGGCTGGAAAGGGGATGACACCCGAGAAAAGCAAGTGCTCAATGCGCTGTTCCCCATCATGTCGCGGGATCGGGTGGCGACGCAGGCCATTTTCGAAATCATCAAGAACCAATCGGGGTACTGATGAACGAGACCATCCAACTGGGCGAGATTTCAATAGCGGTGACCAGGAAGGACATCAAGAATGTCCACCTCACCGTTCACCCGCCAGATGGACGTGTGACGCTCGCCACCCCAAGCAACACACGCCTAGAAGTGGCGCGTGCCTATGCGATATCCAAGTTAATTTGGATTCGTGAGCAGCAGAGAAAGCTGGAATGTCAGGCGCGGGAAACACCACGCCAGTTCGTTGAGCGCGAGAGCCACCACGTTTGGGGGCGACGCTATTTGATGGCATTCGACTACCAAGATGCAAAGCCCTCAGTTGTCCTCAGTAATAAGCGAATCACCCTGATCATTCGTCCAGGCAGCAGTGCAGAGAAGCGTGCGGAGGTGATGCATGAGTGGCACAAGTCGCTGCTACACAAGGTCGTGCCTCCGCTGATTAAAAAGTGGGAGAGAAAGCTCAAGGTCCGTGTTTCAGGCTACTTTCTGCAACGGATGAAAACCAAATGGGGCAGTTGCAATCACGCAGCGGGAAATATCCGCCTAAACACGGAGCTGGTGAAAAAACCGAAGGATTTGCTGGAGTACGTCATCGTTCATGAAATGGCTCATTTGATTGAGCCCACGCACGGTGATCGCTTCATCGCAATCCTTGAAGAGCATTACCCCAGCTGGCGAGAGGCGCGTGCCGAGCTTAATGAATTACCACTTGCGGCAGAGAGCTGGAAAGAGTGAGCGTTCAAAACATAAGGCGTTCCGAATGAGTTTGAAGTCTTAGAACCTGTTCAAAGCCTGCGAGACTCGAGTGACCCTGCGTTCAAATGCCCCAAAAAATTGCGTGCAGATTCAAGCCCAACGGCGTTCTTTGGTTGATTTTGCCTTGGCACCCCCTGCACCATTGGGGCTTTGAACAGGCGCTTAACCGCGCCCACAAAAAAACCTAGCCGCGTACAGGGCTAGGTTTTTTTGGGTCTTGCTTGCTAAGCCAATCGCTTCACAGCGAAGCCGAAAACACCTGATTCAGCCAATCATCAATACGATTCACCACCCGCTCCCAGCCGGTATCTAGCATCATCAAATGCGCCATATTGGGCATGACTTCGGCGGAGACATTAAATAGCTCTGCCGTGGCAATCACATCTTGGGACGAGATAATCTGGTCGTCTGCCCCGCCCAGCACCAAAGCAGGCAGCGCGACAGGCGGCTTGGCGTGGAAAAAGCCCAGCATCGACAGTTCAAAAATGGCTCGTAGCGATTCCGCCTGAAAACGTGCAGCCCACTCCACCAGTAGTGCGTCCGGCAAATCCGCCGAAAAGAGCAGTGCTCTGGTTTGGTTCAAGCTAGGGTGGTAGCGGTCGCTGGCCTGAAAAACGTTCAGCGCAGCCAGCAAGTCGGGGGCGGTTTGGAGCATCCGCACCGCCGATTGGCTAATGCCATTGGGCGGCACCGAGGCCAGCATCACCACACCGGCGGGCGGGCAGTTTGGGTACATTTCCAAATACCGCTGAATCACCAAGCCCCCCATCGAATGCCCAATCAGCACCGGCGGGCGGGGCAGGGTGTCGATCGTGGCTTTGAGGTTGCGGACAAAGTCATCCACCCCCAAGGCCGAGAGCCACACATGCCCTTCGCTTTCGCCATGCCCTTCTAGGCTCAAGGCGTGGCAGTCCCAGCCCCGCTCGGCCAGCCAAGGGGTGAAATAGGTTTCCCACACCCACCCCCCGCAATACGCCCCATGCACAAACAACAATGGCGGGACGGTGTCGCCTTTGTGGCCTTCGCGGTAAAAGACTTCTAACTGACTTGGCATCAAAGAACCTCAGCAGCGAAATCGGCCAGACGGGAACGCTCGCCCCGCAGCAGGGTGATATGGCCGGCATGTGCCCAGCCTTTCATGCGATCCACCACATAGGTCAGCCCAGAGCTGCCTTCGGTCAGGTAGGGGGTGTCGATTTGGCTGAGGTTGCCCAAACAGACCACTTTGGTGCCGTTGCCTGCACGGGTAATCAGCGTTTTCATCTGTTTGGGCGTCAGGTTTTGCGCCTCGTCGATGATGAGAAATTTATTCAAAAAAGTGCGTCCCCGCATAAAGTTAAGGCTCTTGACCTTGATTCGGCTACTGAGCAAATCGCGCGTTGCAGCACGCCCCCAATCGCTGCCGCCACTGACGGCATCTTCTGCGGGCTTGGTCAGCACGTCGAGGTTATCCTCTAACGCGCCCATCCACGGTGCCATTTTTTCTTCTTCTGACCCGGGCAAAAAGCCGATGTCCTCGCCCACAGGGATGGTGACACGGGTAATGATGATTTCGGAATAGCGTTTTTCTTCCAGCGTCATGGCCAGTGCCGCCGCAAGGGTCAGCAGGGTTTTACCGGTACCGGCCTGCCCGAGCAGAGAAACAAAATCAATGTCGGGATTCATCAGCAAATTGAGCGCGAAGTTCTGTTCCAAATTGCGGGCGGTAATGCCCCAGACATTGTTTTTGCTATGGGTGTAGTCCTTGAGCGTTTCCAGCTTGGCGGTTTTGCCCGCTTGCTCAATGACGCGTGCGGCAAAGGGCGGGATGCTGGCTTGCCACAGCATCTGGTTCAGCAGCAGGTTGCGGCAGTCATTGCCCGCCAAGGCGTAATACTGCCGTGCGCCTTCGTGCCAGCTGGTCAGGTCTTTGCCATTTTTCTCCCAAAACTTCTGGTCGATTTCACGCGTACCGGTATACAGCAGGTCGGAATCTTCGAGCACTTGGTCGTTAAAGTAGTCCTCGGCGGCCAAGCCCAGCGTGGCAGCTTTAATCCGCATATTGATGTCTTTCGATACCAATATCACTGCGCGTTCTGGGGTCAGGCGTTGCAGTGCCATGACGATGCCGAGTATCTGGTTGTCGGCTTTGCCTTCGGGCAGATTGGCCGGCAAGGTGACGTTCAGGATTTCGGTTTGCAGCAGCAGCCGACCCTTGGCGGCCTTGTTGCTGGCGGCCTGTAGGCTAATCCCCTGCCGAATATCACCCTCGGCATTTTTGACCAAATCATCTAAAAAGCGGCTGGCCTGACGCGCATTTCGTGCGACTTCGGACATGCCTTTTTTGTGGTCGTCGAGCTCTTCTAGCGTAATGATGGGCAAAAACACATCATGTTCTTCAAACCGAAACAGGCAAGTCGGGTCGTGCATCAGCACGTTGGTGTCGAGCACAAAGAGCTTGGTAACAGCGGGAGCTTTTTTCTTGGCCATGGTGACAAGTCCTGTAAACGTGCAAAGGGCGTGGCCAAGCGATGGGTACCGAGCAGTCGGTGCTATGCGCTTGGCGTGATGAGGGATACAGCTTACGCCTCCATAATAGCCAACAACGGGGGACATGCGGTTGGGGATTTGCGCTTAAGAGCCTGTTTATGTTTGCTGTAAATACGCCGCCAGACGGAGGTCGGGTTTTAACCCGACAAAGCATCGGGATAAATCCCGACCTACACAGGGGCTTCGGGGTG
>CALMOJ010000022.1 GCA_937871815.1 uncultured Neisseriales bacterium
AGCAGATCAACGATGCGGCGTTGCTCGGGAAGCGGCGGAACTCGAACCTTCCATTTTTCAACGTCCGATTTCCTAATGGACGGAGGGTTTGAGTCCGATGCGAAATCACTCAGATTCTTGGTCAGGAACAAGTAATAGAGAAAGTCTGGATCAAGCAGTTCCGGCTTAGGGAGAATCGCCATCACATTGTTATCAACGCAAGATGGGCGAGTGAGTTGCCGTTTCTTGTTTGTCGCAATCGCGGCGCCCACCTTCGGAAAAATCAGACTACCTCCTGGGAATGCCTTTGCTCTAAGTTTCCCCCGAACTTGTTCAGAAATGCTGTGGTTCCAGCGTTTGATGGCACGTTCGTTTCCTGAAAGATTCATGTCGCTTACTTTGAGGAAAGGGAATGCTGCGTCTTGGACTCCCTGATACACCACAGGAAACCCCGCCCCAGACTCAACAGCCGCAACGTCAGACAACAGGTATTCCGTCATGCAGCCTGCTCCGCCAGCGCGACCTTCAACGCTTCCACTTCCTCAACAATCTCGGCCTCAATCGCTGCCAGTTCGTCCAGCAAAACCCGTGGATCACGGTGTTCCACCGCCGACTGGCTCATAGGCCGGTAGCGCCCGGCTGACAGATTGAAGTCATTGGCTCTGACGCTTGCCGCATCAGCAAACCACCATTGCGCCATCCATTCCGCATCAGGATCGCGAACCCGCCAAGTCGCAAGATTGGCCTCTTTTTCACGGCACACCGCAACAAGTCCCGGCAGGTCGTCGGCTTCAATCGCGTTGTCGTGGTTGGCATCAAGTTTGTAGCCGTCGTTATCGGCGTGCAGGAACAGCACGTTTTCTGTGCTGCCGCCCTTGCGGAAGAACAGCACCGAAGTCTTCACCCCGGAATATGGCTGGAATACACCACCGGGCAGCGATAGCACCGCCTCAACTCGGTTGTTCTCGATCAGTTGCCGCCGCAGTTCCTTGTGGGCGCCGGTTGAACCGAACAGCACGCCCTCGGGCACGATGACACCACAGCGGCCACCGGGGCGTAGGTTGTCCATCATGTATTTCAGAAACAGCAGTTCGGTGGCCGTGCTGGTGCCGACTTTCACCTCTTCCACCACGCGGTCCTTATCGACGCGACCAGCAAACGGTGGATTGGCCAGCACAACGTGATAGCCCTCGGCCGGCAAGCCCAGTTGCTCCTTCTTCTCGTTGTCGAGATTGGTGGTCAGCACGTTGCGCAAACGCACGCGCACATTCGCCAGCCCCCGCAGGGTCAGGTTCATGGTTGCCAGCCGCACCATTTTCGGATCAACGTCGTTGCCGAAGAAGGTGGCGGATTGCAGGGCCGATGTCTGGGCAGCAGAAAGTTTGTCGCCCAAACCTCGTTTGTGTTTCTTGCCATCCAGTTCCACGTCGGCAATGGCGCTCGGCGAAGAGTTGGCGAGTCGGATATGGTTGTATGCCGCGACCAGAAAGCCAGCCGTGCCCGCTGCCGGGTCATAGATGGTTTCGCCCACTTTGGGGTCGATAATTTCAACAATGGTGCGGATCACATGGCGGGGCGTGCGGAACTGACCCAACTCGCCGGCCTGCCGAATCTGCCGTAAAACGTGTTCAAACAAATCGCCCTTGGTGTCCGAATCCGAAGCGTCGAGGCGCAGGCCATCGACCAGATTGACCACTTGGGTCAAAACAGTCGGATCAATGATGGCAAGTCGCGCGCCATCCATAAAGTTGTGGGCGGCTGCTTCGCCCATTTCAGCGAAGAAGGCAAACACCTCGTCGCGCAGGAAACGAACCAGTGCCTCGCCCGACAAACCCTTGGCCCAGACAGACCAGCGAAACCGGTCACGCGGAATCGTCATTTGCTCGGCCTCGGCATTGAGCGGATTCCTGATCGTCCAGTCGCCGGCAAACAGGCTTTTGTAAGGCGTTTTCAGCACCTTGGACTTCAGTTTGTTTTCAGTGTCGATGCCTTCGACCAGATAGAAGAAGAACAGGAAAGACAGTTGCTCGGCATTGCTGACGGGATCAGGGTAGCCACCGCCGAAAAGGTAATCACGAATCTGGTCAATCGACCGCCGCATGTCGGGCGTTAAGGGCATTGGTTTGCTTTCTTGTTGGTGTTTTTGTTAGTGCGGTGCTGCCGGGTGCCAGTCGTCATCAACGTATGATTTCGTACCTGGGTCGTTGAACAAAGCCGCGTTAAGCGAGTCGATTAGGGCTTGGAGGGCTTCTGCCGTGCCAAACACCCGCTGTGCTTCATTCAGGCCACCCATTTGGGAAAACGTGTGGAAGAAGGCGAAATGTTCGGGCATGACTTCATCAAGGCTGTCGGCGTTGGCGCGAATCTGGCTGCCGAGAATACGCAACCAGCGATCCTGTTCGGCATTGAGGCTTGGTTGCGCCAGCCGCCATGCCTCGAACTGGGTGCCCAACGCTGCGGCTTTCTGCTCGGATGCTTCGGGGAACAGCATGTTGCCGTTCTCGTCGATGCTGATCCATTCGCGGGTGGTCGGGTCAATGTGGTCGTCGATGTCCAATGACAGCAGCCGCTTGGGTTCGTAATGCTTTTTCTTGGCGGCTTCTTTCATCACGCCGCCACCGCCCAGGGTGTCTTCATCACCGTGGTAGTCACACACGCCGACAAAATCGAACATCGTGAAAATCGGCTTCTTGCTGGTCTTGCGCGTACCCCGGCCCCGCATTTGCTGATACAGGATGGCGGAACGGGTGAAGCGGGCAAAAACCAGATTGCAGACTTCCGGGCAGTCAAAGCCGGTGTCCAGCATATTCACGGAGACGAGAATTTGTGGAAACGGCTCTTTCTTGAAGCGGCGGATTTTCGCCATCGCATCCAAAGAGTCGTCTGACCCGGCACCCGATACCACGTAATCGGCAAAGCGAATGTCGGGGCTTGGCTTCTTGTCGGCAAACTCGGTGTCGAACAGTTGGGCCAGTGTTTCGGCGTGCTTTTTATTGACGGCAAAAACGATGGTCTTGCCGATCAGCGGCATCCGCAAAACACCCCTATGGTCGGTAAAGCCCTTTTCCAGCACTGCGCGGAACTCACGCACAATGGCCCGGTTGCGTTCGGGGATGGTGAAACGGCGTTCAAGGGCGGAGGGGTCAATGATGATTTCTGCGGCGTCGGCAAACAGCAACTCGAACTCGGCCCGGGTTTCGGCGCTCATGGCAGACCAATCGAGTTCGGATTTCTTGACCGGAAAGCCACCTTCGGCAGCCGTTTTGACGGTCTTGGCTTGATAGACCTGATACGGGGCAAGCACGCCATCCCGAATGGCATCCTTTAGCTTGTAGGAGAAGGTGGGCTTATCGACCTCAAAGAAGCGCAAGGTGTCGCGGATAAATAGTCCGTCCTCTTCATCCGCGTTGCCAGAACCAGCGGCGCCATCGAGTTCTTCCTGACTCGCGACGCAGGGCGTGGCGGTGAGGCCGATTTGCACGCCGTCAAAGTATTTCAGCACGCCGCTCCACTTGCCATAGATGCTGCGGTGGCACTCGTCGGAAATGATCAGGTCGAAGTAGCCGGAGGAATAATCCCCATAGGTGTTAATCATGCTTTGCAACGTGGTGATGGTGATCCGCTTTTCATCCTGAAAGCGGCGACCAGCCCGCAACACATAGGCGGGGTAATCGGGCAAATGCTCGGCAAAAGCATCTTCGGTTTGCTTGGCCAGTGGAATACGATCCACCAAGAACAGTACGCGGGTGATGGCATTGGCCTCGAACAGCCGCTTGATGAGGGCGGCAGCAGTGCGGGTTTTCCCCGTGCCGGTGGCCATTTCCAGCAGCAGTTTGCGTCGGCCCAGCTTGATTTCCTTGCTGGCGATCTGGATGCACTCTTGCTGGTAGTCCCGCCCCGCAATCTTCAAGTCGATAGGGACGTTGAGCACATCGCGGCGCAGTTTAAGGCTGGCGAAACGACGCTCAAGGTCGTCCTGCTTGAAGAAGGTTTTAACCGAGTGCGGGTAGGCATCACGCTCCCATTCCCAGAACAGCACGTCGGCACCATTGGCCAGAAAAACATAGGGAATGCCCAACTGCTTGGCGTAGCCCTTGGCCTGCTCGGCGGCATCGGCAGGACTGATCGAATCGCGCTTGGCTTCGACCACGGCCAGCGAATGCCCATGCCGATCACAAAGAACGTAATCGGCGCGGGAGCCATCGGCCATCACCACTTCATAGCGAACGGCATTGGGATTGGTAATCTTCCAACCCTGATCGGCCAGCAACCCGTCGATGAGAACGCGGGCAAAGGCTTCGTTTTTATTCATACCCCTGCCGAAATGTTGTTTTTCAGATTGTAAATCGGGCGCACACCAATAGGGCTAATTTATGACATAAAAATCCAATAAATCACGCCTACCTTGACCCAGAAACCTAAAAGCCCGCACTGGGCGGGCTTTTAGGTTTCTGGGGGTCACAGGCAAAACCAACCACAGGCACTTTCGTTTGCATGGCGCAGCGGCCTTACCCGATGTTATCCACCACATGCAGCCGGACGTTTTTCTCCGCCAAAATCGGGAGCAAGTCATCAGGCGGGGAGTCGTCGGTGAAAATATCGTTGACCTCACCGATGTGGCACAGCTTCATCATGGCATTGCGCCCAAACTTGCTCGAATCCACCGCCAAAAACCGCTGGCGGGCGTTTTTCATCATGGCTTGGGCGGCACGGACTTCGCGGTAATCGTAGTCCATCAGCCAGCCGTCCAAATCCACGCCAGACGCGCCGACGATGGCGTAATCCACCCTGAATTGCTCAATCATATCCAAGGTCGCCACGCCGGTAATGCCGCCATCTTTGTGCCGTACCACGCCACCGGTAATGATGATTTCAAAGTCTTGCCGCCGCGTCAGGACGGTGGCGACGTTGATGCAGTTGGTGACAATGCGGAGGTGTTTGTGGGTTTCGCACAGGGCACGCGCCACGGCTTCAATCGTGGTGCCGATATTCATAAACAACGAGGCATCATCAGGGATATGGCTGGCCAGCAACTCACCAATACGGGCTTTTTCGGTTTGGTGCTTCACCTTGCGCACGGCGTATTCTTCGTTCTCCACCGATGGGCCGAGGGCGGCTCCGCCATGAAAGCGGCGCAGGAGGTTTTCTTCGGAGAGCTGGTTAATATCGCGGCGGATGGTTTGAGGCGTGACATCCAACCGCCGCGCCAGTTCTTCAATCGGCATAAAGCCATTGGCACGGATGAGTTTCAGGATATTTTCGTGACGGGGCAAACGGTTCATAGCGGGGTGGCAATCAGGGCAAAACAAGCGGGAAGTTTGGCATGGAAGCCATGACGGGCGCAAACCACAGGGCAAAAACCGCACCGTGGGGCGTGCCCGTCCTGCGGGGCTTCTGCTCTAGCGAATCGCAATAATGTGCATTTTTTTCGCAGTCGGCTTGCCGCGTCCGGCGCGTTTGCCTGCGAACTCGGCCAAGGGCTGCTTGACCTCGTCCACCCGCCCGCCGCGCAACACGGTGGACAGCACCGCACGGTCGCCCTGCACCACGCCCATCGCCACCACGGCTTCGGTGGCTTCTTGTTGCATCAACATCAGCCCACGCCCCTTGTTCATGGTTTTGAGGGCAGCCAGCGGAAACGCCAGCAGCCGACTGGCACTGTTGGCCACCACCACTTGCGCCTCGGATGCCGCAGCGGACAACCCCACAGGGGGCAAGGCCGTTTCGTTGGCCTCTACCGTCAAAAACACTTTACCGGCTTTAACGCGGCTGACCATATCGCCCAGCGTGGCAATAAAGCCATAGCCGCCACTGCTGGCCACCAACCAACGGCTTGCCGCAGGGGCAGACAGCACTGCCACTACGCTGGCTTGGTCTTGTAAGGTAAGCAACGCCGTCAGCGGCACCCCCGCCTTGCTGGTGGGCAGGTCGGCACAGTCTAGGGTATAGCTGCGCCCCTTGCTGTCGAGCACCACCAGCGGATGAATGCTGCGGGTTTCAACCACATGGGCAAGGGTGTCGCCGTCTTTAAACGCCAAATTACCGGTGTCGATGCCATGCCCTGCCCGTGCCCAAATCCAGCCGTTTTGAGACAGCACCACGGTCATCGCTTCGTCGGGGGCGGCGTGGGTGAGCACGGCCTTGTCTGCTCTGCGGACTTCGCTGCGGCGGTCATCGCCAAAGCGGTCGGCATCGGCTTGGATTTCTTGGCTGACCAGCGCGGTGCGGGCGGTGGTATCGGCCAGCAAATGCAGCAAGGTATGGGATTCGCCCTGCAAGGCATCGCGCTCTCGTTCCAGCTTCACCCCTTCTAGCCGCGCCAACTGACGCAAGCGAATATCGAGGATGTCGTCGGTCTGAATCTCTGACAGCCCAAACCGCGCCATCAGCTCGGGCTTGGGCTCGTCCGATTCCCGAATCACCCGAATCACATCCTCAATCCGTAGCAATACCGCCAGCCGCCCTTCAAGGATGTGTACGCGCTGTTCAACTTTGCTGAGGCGGTAGCCCAATCGCCGCACCACGGTGGCCATGCGGTAGTCCAGCCACTCGCGCAGAATGGTACACAGGTCTTTTTGCTGGGGGCGGCCATCCAAGCCCAGCATGACCATATTCATCGACACATTGCCTTCTAGGCTGGTTTCGGCCAGCAGCAGGTTCATAAAGGCATCGGGGTCGAGGCGGCTGGATTTGGGTTCGAGCACCAAGCGGACGGGGCTGGCTTGGTCGGATTCGTCCCGCACCCGCTCTAGCTGCGCCAGCATCAGGTTTTTTAGGTTTTGCTGCTCCGCGCTCAGGGCTTTTTTGCCGGTGCGGAGTTTAGGGTTGGTCAGCTCTTCAATTTCGCCCAAGACCTTTTGTGCCGAGCACCCAGGGGGCAGCTCGGTGACCACCACGCGCCATTGGTTACGCGCCAGCTTTTCCACCACCCAGCGGCAGCGCACCCGCACACTGCCCCGCCCCGTGGCATAGGCGGCACGGAGGTCGTCAGGGGCGGTAATGATTTGCCCCCCCCCTGGAAAGTCAGGTGCGGGGATAAAGGCCATGACCTCATCCAGCGTCAGCGTAGGGTTGGCCAGCAAGGCACGCGCCGCCGCCGCCACTTCGCGCAGATTGTGCGGAGGGATTTCAGTAGCCATCGCCACGGCAATGCCCGACGCGCCATTCAGCAGCACCATCGGCAGGCGGGCGGGCAGCAACTGCGGCTCTTCAAACGCGCCATCGTAGTTGGGGATAAAGTCCACCGTGCCTTGGTCTAGCTCGGACAACAGCAGCTCGGCCAAGGGGGTCAGGCGGGCTTCGGTGTAGCGCATCGCCGCCGCCCCATCGCCATCGCGGCTGCCAAAGTTGCCTTGGCCATCAATCAGCGGGTAGCGCATCACAAAATCTTGTGCCAAGCGCACCATGGCTTCGTAGGCCGAACTGTCGCCGTGGGGATGGTATTTGCCGAGAATTTCGCCCACCACACGGGCGGATTTGACGTGCTTGCTGCCTGCCACCAGCCCCATGTCTTTCATGGCGAACAGGATGCGGCGTTGCACGGGTTTTTGCCCATCAGCGAGTTCGGGCAGGGCACGGCCTTTGACCACGCTCATGGCGTATTCGAGGTAAGCGCGTTCGGCGTAGTGGTCGAGGGCGACGGTATCGTCAGCTTGGGGGGAGAAAAGAGGGAGCGGATTCATGCCGCGATTGTATCGGCTTGGGCGAATGACGTGGGCAGAAACGCGGGGCGGGGGCGAAACAGCAGGGGAAACCCCGCCGCGCCGTGGGGGCGCACCGATTCACGGTCGGCAAGTAAGGGCAGTCGGGGCTCAACCCGACCTCGCCGTCGGCCACCCGCCTGCCCTAGACAGCAATTGAAACGCCCCGAAATAGACGGGTTGATTGCAGCTCAAACCGTTTTTTCGGGGCGTTCATGGGGCGCTAAATTAGGCCTGCGCTGTGGGCAAACTCGCCCCCTGTGCTTTGCGGGTGATGGCTGATTCGGCGTAGCGGCGTTGTGCGTCAATGTCCACGGTTTTGTCCCAGTGAGTCAGGCGCAAGGTTTGCTGAGCGGCCGCCACGGCGGGGTTCTTTTGCAGGAAATCTTGCATAAACAGGGTGAAGTCTGATTCGTACATGGTCGGGCATCCGATGGGGTGAAAGTAGCGGTCATTTTGACAGCCTCCCTGACGAGGGGGAAGCGGATTCCACGGGCGGCCGCCGAAGAAGCGGCGCACGAGGGGCGAGGGTCAGCACTGCCAAGGCGAAATGTGCCGTCAATCGGGTTAACGGGCTTTGCGGCGAGCGGCGCGGGCGGG
>CALMOJ010000023.1 GCA_937871815.1 uncultured Neisseriales bacterium
TGGGCGATGGCGCGGGCAGGGGGGATGCGCCCGCGTCCGGCTTTACCGGCCTTGGCGAACCGTCCGCTGCGCGTGGGCTATGTTTCGGCGGATTTCTGCCAGCATACCGTGGGCTTGTTTGTAAAAGACGTGCTGCTGGCGCACGACCCGCAGCGGGTCACGGTCTTGGCGTATAACGCCAGTGCCGTCAACGACTGGGTAACGGCGGCACTGCGCCAAGGCTGTCTCTGGCGCGAGGTTGGCACGCTGGACGATACCGCCCTCGCCGCCCTGATTCGGCAAGATGAAGTGGATGTGCTGGTGGATTTGTCGGGGCATACGGCGGGGTCACGGCTGACGGTGTTTGCCCACCGCCCCGCGCCGGTGTTGGTCAGCTGGCTAGGCTACTTTGCCACCACGGGGCTGCCAGTCATGGATGCCGTGTTGCTGGATGGGTGGCACGCCCCCGCTGGCACAGAAAGCCAGTTTGTCGAGCCGATTGTGCGTTTGCCACAGGGGCGGTTTTGCTACACCCCTGTGCCGTTTGCCCCCACCGAAGTCGCCCCGCCCCCCTGTGTCGCCAACGGCTTTGTGACCTTTGGCTGCTTTAACAACTCGGCCAAGCTGAATCCGCGCGTTTTGGCGACGTGGGCGGCGATTTTGCAGGCCGTGCCCACGGCGCGGCTGGTGCTGAAATGGCGAACGTTTGAGGATGCCGCGCTACGCGATGCCGTCACCGCTGCGTTTGAGACACACGGCATCGACCCCGCACGGCTGACTTTGCGCGGGGCTTCGTTTCATGCTGACCTGCTGCGTGAATACGCCGACATCGACATTGCACTAGACCCCTTCCCCTTTACCGGTGGGTTAAGCAGCTGCGAAGCCCTGTGGATGGGGGTGCCGATTATCACTTGGCCGCAAGCGCAGGTGGTCAGCCGCCAAACGTGGGCTTTTTTGTCCGTGATTGGCCACCCCGAGTGGGCGGCGACCTGTCAGGCGGATTATGTGCAACAGGCGGTGGCCTTGGCGGCGGATGTTGCCCACCTTGCCCAGCTTCGCGCCACCTTGCGCCCCACCCTGCAGGCCTCGCCGCTGTGCCAAGTGGCAGCGTTTACGCGGGGGCTGGAAGACGCACTGATGGGGCTGGCGCACACGGTGGCACCAGCCTAACTTTTGAATACGTCGATAGGATGGAGCCTTCCAACCATCCAAAGCACATCGCACATCTCCCCAGCCTGCCGCAGCTGCTCCCCCGTATCCGAACGCAAAGCGACCAAAAAATCGTTCAGCCGCACGGCATCGCCAAACGCGGTCGTGAACCTGAGCGGGGCGAAACCGTTGTCGCTGCCGCGTTGGTAGGTTGGGCAGCGGGAGGATGACGCTATGCCGCAGGGCTTCCCTCTACCGGCCTGAAAGCGCATGATGCCGCGTTAACCTTTCCTCTTCTCTTTAAGCTTGCCAATAGGTTCGATGGATACCCCTTCTTCTCCTCTTTCTGCTGCCCGTGTTGCCCTGATTACCGGTGCAGCCAAACGCGTCGGGGCTGAAATTGCCCGTACCTTAGTCGCCCACGGCTGGCGGGTCGCCTTGCATTATCGGCAGTCTGCCGCGCCTGCCCACCGGCTGGCGGCCGAACTCAATGCCCAATCCTCTGACTGTGCGGCGGTGTTCTATGCCGACTTGCTCGATACCGCGACCTTGCCGCGCTTAATTGAAAGAGTCGTTGCCCATTTTGGGCGACTGGATGGGCTGGTTAACAATGCCTCTAGCTTTTTCCCCACGCCGCTAGAGGGCATTAACGAAGACGCTTGGGAAGACTTGATGGGCTCGAATCTCAAAGCCCCGCTGTTTTTAGCCCAAGCCGCCGCGCCGCATTTGCGAGCCAGCCAAGGGGCGATTGTGGGGCTGATAGACATTCATGCCGAACGCCCGCTGCCGAATCACTTGGTTTACAGCCTTGCCAAAGCCGGTCATGCCCAGCTGATTCGTGCCTTGGCCTTAGCACTGGCACCGGCGGTGCGGGTGAATGGGGTCGCGCCAGGGGCGAATGTCTGGCCGGAAGGGGAAAGCGTATTCGATGCCACTGAACGCGCTGCTATCTTGGCGCGTATCCCTTTGGGGCGGGTGGGACAGCCTGCAGATTTGGCGGGGGCGGTGCGCTTTCTGTTGTCGCCCGAAGCCGCGTATATCTCGGGGCAGATTTTGGCCGTCGATGGGGCACGAAGCGTGGTGTTGTAGGCATCGCCGCTACGCTGTTGCTGGCCTGTGCCGTGGAACCCCCTGCCGCGTTGCTGGTCTTTACTGGACAGGGCGCCACACCACGGCACCCCGCCCTCGTCGCCTTGCTGTGGCAGAATGCCCGCCTACGTTTCTCTGATTGATGTGCCGCTCTTCTTCTCCGAAAGCCTCGCCATGCGTTTATTCCTTGCCATTTTCTTGCCCTGCACCGTGTTTTTTACCATTGGCCGCCCTTTTGCTGGCGTGCTGTGCTTGTTGCTGCAAATCACCGTCTTGGGTTGGTTGGGCGCGTCTATCTGGGCGGTCTATGCCCTCGGCGAATACAAAACCGACCAAAAAATCAACCAAGCTTTGCGTCAGCGTTAAGCTCCCATGTCGCTTTCTGCGTTGTCTGAGCACGAGGCTTGGCTGCATTGCTTTCTGACCCCTGGCTTGGGGGTGACGCGGTTTTTGCGGCTGCTGTTGGCGTTTGGCTCGCCCCACGCCGCGTTGGCTGCCACGCTGGCGCAGTTGGCACCCTTGCTGACCCGTTCCGTGGCCGAAAGCCTGCTTTGCGGCGATACCGCTGCCGAACGCGCCAAAGTGGCCGTGTGGCTGGCAGCTGACCCCCGCCACACGCTGCTGACCTTGTCCGATGCGGACTACCCCCCTTCTCTGCTGCATACGCCCACCCCGCCCCCCTTGCTGTTCCTTAAAGGCGAGCGGGCGTTGTTGGCGCGACCGATGTTGGCGATGGTGGGCAGCCGTGCCGCCACCCAGCAAGGTGAACGCCATGCCGAAGCCTTTGCCGAGGCACTTTCGCAGACAGGGCTGACCG
Source organism: uncultured Neisseriales bacterium (assembly GCA_937871815.1). Taxonomy (GTDB): domain Bacteria; phylum Pseudomonadota; class Gammaproteobacteria; order Burkholderiales; family Aquaspirillaceae; genus Rivihabitans. The sequence continues at coordinate 3,035 of CALMOJ010000023.1, forward strand.
TGGTCAGTGGCTTGGCGGCGGGTATCGACGGCGCGGCGCATCGGGGGGCATTGCGGGGAGCGGGGGCGACCATTGCGGTCATCGGCACGGGAATTGACCGTATTTACCCTGCGGGGCACGCCGCCCTCGCGCGTCAAATCGCCGCAGAGGGCTTAATCATCAGCGAATTCCCTTTGGGGATGCGCCCGTTAGCCGCCAACTTTCCGCGCCGCAATCGGCTGATTGCCGGTTTGGCGCAGGGGTGTTTGGTGGTCGAAGCCAATATCGAAAGCGGCTCGTTGATTACCGGTCGTTTGGCCGCAGAGTATGGGCGTGAAGTGTTTGCCCTGCCGGGCTCGGTGCATTCCCCGCAAGCACGCGGCTGTCACCGTTTGATTCGCGAAGGGGCGACGCTGGTTGAAACCGTGGAGGACATCCTCTCTGCCCTGCCACGCTATGTTTTGCCGCTACCGGTGGTGACGGCAGAGGCAACGCCTCTTCCCGTGGGAGAGGGCGCACCGTCCGAGGCTATTGCCCCCCTCGACGCATCCACAGATTCGGCAGAAGAGGCTGCTTTATTTGCGGTATTGGGCTTTGACCCGCTGGATGTCGATTCGCTTTGCCAGCAGCTAGGCTTGACGGCACATGCCCTGTCCGCCATGCTCCTGCGCCTTGAATTGGTGGGCAAGGTGGAATCCCTGCCAGGGGGGCGTTATCAGCGGCTTATTCCGTCGCCGTAGCCCCCACCAAGCCGCCGCGCCGGAGTGTTGCCATGTTTGATGTAATTGCGTTTCTGGTGCAGGAATATCAGGACTACAGCCTTTGCCCCCCGCCCGAAGCCCTTGCACGGCGGCTGTTTGCGATGGGGTTTGAAGACGAAGAGATTGAGGACGCGCTGAATTGGTTGGCGGCGCTGGATGCCGATGCCGAGCAATTCTCTGATACCTCTCTCCCGACCTCGCCCCGCCATTTTCACCACGCAGAATGTGCCCACCTTTCCCTCGAAACACGCGGCTTTTTGTGGTTTCTCGATGCCAACCAAGTGTTGACCGTCGGGCAGCGGGAATGTGTGATTGAACGCCTGCTGGTCTTGCCCTCCGACGAAGTCAGCCCTGATGCGGTCAAGCTGGTGGTATTGACCGTGTTATGGCATCAATGCGTTGTCCCTGATATTTTAATAGCGGACGAGCTGCAAACGGTTTTGGGCTGGGATACGCCCCTGCAATAGCCTATTTTGCGCTTGCTTCCCCTCTTTCCGCTGACCTTGGCGGCTTAACTAGGACGTTTTTGGATTCGCTATGCCTACTAATCTCCTGATTGTGGAATCGCCATCCAAGGCGAAAACACTGAAAAAATACCTCGGAAGCGACTTTGAAATTCTCGCTTCCTATGGTCACGTCCGCGACCTTGTGCCCAAAAATGGTGCGGTAGACCCTGATAAGCAATTTGCGATGAAATATCAGCTCATCGCCAAAAACAGCAAGCATGTGGATGCCATTGCCGCTGCCGTGCGCGAAGCGCAGCATATCTATCTGGCGACTGACCCCGACCGTGAAGGCGAAGCCATTTCTTGGCATTTGCACGAAATATTCAAAAGTAAAAAGCTGCTAAAAGACAAAACCGTACAGCGCGTGGTGTTTCACGAAATTACCAAGCAAGCGGTGCTGGATGCCGTGGCCAACCCGCGTGCAATCGCCCAAGACTTGGTCAATGCCCAACAAGCACGTCGTGCCTTGGATTACTTGGTTGGCTTTAATCTGTCGCCGCTGCTGTGGAAGAAAATCCGGCGCGGGCTGTCCGCAGGGCGGGTGCAAAGCCCCGCACTGCGGTTGATTTGTGAGCGTGAGGCGGAAATTCGCGCTTTTGTGTCGCAAGAGTATTGGAGCATCCACCTTGCCACCCACAAGAGCCGCACCAAGTTCAGTGCCCACCTGACCCACTATCGTGGTGAAAAGCTCGACCAGTTCGCCATCCCAGACGAAACCACCCAAGCGGCGATTTTGTCTGCCCTGTCCGACCACCCTGCCAACGTGGTGTCGGTCGAAAAGAAGAAAAAATCCCGCAGCCCTGCCGCGCCGTTTACCACCTCCACCTTGCAGCAAGAGGCCGTGCGTAAGCTGGGCATGACCACCGACCGCACCATGCGGACGGCACAGCAGCTGTATGAAGGCGTGGACATCGGCAGTGGCACCGTGGGTTTGATTACCTATATGCGTACCGACTCGGTGGCCTTGGCCGCAGAAGCGCTGACTGAAATTCGCCATTACATCGAGAAAAACTTTACCGGCGACTATCTGCCCAAAGCCCCCGTCGCCTTTAAAAACAAGGCTAAAAATGCCCAAGAGGCGCACGAAGCCATCCGCCCCACCTCGATTTACCGCACGCCAGAATCGGTTAAGCCTTTTCTGACCGCCGAGCAGTTCAAGCTCTACGACATGGTGTGGAAGCGCACGCTGGCCTGCCAGATGACTCCCGCCAAATTTGATACCACCAGCGTCGATATCGCGGTGGGTGGCGAGCTGTCGTTGTTCCGTGCCAGCGGACAAATTTTGGTCTTTCCTGGCTTTATTACCGTGTATCAAGAGGACGTGGACGATAGCGACGACGAAGGCGATGCCAAGCTGCCGGTACTGGAAGCGGGTGATGTTTTGCCAGTGGATAAGCTGACCGGCGAGCAGCACTTTACCCAAGCCCCGCCGCGTTTTTCTGAAGCCAGCTTGGTGAAGACACTCGAAGAGTTTGGCATTGGCCGCCCTTCGACCTATGCCTCGATTATCAAAACGCTGAAAGACCGCGAATACGTCATTCTGGACAAAAAACGCTTCACGCCCACCGACACTGGCGACATCGTGAACAAGTTTTTGACCGAGCATTTTCAGCAGTATGTGGACTACAACTTTACCGCCAAGCTCGAAGACCAGCTGGATGAAATCTCCACCGGTAAACGCGAGTGGATTCCGGTACTGGATGGGTTCTGGAAGGGTTTCCACAAGCAGCTGGTCGAAAAAGAAGGCATTAGCCGTGCCGAAGTCACCACCGAAGCCCTCGACGAAGCCTGCCCTAAGTGCAGTTTGCCGCTGAATATTCGCTTTGGTAAGCGCGGGCGGTTTATTGGCTGCACCGGCTATCCCGAATGCGACTACACCCGCAACCTGAACGACGACCCCAACGCCCCTCCCGAAGAGCCGGTGGTGATTGAAGACCGCGTCTGCCCTGAGGATGGCGGGCAGTTGGTGGTGAAAACCGGACGCTACGGTAAGTTTATCGGCTGCGCCAATTACCCCAAGTGCAAGCATATCGAGCCCTTGGAAAAACCTCGCGATACCGGCGTGGTGTGTCCAGAGTGCAAGACGGGCAGCCTGATTGAGCGCAAGAGCCGCTACGGCAAGCTGTTCTACAGCTGCAATACCTACCCCAAGTGCAAGTACGCAACATGGAATCCACCGGTTGCCGAGCCTTGTCCACAGTGTGCGTGGCCCATTATGACGGTCAAGGTCACCAAGCGGCGCGGCACCGAAAAAGTCTGTCCGCAAAAGGAATGCGGCTATACCGAAGTGATGATTCCGCCCGAGCCTAAGCCCAGCAAAGAGGCAGACCCTGCCGTGTAACGGCGAACCTGCTTGAGAAGCTCTCGCCCATGGTTTTGAATGGTAACCGAGGGCTTTTTTTGATTGGGGAGGGGGGCATTGTGCAGTAAGAGCCTGTTTACGATCTGCGAAGCTCGGGTGATCCTGCGTTGAAATGCCCCAAAAACATGCGCATTGACACTCATGTCAACTGCGTTTTTTTGGTTCATTTCGCCTTGGCTGACCTATCGTTCGCGAGATCGTAAACAGGTTCTAAGACGATAGTGACAGGTAGGGCAAGTATGCTACCTGTTTGCCTCCTGCACCCCTCCCATTTCCTGCCACCCCCTTGGGGTTTTTTACGCCATACCCACCAGCCCTGATACCATTGCCTTAACATAGGTTAACGTGAATCAAAGACAAGGAGAGGGTGCGTGATTTCTCAATTTAGCCGTGCATTGCGCTCACTAAAATGGAGCACCCTGATGCTGCTTGGGGTGAGCGTGTTGCCCTTTGCCGGCTTGTTGGTGGCGTATGTGCAGCAACAACATGCCACTGACGTGGCCAAGCTTGAGGCGCAATTAACCGCTGCCGCCAACACCCATATGATTTTTTTACGCCGTGGGCTGGATGATCATGATGCGTTTTTGGTTGGCTTGCGCCCTTTGATTCAGCAAGGGGCAAGCCCCGCGCTGCTGGCGCAGATTTTGGGCAACGAAGTTGCCGCCCACTCGGATGTACTGGATGTGTTGTTGCTCGATAAGCACGGCAACATCACCCACTCGGTGCAGCAAAATAGCTTGCTGGCCAGCATGGCCGACCGCAGCTATTTTACGGCACACCAACAAGCCCCCGCCCAAGACAAAGTCCACCTTTCGCTGCCGCTGGTGTCTAGGCAGCACAATGGGCAGGCGTTTATCGCCATGAGCCGCCCCTTGCAAGACGCGCACGGGCTGTTTAATGGGGTGATTGTGACCATGCTGTCTATCGAAGGCTTGGTGCGGAGCTTTGACGTGGTGCCGCGCCCCACCAGCGCGTCGGCGATGGTGGGGCATACCGGCGGCCAGATGCTGTTTCGCTTGCCGCGCGTCCCTAACGATGTGGGGATGAGCCTGCCCAAGCTCGCACAAGAGGCGGGTATTGTGCCTAAGCTGGGGTTGATGCGGGCACGGTCACCGTTTGATGGCGAAGAGCGGATGGTGGCGCTGCAAGTCATGAGCACTTACCCTCTGCTGGTCACGGTCAGCGAAAAGCTCTCTCTACTCGAAACCCGCTTGAGCCAGCAAATCCAAGAAGCCCTATTGGCCTTTTTGCTGTTCTTGTTGCCCCTGCTAGTGCTGGCTGCCCGTTTGCTGCGCCAAATTACCCGCCGTGACACCGCCGAAGTCGCTTTGGTCACCAGCGAAATCCGCTACCGATCTTTGGTTGATTCGCTCCCTCAGAGTATTACGGTCATTGATAAACACTTTAATATTCTGCTGACCAACCACGCCCTAGAAGGCATGTTCCACAAGCCGCAAGATTGTTTTTTAGGCAAAACTTGTCACCGGTCTTACGCCCACCAAGACAGCCCCTGCGCCGATTGCCCCGGGGTGTTGTCGATGCAAGATGGCCAGCTTCACGAAACCGTTACCCGTGGCGTACGCGAGGACGGCAGTTGTTTTTATGTATTCAACCGCACCATCCCTTACCTTGATGCAGACGGGCAGGCAGCGGGCTTTGTAGAGATTATGGAGGACATCACGGAACGCAAACAGATAGAGGACGAGCTTAGACGCTCCAATGCCGAGCTAGAGCAGTTTGCCTACGCCATTTCGCACGATATGCGCCAGCCGCTGCGGATGATCGTCAGTTACCAGCAGCTACTCGAAAAAGCCCTGAGTGCCTCGCTGACCGAAGAAAGTCGTGAGTATTTGCACTTTGCGACCGATGGCGCCAAGCGGCTCGACCAAATGCTAGTGGGGCTGCTCGACTACTCCCGCGTGGGACGCAAGACCTCACCGATGCTAGAAATCGCCAGCCAAGACGCGCTCGAAGAAGCCCTGCTCTTTTTGCGCCCTGCGATTACCGAAGCCCACGCGGTGATTCACATCGAAGGCGAATGGCCGTCCCTGTTTGCCAGCCGCGACGAGCTGACCCGCCTGCTGCAAAACCTGATTGGCAACGCCATCAAATACCGGTTTGAAGGGGTGGTGCCTATCCTGACCCTCAGCGGCAGCATCGCAGATGAACATTGGACCGTCTGCGTGGCCGATAACGGCATTGGGATTGCTGAAGGGCAAACGGGGCGGCTGTTTCAGGTGTTCCAGCGTTTGCAGAGTCGGGCAAAATACGAAGGCACGGGCGTAGGTCTAGCACTGTGTCGCAAAATCGTGGAGCACCACGGCGGTACGCTGTGGGCAGAGTCCGAAGGTGAGGGCAAAGGCAGCCGGTTTATCTTTCGTGTGCCCTTACGGCCTGCGGTTTCACCTAGCCGCGATGCCCACCCCGCCGAATCTGAAAAAAACATGCCTATCCATACTGCACCGCCACCCGCCGCCGCCCCCCACAGTGCCGAGCCGCCGTCGGCGTAAGTGCCTGTTTGCGGTTGCCCCCTCCGAACGAGCTTCGAAAGAGAAATGAATATGAATCGCCACTTGTTCTTGCTGTGTACCCTTGCCGCCAGTTTAGGGGTTACTGCCCCCAGCCAAGCTGCCGAGCCAACCAGTCGCCTCGATAAAATCATGACTAGCAAAGAGGTGCGGGTGTGTATGTGGCCGGACTACTACGGCATTTCGTACCGCAATCCCAAAACTCAGCAATTAAGCGGCATCGACACCGACTTGGCGCAGGCCTTTGCCAAAGACCTTAAGGTGAGCGTGCGCTTTGTCGAGAGCTCGTTTGCCAAGCTGGTAGACGACGTGGGGCAAGACCGCTGCGATGTGGCGATGTTTGCCGTGGGCATTACCCCCGCCCGCGCCGAAAAACTGCGCTTTACGCGCCCCTATCTGACCAGCGACATCTACGCGATTACCACCAAGAGTAATCGCCGCATCAAAACGTGGGCAGACATTGACCAAGCGGGGGTGGTGGTGGCGGTGGCCAAAGGCACTTACCACGAACCCGTGATGCGTGAAAAACTCAAGGCGGCCACCTTGCTGGTGGTGGATTCGCCCCACGCCCGTGAGCAAGAAGTGGAATCAGGGCGGGCCGATGTGTTTATGACCAATTTCCCCTATACCCGCCGGATGCTGGATAACGTGGACTGGGCACGGCGCATTGCCCCGCCTAGTACCTACCACTTGATGCGCTATGCCTACGCCGTTCGGCCAGGTGATGACCGGTGGCTGGCACGGGTGGAACGCTTTGTCAGCGACATCAAACGCGATGGCCGGCTGATGGAGGCCGCTCGTCGTAACGGACTTGAGCCGATTGTGACCTTGGAGTAAGGCCGTGCCTAGGCATTCCCCTTTTCGCCGCCGCGC
>CALMOJ010000024.1 GCA_937871815.1 uncultured Neisseriales bacterium
GTTCTAACTCGCGCTTCACCCCCCCCTCAAACACAAAGAGAGACCTACATGAACCTGCACGAATACCAAGCAAAAGCCCTGCTGGCCAAATACGGTTTGCCTGTTCAACAAGGCATCCTCGCCGCTAATGGCGCAGAAGCTGCCGCTGCATTTGATTCCCTCAACGGCAAGTTTGCCGTGGTCAAAGCCCAAGTCCACGCCGGTGGGCGCGGTAAAGCGGGTGGCGTTAAAGTGGTTAAGAGCCGCGAAGAAGCGACTGCCATTGCCGAAGGCCTGATTGGCAAAAACTTGGTGACTTACCAAACCGACGCCAACGGCCAGCCCGTAAATGGTGTCTTGGTTTGTGAAGATATGTACCCCGTTCAGCGCGAACTGTATCTGGGCGCAGTGGTTGACCGTTCTTCCCGCCGTGTGACTTTCATGGCTTCCACCGAAGGCGGCGTGGAAATTGAAGAAGTGGCCCACAATACCCCAGAAAAAATTCTGAAAGTGACTGTAGACCCGTTGGTGGGCTTGCAGCCTTTCCAAGCACGCGAAGTCGCGTTCCAACTGGGTTTGGAAGGCAAGCAAATCAACGAATTCGTTAAGCTGATGACCGGCGCGTATAACGCCTTCGTCGAAAACGACTTCGCGCTGTTCGAAATTAACCCACTGGCTATCCGTGGTGATGGCAGCCTGTGCTGCGTCGATGCCAAGGTCGGTATCGACTCTAACGCGCTGTATCGTTTGCCTGCTGTGGCTGCACTGCGTGACAAGTCGCAAGAAAACGAACGCGAACTCAAGGCTTCCGAATTCGACCTAAACTATGTCGCCCTCGAAGGCAACATCGGTTGCATGGTGAACGGTGCTGGTCTGGCGATGGCCACCATGGACATCATCAAGCTGAAGGGCGGCCAACCGGCTAACTTCTTGGACGTGGGCGGTGGTGCAACCAAAGACCGCGTAATCGAAGCCTTCAAGCTGATTTTGGCTGACCCTTCTGTGCAAGGTGTGCTGATCAACATCTTTGGCGGCATCGTACGTTGCGACATGATTGCAGAAGCCATTATCGCAGCCGTGAAAGAAGTGAACGTAACCGTCCCTGTGGTGGTGCGTTTGGAAGGCAACAACGCCGAAGCTGGTGCCAAGCTGCTGAACGACTCCGGTCTGAAGCTGACTTCGGCACAAGGCCTGAACGACGCAGCCGAGAAAATCGTCGCTGCGGTTAACGGTTGATTGTCCCTGATTCACGCATCCCCTAATTTTGAGGTTACACAATGAGCGTACTCGTTAATAAAAACACCAAAGTTCTCGTTCAAGGCTTTACTGGCAAGAACGGCACTTTCCACTCCGAACAAGCACTGGCCTATGGCACACAAGTCGTTGGCGGCGTAACCCCAGGCAAGGGCGGTACACAGCACCTGAACCTGCCGGTGTTCAACACCATGAAAGAAGCCGTACGCGAAACCCAAGCGGATGCTACGGTGATTTATGTGCCTGCACCGTTTGTGCTGGATTCCATTGTTGAAGCCGTCGATGCTGGCATCACCCTGATTGTGACCATTACCGAAGGCGTGCCGACCATCGACATGCTCAAGGCAAAGCGTTACATCGAGCAAACCGGTGGTGTGCGTCTGATTGGGCCTAACTGCCCAGGCATTATCACCCCAGGCGAATGCAAAATCGGCATCATGCCAGGGCACATTCACCGCCCAGGTAAAATCGGCATTGTGTCGCGCTCCGGCACGCTGACTTACGAAGCTGTGGCACAAACTACCGCTGCGGGTCTGGGTCAATCCACCTGTATCGGTATCGGCGGCGACCCTATCCCAGGGACCAGCCATATCGACGCGCTGGAACTGTTCCAGAACGATCCAGAAACCGAAGCCATCATCATGATTGGTGAAATCGGTGGCACGGCAGAAGAAGAAGCCGCTGAATACGCGAAGTCCAACGTGACCAAGCCTATCGTCGGCTACATCGCTGGTGTGACCGCCCCTAAGGGCAAGCGTATGGGTCACGCCGGCGCGATTATCTCTGGCGGCAAGGGCACAGCCGAAGAGAAGTTCGCTGCTTTCGAAAAAGCAGGTATTGCTTACACCCGTAGCCCTGCTGAACTCGGCTCGACCATGGTTAAGCTGCTGAAAGAACGCGGTATGCTGTAATCCACGTTTGCCTCCTCTTAGTGGGGGCGGATGTGTTGTGCAAAACCCCTGCCTTGGCGGGGGTTTTGCTTTTTGGGTTGGATAGGTTGCTGGATATTGAATTTAACTATGGCCGCTTCGGTGCAATTTTGCTGTCTCTCCCCTCGCCAGCGTGTATCCTCACCCTATGCGCAGTTTCCCTTCTGACCCCTTCGTTTATCGCCGAGTGTTTTCTCCCCACCGCCTTACACGCACCCCTTTCCCTCTCCCCTCCTTGCTGGGGGCGATGTGAATTTTGTCGTGCTGGCCGGACAAGATCCCCACCTCGTTTGGCTGGGGGAGCGGCTATTTCGGCAGGGATTGCCGATTGTCCGCGTGCCGAGTCCTACCCAAGCCAGTGGGCTACCTGGGGTGCGCGGATGGGTGCTGGGGCGGGATGCGGTAGGGGCGGTGCTGCCCTGTTGCCGCCAAGGGGACGTGGTACTGGACCTGAGCGCGACGTGGTTTGCCCACCTTGCAGGGCGTGCAGCAGGCTTGCACCAGCAGGGCGTGGCGTATGTCGAAGCCGCAGGGCCGCTGTCTTCGTTGGGGGTGGAGCTGGGCTTTGCCTTGGCCGTGGGGGGCGACGCGCTTTCTTCTCCGCCCTTAACCGCGCTGCTGAATGCGCTGGCTCCTTGGACAGGAGGCTGGTGTGTGGCAGGGGGGGTGGGCAGTGCGGCTTTTAGCCGGACGGTGGCAGAGGCCTTTCAGCACGTCTATTTGTCCTCGCCGAGCCCATTGGGGCTCTATGCCCCTGCTGACCTGCGGGCGGCCATGAAAATCGACCATACGGCCTTGTTTGACCATATCCTAGAAGCTGCGCGGCTGTATCTGGCTCTTTATCCCCAAGAGATCTCGTTTGCCAGCACGCTGGCCCACTTCTTACTGGAAGTGGTGCAGCTTGGGCAGGCGGTGGATGTTCAATTGCGCGATTGGCTGGCCAGCCAGTTTGCAGGGTCAGATAACGCGACCATGCGCCCATAAAATAAAGCCGCCGGACGAATCCAGCGGCTTTTTGTTCACCTTGCGGTGACGTGCATCGCTTACTGCTTACGCGGCAAGTGCAACCACGTTCAGCGTAACGTTCACCACCACATCGTGGTGCAGCGCGACTTCTACGCTGTACTCGCCAACGGCCTTGAACGGACCCTTTGGCAGGCGAACTTCTGCTTTTTTCACGGTAATGCCAGCGGCGGTAATCGCGTCAGCAATGTCGGCGTTGCCAACAGAGCCAAACAGACGACCATCTACACCTGCTTTTTGTGCCACGGAGACACTCATGCCGTCCAGCTTTTCACCTTGAGCTTGTGCAGCAGCCAGAATTTCAGCTTGTTGCGCTTCCAGTTCGACGCGGCGAACTTCAAACTCTTTCAGGTTGGCTTCAGTTGCACGCTTAGCTTTGCGTTGGGGAATCAGAAAGTTACGTGCGTAACCGTCTTTAACCTTAACTACATCGCCGAGCTGACCCAGATTGGCCACTTTTTCCAGAAGAATAATTTGCATGTTTTATCGGCTCCTCAATCTTAGTGCTGGTCGGTGTACGGCATCAGCGCGAGGAAGCGAGCACGCTTAATCGCGGTGGAAAGCTGACGCTGATAGCGAGCCTTGGTGCCGGTAATACGTGCAGGAATGATCTTGCCGTTTTCACCGATAAAATCTTTGAGCAAATCGACAGCTTTGTAATCGACTTCTTTAATGCCTTCGGCAGTAAAGCGGCAAAATTTGCGACGCTTAAATAGTTGACGTGCCATGTTGGATTACCTTTTATTCAAATTCAACGTGTTGGATATGCAGAACCAGCCTCGGGTTTTTTAGGCTTTTTGCAGCAAGAAACCCCGTGACGGTAACACTGCAGTCTTGGGCGGTATTGGTAAGCTGAAGAGCCAGTGCGGCAATCGCCACAACAGGGACTTCACACCGAACATCCCGCTCAAATCCGCCTGCACTTTGCCGAGAGCCATGCCGAAGAAAACCTTCTAGCACCGCCACCCCCGCAGGGGTATATCTCAAACCAGTTTCTGTGCGGCTAAGTGTGCCCGTTAAAACAACCCGATTGTGCAAGTTAGGCGGCTGGTTGTTCGGCAGCGGCTTCTGGTGCGTTAGCCGATGGGTCGAGCAGGTTTTTCGCCTTTTCTTCCTTCATCATCGGGGAAGCTTCGGTGATTGCACGGTCCATCTTCACAGTCAGGTGACGCAATACCGCATCGTTAAACTTGAAGGCGTGTTCGATTTCTTCCAGGGTGTCGCAATCGCACTCGATGTTCATCATCACATAGTGTGCTTTGTGGATTTTCTGGATGGGGTAGGCCAGTTGGCGACGACCCCAGTCTTCGAGGCGATGAATCACGCCTGCGTGACTGAGCACCATGCCTTTGTAACGTTCTACCATCGCCGGTACCTGTTCGCTTTGATCAGGGTGGACGATGAATACGATTTCATAATGCCGCATGTGAACTCCTTTTGGCTTGCAGCCTTCCGCCATGCGTTGCGGGAAGGCAAGGGTGGGAAAAGCGGGCATTCTACGCATTGCCCGATAGGGGTGCAACAAACAGCAGGCTTTTTGCTGAAAAATCAGCGGGTTTTCGTGCTTGTTTTACTCAAAAAGCCCCAAAAAACTTAAGTTGCCGCCAAGCCCCGTTGGCGGCGCGACTCGGCCAGCACCATGCCAGCCGCAACCGAGACATTCAAACTTTGAACCGAGCCAAACATCGGAATGCTGACCCGTACATCGCACAGTTCACGGGTTAGGCGGCGCATCCCTTCGCCTTCCGAGCCCATGACCCACGCCAGCGCACCTTGGGCTTGGCAGTGGAACAGGTCGGTTTCGCCTTCCATCTCGGTGCCTGCAATCCATACGCCTTGGTCTTTTAGGTCGCGCAGGGTGCGGGCAAGGTTGGTGACGGTGATATAGGGGACGACCTCTGCCGCACCCGAGGCCACTTTGCTGACGGTGGCATTCAGCCCTGCCGAGCGGTCTTTGGGGGCGATAACAGCGTGCGCCCCCATGGCATCGGCAACCCGCAAACACGCGCCCAGATTGTGTGGGTCGGTCACCCCATCGAGAATCAGCAGCAAGGGCGGCTCGGTCAGAGATTCGAGTACGTCATCCAGCGTCACGAAGTTTTTGTCCATATCCACCAGTGCTGCAATGCCTTGGTGGCGGGCGCGGCCGGTCATGCCGTCTAGCCGTGCGCTGTCGATAGTCATCACCCGCACGCCCTGCAACTCTGCTTGCACCAGTGCGGCCCGCATCCGTGCATCTTGGCGGTCGGCGGTGACGTAAAGCTCAATCAGGCTTTTGGCGTTTTGGAAAAGACGGGCGTTGATGGCATGGAAGCCGTGAAGAACTTTGCGGTTGGACACAGTAAAGAGGCTTTCGCTGAAGGCGGAGAATGGGGCGATTGTATGCCGGATTGCGCTGTGCCGATACGGCAGGCTGGTTTGAGCTTAGTGCCCTTCAGGCAGAAGGAACGCCCCTTCGGTAGAAACCGCGTTGGTGACAAAGGCCGCGAGCTGGGCGGGCGGCAGGGGTTTGGAGAAGAAAAAACCCTGCACCAGTTTGCAGCCACAGGCCCGCAAAAAGCGGCTTTGTTCGCTGGTTTCTACGCCTTCTGCTACCACCACCAAGCCTAGTTTTCGCGCCATCGCCACAATCGTTTCGGCGATAGCCGCGCTGTCGTTGTCGTCTGGCAAACCCTCGACAAACGAGCGGTCAATTTTGAGGCAGTCGAGTGGGAAGCGTTTGAGGTAAGACAGCGAAGAGTAGCCCGTGCCGAAGTCATCAATGGCAATCCGTACGCCCAAGTCTTTGAGTGCGCCCAGAATTTCGATGGATTCGGCGGGATTGTGCATCAGCATCCCCTCGGTCACTTCCAGCTCTAGGCGTTGCGGCGGAATACCCGCGTTTTCGAGGGCGTTGACCACCGTACTGACCAAGGTGTGCCGCAAAAACTGGCGGGGAGACAGGTTCACTGCTACACAGGGCACGGTAATCCCCGCATCGTCCCATTCCCTGAGCTGGCGGCAGGCTTCGCGCAGCACCCAATCGCCGATGGGTCGGATCATGCCGTTTTCTTCTGCCAGCGGAATAAAGCGGGCAGGCGACACCATGCCGAGTTCGGGATTACGCCAGCGCAACAGGGCTTCTACCCCCTCCACTTGGTGGGTGAAAGGATTGATTTGGGGCTGGTAAGCTAATTCAAATTCGTTGCGTTCTAGAGCCAGTCGCAGGCCGTTTTCCATTAACAGCCGCTCAAAGGCTTCGTCGGCAACATCGCCCGCCAAGAATGAAACGGTATTTTTGCCGGAATCTTTGGCGCGGTACATAGCTTTGTCCGCATTGCGGAGCAAGGTGGAGGCATCCTCGCCATCGGTAGGGTAAATCGCCACCCCGATCGACGCAGTAATAAATAGCTGATGCGCTTCAAGCAGTAGGGGTTGCGACAATTCAGACAGCAGCCGTGCAGTGATTTCTTCTAGATATTCGCGTGATGGGATGGTCTCAAATAGTACGGTAAATTCATCGCCGCCCAAGCGTGCCAGCGTGCCTTCCCCATCTAATGCTCTAGTCAGCCGCGAGGCCAAGAGGCGCAGCAGGTCATCGCCCACATGGTGGCCAAACGAGTCGTTAATCAACTTAAAGCGGTCGAGGTCAATAAACAGCACCGCCAGATGGGTGCTGTTTTGGCGGGCGTGAATCACCGCTTGTTCGAGGTGCTGGATAAAATGGGTGCGATTAGGGAGGTGGGTCAGGGCATCGTGGCTGGCTAAGAACTGCAGCCGCTGCTCGGCTTCTTTGCGGATGGTGATGTCAGAAAAAACAGCAACGTAGTTGCTGATACCTTGCCCCGTGCTGTCTTTGACCGCAGAAAGCGACAGCCAGACGGGGTAGTAGCCCCCGCCTTTGCGCTGGTCGCGGAATTCGCCTTGCCAATGCCCTTTGGTGTCGAGCGTGTTCATCATATCAAGGTGGATTTTTCTCCCTGTATGGGTGGCACGGAACATCCGCGACACGCGCCCCAAAACCTCGTGCTCGGCATAGCCAGTAATACGGGTAAAGGCCGCGTTAACGCCGACGATTTTGGCGTGAGCATCGGTAATGAGAATACCTTCGCTGGTGTTTTCAAACACGGTGGCAGATAGGCGTAGCTTGGCTTCGCTGGCAACACGGGCACTTTCGTCAAGCACCACACCGATGATGGAGGGTCGTCCCTGGTATTCAAACAGGCGGCTATACACCTCGATATTGAGCAGATGTCCGTCATGGTGAATGACCGACACCGAATATTGCATATCACGGATGTTTTCACGGTGGCGGCGGGCAATCTGCTCGCGAATGCGCTCAGCTTCTGGGGTCGGCAAAATCGTGCTGAGTTCAATGCCATCCATTTCGGCTTCGGCATAGCCCAGCATTTCCGCCAGCTTGGGGTTGACGTAGGCCAGTCGGGCATCTTGCTGAATATAAATGCCAACCAAAGACTGCTCGACCAAGGCGCGGTATTTTTCTTCGGCCTCTTGGCGTAGGGCTTCTTCTTCTACCCGATGGGTGATGTCCAGTGCGACGCAGCCTAGGCCTTGCAGGCGGTTTTTTTCATCAAAAATCGGAAATTTGGTGGTGAACATCACGCAGGTTTTATCGCGCAGAGCCAGTTTTTCTTCAAACTGGCAGGTTTCGCCAGAGGCCATAATCTCCGCGTCGATACGCGCCACACGGTCACTTTCTGCATCATCGCGTAGCCAGTCGCGTGCCGTCGTGCCCAATACCTTGCTCGGTACGGTGCCGAGTAAAGCTGCATAGCTATGGCTGACCTGCAGATAGCGTCCAGCGGTGTCTTTCAAAAACATCACCGACGGGGAATGGGCAAATAGAGCTTCGAACTGGCGACGTGCGCGGTCTTGGGCACTGCTGCTGCGGCGGCTGACCCACAACAGGGAGGCCACCAGTGTGCCGGCCATAATCGCCAAAAACAGCACCCCAGCCGTTTGCGCGGTGACTTCTGTCACTGGTGGGGTGTGGGCGTGGAGCTGGTGGTTAGCGTTGTGTGCCAGCACCGAGGCCAAGGTCAGCCCGCTTATCCAGCCACCGGCCAAGACATTGCCCAAGACCCCATGCCGTACTGCCACCCACGCCAGCACCAACACCAAGCCAAATTGGCATGGGAAAAAACACGCTGACTGAACGAGTGCATCCCACAGTAAATAGCACCACAGCAGCGACACGGAAATCAGCAGTAGCAGCAGTTCATTGCTGCCCCAGACCGGGGTGCGGGAGAGGGTCAGGCAGAGCGGCAAAAAAACCGCCATCGACCATGCGGCTAGGGTGGCTTGCTGCAACACCAGTGCCCACAGCGGGCAGTTGTCGGGTACGGGGCACAGCAGCCACAGTCCTGTGCTGCTGATAAGGGTGGCCGCGCCAATCGGTAGTCCTAGCCACAGCAAGACACCGAGCCGTGTGGTCCAAGTGGGTTGCGTCAGTTCAGATTGGACTCGCGGCATCAGCCAGAAGGTCAGCCCCGCCATACTCAGTGCGGCAGCAGATTGAACCCACGCCAAGGGATGCCCCAGTGCGATGGCGACATTGCTTAATGCCAAGCCCAGCACCGTCGCCATGACCCATGAGCGTGGCACAGACACCGCCAAGCCAGCCAACCACGCACTGCCCGCCAAAAGTAAGACTTCGGCGAGTGTGGGACTGAGCCAGAGGGCAGGGAGACGGGAGAGGAGCAAAAAGCCCAGCCCACCCAGCGGCATCATCCAATGTTGGCGTGTCATTTGGGCGACTTTCTGGTGGATGAGGGCGGGAGGAGGGAGGGGCGAATTTTGTAAAATCCTGTCAGTAAGACAATGGGGGTGCCACCGAAAAATTGAATAGGGATTGAGATTTTCCCTTGTTTCGGTCAGCTTATTCTACGGTTTCCCGCGCGCGCAACGCTACTCATTTGCATGGTGCAGTGCGGTTTGTGCCCTGCTGCTTGGGCTACAATTCCCTTCTCTTTTTGACTCAGGCTGCTTTCGCCATGTCGCTGCGCTTTACGCCGCCCCCTGCAGGGCAAAAACTTCCTCTTGGTACGCACCCCACCACGGCAGATAGCCAAGTCATTGCCGAACTGATTTCGCCCAAGCAGCCGGTGTTGGTGCTGGCGGCCAATGCCCAAGATGGCGAGCGGCTTAAGGTGGAGCTGGCGGCCTTCGCGCCCACCGCCCGCATTGTGTTCCTCCCTGACTGGGAAACCCTGCCGTATGACCATTTTTCGCCGCACGCCGATTTGGTTTCTGAGCGGTTGGCGGCACTGTGGCAGATGCGCCAACAGACCGTCGATGTGATGATTGTGCCGGTGACCACCGCCATGACCCGCCTTGCGCCGGTCAGCCATTTGGCGGGGCGGACGTTTTTGTTGCAGCACAAGCAAAAGCTCAACAGCGATACCCTGCGCGGGGATTTGGTGTTGGCGGGCTATACCCATGTCACACAGGTTTACAGCCCTGGGGAATTTTCGGTGCGGGGCGGGCTGATAGACCTGTTCCCGATGGGCGCGGCACTGCCCTTCCGTATTGAGCTATTCGACGACGAAATCGACACCCTGCGCACCTTCGATGTCGATACCCAGCGCACCCTGACCCCCGTCACCGAAGTGCGGCTTTTGCCTGCCCGTGAATTTCCCACCGACGAAACCGGCATTACCGCCTTTCGCCAGCACTTCCGCGAACGCATCGAAGGCGACCCTTCCCGCGCTCGGCTTTACAAAGAAGTCAGCCAAGGCATTTTGCCAGCGGGGATTGAGTATTACTTGCCGCTGTTTTTTGACCAGACCGCCACCGTGTTTGACTACGCGGGCAGCCAGCCGCTGGTGGTGCTGCACCATGACGTGCTGGCCGCCGCCGAAGCCTTCTGGAGAGAAGCTAACAGCCGCTACGACATGCTGCGCAGCGACCCTGCCCGCCCGATTTTGCCCCCCGCCGAAGTCTTTTTACGCCCCGATGGCTTGATGGCTGCCCTCAAGCCCTACGCACGGCTCGAAATCAACGCCGGTGGACACGCGCACCCGCGCTTTGCCCCACTGCCGCCCTTGGCGGTCGAACGCCGCGCCGACGACCCGCTGGCCGCGTTGCGGGCTTTTGTGGCCAGCCATGTGGGCTCGGTGGCGATTGCCGCCGAAAGCCTAGGGCGGCGCGAGATTTTGCAGCAGTTTTTGCGTGACCACGACCTGAACCCCACGCCGGTAGACGGCTTGTCATCTTATTTTGCCGCCCCGCCCGCCTTTGCCTTGTTGGCTGCGCCGCTGCAAGCTGGTTTTATCGACACCGACACCGGCGTGGCACTGTTGACCGAAGCCGAGCTGTATCAGCACACCGGCAGCTTCCGCAGCCGTCGGCGGTCGCGGAGTCAGGCTTCGAGCGATGCCATGTTGCGCGACTTGGCCGAGGTCAAAGTGGGCGACCCCGTGGTACACGAAACCCACGGCATTGGGCGTTATCACGGCTTGGTGGCGATGGATTTGGGCGAAGGCGAAACCGAGATGATGATGCTCGAATACGCCGACCAAGCACGGCTGTATGTGCCGGTGAGCCAGCTGCACTTGATTTCACGCTGGGCAGGGGGCGCGTCAGAAAATGCCCCCTTGACCAAACTCGGCTCGCCGCAGTGGGAAAAAGCCAAAGCCCGCGCCGCCGAAAAAGCCCACGATACCGCCGCCGAACTGCTCAACCTCTACGCCCAACGTGCCGCCCGTGCGGGCCATGCTTTTAGCCTGTCCCAAGACGACTACGCCGCCTTTGCCGAAGGTTTTGGCTTTGAAGAAACGCCCGACCAAGCGGCAGCGATTACGGCGGTGATTGAGGACATGACCAGCGGCAAGCCGATGGACAGGCTGGTGTGCGGCGATGTCGGCTTTGGCAAAACCGAAGTGGCCTTACGCGCCGCCTTTGTCGCGGTGATGGGCGGCAAGCAGGTGGCGGTGCTGGTGCCGACGACCCTCTTGGCCGAGCAGCATGGACACAGCTTCGCCGACCGCTTTGCCGATTGGCCGGTCAAAATCGCCGAACTGTCACGGTTTAAAAGCAGCAAAGAGCTGAAGGCCGCATTGGCTGGGCTAAAAGACGGCACGGTGGATATTGTGA
Organism: uncultured Neisseriales bacterium; assembly: GCA_937871815.1. GTDB lineage: Bacteria > Pseudomonadota > Gammaproteobacteria > Burkholderiales > Aquaspirillaceae > Rivihabitans. Next base: position 11,280 of record CALMOJ010000024.1, read on the forward strand.
TTGGCACCCATCGCCTCACCCAGCCCGACGTGGAATTTGCCCAGCTGGGCTTGGTGGTGATTGACGAGGAGCACCGCTTTGGCGTGCGGCAAAAAGAGCTGCTCAAGCAGCTTCGCGCCAATGTGGACGTGCTGACCCTGACCGCCACGCCGATTCCCCGCACCTTGGCCATGAGCTTGGAAGGCTTGCGCGACTTCTCGGTGATTGCCACCGCGCCCAACCGCCGCCTCTCGGTCAAAACCTTTGTCAGTCCGAGCAATAACGGCGTGATTCGGGAAGCCGCCCTGCGTGAACTCAAGCGGGGTGGGCAGGTGTTTTACCTCTACAACGAGGTCGAAACCATCGAGAACATGCGCGAAAAACTGGCCGAGTTGTTGCCCGAAGCCCGCATCGGCGTGGCACATGGTCAGCTAAGAGAGCGGGAGCTGGAACAGGTGATGCGCGACTTTACCCAGCAGCGGTTTAACCTGCTGTTGTGCTCTACCATTATTGAAACCGGTATCGACATCCCCAACGCCAACACGATTTTGATTCACCGCGCCGACAAGTTTGGGTTGGCGCAACTGCACCAGCTGCGGGGACGGGTGGGGCGGTCGCACCATCAGGCCTATGCCTATTTGCTGACGGGGGAGGGGCTGAGCCGCGATGCCCAAAAACGGCTCGACGCGATTCAGAGCATGGAAGACCTCGGCGGTGGCTTTGCCTTGGCCATGCACGATTTGGAGATTCGCGGGGCGGGGGAGGTGTTGGGCGAAGGGCAATCCGGCGAAATGCACGAGGTCGGCTTCTCGCTGTATACCGACATGCTCAAACAGGCCGTGACCGCGCTGCGCAAAGGGCTGTCGCCGGATATGGCGATGCCGCTGGGGGTGACCACGGACATCAATTTGCACAGCCCCGCGCGCTTGCCAGACGACTACTGCCCCGATGTTCACGAGCGGCTGGTGTTGTATAAACGTCTTGCCAGCTGCGAGACCGAAGCCGGATTGGATAACGTGTTTGAAGAGCTGACCGACCGTTTTGGCTTGGTGCCGCCGCCGGTCAAAACCTTGCTCGACAGCCACCGTTTGCGCCTTGCCTGCCGCCCACTGGGGATTCTGAAGTGCGATGCCAGCGAAGACGGGATTGTGTTGCAGTTTGTGAAGCAGCCGCCGATTGACCCCATGATTATCATTGGGCTGATTCAGACCAAGCGCAATTACACCTTGGCGGGGCAAGACAAGCTGCGGGTGACGACGGCACTGCCGGATGTCGGGGTGCGGGTGGCGCGGGTCAAAACCCTGCTGCAAGAGCTGAACGGCAGCGCATCCACCCCGCTGGCACCGCCTCAAAGCGCATCCCCCGTGTCTGCTAAGAAGGCGAAGGGTAAGGGTAAGTAGTCGGGAGGGTTTTAGCCTGACCGATGTGGCCGTTGAAATGCCCTGAAATAGACCGGTTGAGTCCCTCTCAACGCTGCTTTTTCGGGGCATTTTGCTTGGGCTGACGGGGCGGGCGTTGCCGCCACCGTCTGTTGCGCGGGAGACAGCATTGCCGCCGTTATTCCCCTCCTTCCGAAGCTAATCTATGCACACATTTTGTTATGATCTCTGCGGTCA
>CALMOJ010000025.1 GCA_937871815.1 uncultured Neisseriales bacterium
CTGCTTTTAAGCAGGGAAGGGTGTCAAGTGGTGGCCAACCCCCTCACTGAGGAGGGTGTGCCCCCTAGCGTCGGCTGGCAATCATCCCGCTGGCTACAATCAGACCCATCGCCACGTAGCTCTCTGGCGGTAAAATATCGCCCCACATCACCACGCCAATCGCGCTGGAAAAAACCACGGTCAGATAAGCTAGATTAGCCACCACCAGCTTGCGGCCTTCTTGGTAGGCGCGGGTCATCGCCAGTTGCGCTAAGGTTGCCGTCGCGCCAAGGCCGATCAGCAGTGGGATATTCTCCATGTCCAAGGGGCGGAAGCCTTGCGCCACTGCCAACCACACGCCGCCCAGCCCATTGGCAATCACGGTAAAGTAAAACACCACCCGCCATTCGGGTTCGCCCAGCCGCCCCAGTTCACGCACATGCTGGTAAGCAATGCTGGCCAAAAAGCCCGACACCAACCCCAGCACCCCCGCCAGCCATGCGTCTTTTGCCAAGGTAGGTTTAAGCAGCAGCACCACGCCGACAAAACCCAGTAGCAGCGACAGCCCCAGCCGCCCCGAGAGTTTTTCTTTTAGCCAAAACACCGAAATCCCCGCCAAAAACAAGGGCGAGGTGTAGTTCAGGGTGACGGCAGTGGCGAGGGGGAGTTCGGTAATGGCGTAGAAATACAGCGACAGGGCGGCGTAACCAAACAAGCTGCGCTTGAGGTGGGGGACGATGTGCGCCGTGGCCAGCGATTGCCGCCGCACCAAGACCACCCCCGCAATGCCTAACATACCGACAAAAGTGCGGTAAAACACCAGCTCAATGGCCGAAAAATGCGCCGAGCCGAGTTTGACAAACAGCCCCATCAGCGCGAACAACAGTGAGGCAACAATCATCCAGCCTGCGCCCAGTTGACCTTGGCGCAGGCGATGCCACAGCGACGTGGCGGCGGGGGGGGTGGTGAGCATTAGCCGCGCAAGGCTTCGCCCATCTTGCGGCGGTAAAAGGCGTGGAAGTGCTGCATCCCGTCTTCGGTGGGGGTTTGGTAGGGGCCGACTTCGGATTCGCCGCGCAACCACAGGGCTTTGCGTCCCTCGTGCATCCGGTTGCAGATGTCGTCGTCTTCGACGGCGGTTTCGAAGTAGGCGGCTTGTTCGGCGGCGATAAACTCCGGCTCAAACCACACAATATCTTCGGGATAGTAAAACTCGGTAATTACGGTGGTTTTTTCGGGGCCGCGCGGAATCGCGACGCTGACCACCAAAACGTGGGGATACCATTCCACCATGATATTGGGGTAGTAGGTCAGCCAAATCGCACCAAATTCAGGTTGCTTGTCGGCATAGCGGCGCAGCACTTGGGCGTGCCAATCGGCGTAAACCTTGCTCCCAGACCGCGCTAAGCCGTTTTTAACCCCGACGGTTTGAACGTGGTATTGGTCGCCCCATTCCCATTTGAGGTCACCACAATTGACGAAATTCCCGAGCCCCGGATGGAAGGGATCAACGTGGTAATCCTCGGAATACACTTCGATAAAGGTTTTCCAGTTGAAGTCGTATTCGGTCATCACGGTTTCGTGATAGCTGTAGTTTTCAAACGTGAGGTGTTTGGCCACGCCCAGCTTGGCCAAGTCAGCGGCGATGTCGCGGCGGGCATCAAACAGCAAGCCATTCCATGCGGTCAGCGACGTTTGGCCGAGATTAAGGCAGGGGGTGTGCTCAAAGTGCGGGGCGGCTATCAGCGTGCCTTGGTTGTTATACGTCCAGCCGTGGATATTGCAGACGATGTTATCCCCATTGCCACGGCCTTTGAGCATCAGGGCTTGGCGGTGGCGGCAGACGTTAGACAGCAGTTCAATGCCCTGCGTGGTGCGCTTGAGCATTTTGCCGTGATTCAACCAGCCCAAGGTGTGGTAGTCCCCCACGTTGGGGGTCATCAAGGCGTGACCGTAGTATTGCGGCGCATCGGCAAACAGATGGGTTTGCTCTAGGGCGTAATACGCAGGGTCAAAATAGGTATAAATAGGAAGTTGCGCGGTGGAGGCAGTCAGCTTACGCGCAGAAGCCAGATCAGACATTATTCCCAATCCCCAAGGTTGAAGAATTAAGACCAGCCGAATCTCGCCAAAACGAGTTACGGATTTAAGAAAATTCGGTCGCGGCGTGGCACCTCGCCAACGCCAATAGAAGGCGGGGGATTGTCCCCAAAAAGGGGAGGGGGGGCAAGCCATTCGTGTAAGTTTTTTGACCCAGAACAGGGCACAGCCCCGCTGCCGCCTGCCCCAAAAAATCCACCGCCCCTTGGTGGCACAAGGGGAAGCGGATTAGGCAGGATAAACGACGCGTAACCCCGCCCTACATCATCCCCAAGGTTTTGGGCAGCCACAGTGACAGCGCAGGCACGTAGGTGACAACCACCAAAAAGCCCAGCATGGTCAGCAACCACGGCCAGACGGCTTTGGTCAGCTCGGTAATGCCCATTTTGGTAATACCCGAGGCCACATACAGATTCAGCCCCACCGGCGGATGGCACATGCCGACTTCCATGTTGACGGTCATCATAATGCCGAAGTGGACGGGGTCGATGCCCAGCTTCATCGCTACGGGGAACAGAATCGGTGCCATGATCAACACGATGGAAGACGGCTCCATCACGTTGCCCGCCAGCAGCAGCAAAATATTCACCATCAGCAAAAAGCCCACCGGCCCTAGCCCCATATCAATCAGCCATGCGGCCATTTCTTGCGGAATGCCTTCGGAGGTCATCAAGAAGGAAAACAGCACGGCGTTGGTGATGATATACAGCAGCATGGCAGACATGCTGGCCGAGTCGAGCAGCACTTTGGGCACTTGCTTCAGGGTCAGGTCTTTATACACAAACACGGCGACAAAAAAGGCATACGCGGCACTCATGGCAGCCGCTTCGGTTGGGGTAAAGATGCCGGAGTAAATCCCGCCTATCACCACCACAATCAAAAACAAGCCCCAGATGCTTTCACGCAGGGCAGACAGCCGCTGTGCCCAAGTGGCTTTAACCAAACGCGGGTAGTTGAACTTGCGGGCGCGATACCACGTCGTCAGCCCCAGCAGCGTGGCCAGCACCAGCCCTGGAATCACCCCCGCCATAAACAGCTGCCCCACCGAGGTATTGGTGGCGACGGAATACATCACCATCACAATGGATGGCGGAATCAAAATCCCCAACGCCCCAGAGGTGGTAATCACCCCGGCACCAAAGCCATTCGGAAAGCCTTGCTTGACCATGGCAGGCAGCAAAATAGAGCCAATGGCGACCACGGTGGCGGGGCTAGACCCCGAGACCGCAGCAAACAGCGCACAAGCCAGCACCCCCGCCAAGCCCAAACCGCCATGCCAATGCCCGACCATGCTGGTGGCAAAGTTAATCATCCGCCGCGCCACCCCGCCGTGGGTTAAAAAATTCCCCGCGAGGATAAAGAACGGAATCGCCATGATTTCGAACTTCTCGATGCCGGTAAACAGCTTGAGGGCAACCGACTCAATGGGTACGTCGGTCATGGTGAACAAGAAGGTTAAAACGGTTAAGCCCAGCGAGATGGAAATGGGCATCCCCGTCAGCATCAGCACCAGCAACAAGATGAAAATAATCGCGGTGCTCATGGTTTACTTCCTTGTGCAGGGTCTTTTTTGAGTTGGCGCGGATGCAAGTCGTTTTCCAGCGCGAACCAATTGCTATCGTTGGACACGTCTTCCATGCCTTCAACATGGGTGTGGTCATGCTTAGGCAGCTCACCCGTGCGGATAAACGCCACGGTCACTTGCAAAAAGCGGAAGCTCATCAGGTAGGAACCCAGTGGAACAGCCAAATACACCATCCACATCGGCAGCTCTAGGTCAGCTGAAGTTTGCTCGGTATGCGCCATTTCCCAGACAAAATTTGCGCCCAACGTCCCCACTGTTGCGGTGAACGCCGCCCCAGCCAGCAAGCCAAACACAATAAATTTAGCGCGGGTGCGCCCCGACATGCGGTTAATCAGCACATCCACCCCAACGTGGATGCCGGTTCGGACACCATAGGCCGCCCCAAACTTGGCCATCCACACAAACATATAGATGCACAGCTCTTGCGCCCAAGACAGGTGGATGTGTTGCAAATAGGGCTGAAGTGCATCAATCCCCATCGCATAGCGGTGCAGCACCGCCACAAAGATAATCAGCGTTGCCGCTGCCATCAGGAAGGCAATCAGCCACTCCTCAAGATGGTCAAGAAACCGAAGCATAAGTGTGCCTGCTAAGTGGGAGGGGTCGGATACGAGGCAAAATAATCCCCCTACACACCGATAGGGGGAGGGCTAAAAACCTATTTACGCATCTACGAGGCTCGGGTGAGCCGGCTTTTGAATAAGCCGAAAACAGCGGTGTTGGATTGAAGCCCAACGCTGTTTTCGGCTTATTTCACCTTGGCAGCCCCTTCGCTCACGCGTGCGTAAATAGGTTCTAAGCGAGGCTTAATTAGCGGAATTAAAACCGGTTTCTTTGTAAACCGCCTTAAGCAAATCGGCACCAATGCGGTCGGTCATCTTGGTGTGAACTGGCACGAGGGCTTTTTTGAAGGCTTGGCGTTCGGCCGCTGTGGGTTCGTAGACCGTAGTTTTGCCCGAGGCTTTCACCTTGGCGAGGTCATCCATATTTTCTTTGGCGGCAATGTGGTTGGCGTATTTGGTGGACTCGCGCATCGCCTCTTCTAGCATGGCGCGGATGTCCGCTGGCAACCCGTCCCAAAACTTCTTGTTCACAATCACCGCATAGCCCAAATAGCCATGATTGGTCAGGCTCAGGTGTTTTTGCACTTCGTACATTTTTTGGGTGTAGAAGTTAGAGATGGGGTTTTCTGTGCCGTCCACCACGCCGGTTTGCAGGGCTTGATACACCTCAGAGAACGCCATGACCTGTGGAATCGCCCCCAGCGAGCGCACTTCTTCTTCTAGCACTTTGGACGACTGAATACGGAGCTTTTTGCCCTTGAGGTCAGCAGGGGTTTTGATGGGGGTGTTGGCCGAGAAGCTCTTAAAGCCGTTATCCCAAAAGCCCAAGCCCTTAATGCCTTTCGAGTCTAGTTTGGATAACAAATGCTGCCCCACCGCGCCTTGGGTCACACGGTGCAGCTCTTCGTAGTTGTCGAATACAAAGGGCAAATCAAATAGCTCGAATTCTTTCGCGCCCAGCGGGCCAAATTTGGCCAAGGACGGGGCGAGCATTTGCACCGCGCCGAGTTGCAAGGCTTCTAGCTCTTCCTTGTCTTTAAACAGTTGGCTATTGGGGTAAACCTGAACTTTAACCCGCCCTTTGGTGCGCTCTTCCGCCAGCTTTTTAAAGTGTTCAGCCGCTTTGCCTTTGGGCGTATCCACCGCCACGACATGGCTAAACTTAATCACAATTTCACCTGCCGCCTGAGCAACGGATGACAAGCCCAAGGCAGCACCCACCAGTAGTGCAGCTAATTTTAGTTTCATCATAATCTCCTCATTTTTTATGTAATTTGGTTGTTGCAAGCAAGCTGTTAAGCACAACGGCACAGCATCCGCCTGATACTAGGGGGAATGGTCAGCCAAGGGAAGCCCTCCTCTTTGCTAGGGGTATTCTCATTAGAGCTGCCACACCACAATCAGCCCCAAAACTAGACCTAGACTGGTTGCCGCAAACATCGGCGCACACCGGCGCACCAAATCTTTACCCCCTAGGCTGGCAATCATCGAAAACTTAAATAGCGTATTCGAGAGCAGAGCCAGCGCAATCGCCGTGGTGACGGTCAGGGCGGGGAGTTTGCCTGCTGTAAATTGGTTAAACGCGGTCAGCGAAATGGCATCCACGTCGGTCAACCCTGAGATTAACGCCACGCCAAAAAAACCGGTATGCCCAAATAAGCTAGTCAACGCACTGGCCGCAAAAGTGACCCCCGCATACAGCCCACCAAACAGCAGTGCCGTGCCCATTTCGACCGGATTCTTGGGGTCAACCGCTGCGCCCTCGGCGGGGCGATGGTGGCCAGAAAAGAGGCTGCGACTGCTGAGCCACGTCATCACCATACCGGCTACCAGCGCACAGCCCAATACGATCAATAGCGGGGAGACCATGCCTGGGGCTAACAGCGCAGCCAAAACAGCAATCCGCACAAAAATCACCAAGTTGGCCAGTTGTATCACCATGGTAGAGAGCGGCAGGGTATTGGGGTCACTCCGCGCCTCCCGAGCAAAGGCAAGGCTGGTGGCGGTGGACGACACCAAGCCGCCCAATAAGCCTAGCAGCGGCCCTCCGAGCCGCTCGCCCAGCATCCGCACCGCCAAATACCCCAACAAGCCCACGCCGGAAATCAACACCACCATCAGCCATGTTTCATACAGGTTAATCGCCCCAAACGGGCCGAGGGGTCGGTCGGGCAGTACGGGCAAAATAATTGCCGACACTACGCCAAATTGCAGCAAGGCCAAAATATCTTGCCGTGATAAGCGGTGGCTTAAACCCGAGAGCTCGGGCTTGAGATACAGCAGCAGTGTAGACAAAATCGCCAAGGCCACCGCCAGCGCGGCCAAGCCATGCCACACCAACAAGCCCAAGCAATACGCCACCAGTAGCGCGATTTGGGTGGTGGCATCGGGGGCATCTTTGCGGGCGGCAGGGTGCCAGTAGGCGGTCAAAATAAACGCCGCAACGGTAAATAGGGTGGCGATGGGAAACAGCGGCAGATTGTTTTCTGCCAGCAAGCCGCTGAGTGTGCCGAGCAAGCTGGTCAGGGCAAAAGTGCGTATCCCTGCCCGAATGTTTTTTTTGCGTTCCCGCTCAATGCCCAACAGCAGGCCAATGCCCAAACTGGTGATAAAAGCGGGCAAGCTGGCAAACACCGTGCCCTCAATCGAAAAAATCCCCGTAAACCAGTGGTTCATGGCTTTAGTCCTTTGGCATGTAGCGCGGTGTGGTATAGACAGTCAAGAATTGAGCATAGTGCAAAAAACACGCCGCACGGTAGGGAGAGCCAAATGGGTTTGGTATAGGCAGGGAAAGCATTTATACCAAGAAGACTAAACCCCCCCCCCCCGCCAAGCACATTCCCCCCCCGCCCAGAATCCAGTATCGTTCGGGCTTATTTCTTTGGATGCGTGCACATGGAAAGCCTTTACTTACTCATCCCGTTTTCTATTTTTCTGGCATTTGTGATTGGCGGGCTGTTTTGGTGGGCCAGCCGCGCAGG
>CALMOJ010000026.1 GCA_937871815.1 uncultured Neisseriales bacterium
CAGGTGGGGGCGGCGTAAGCTGTTGCGCCACCTGTTCGGTGATGTGTTGAATGACGTTGGCGCGGACTTCTTCGCGGGCTTGTTCCAGTGCACAGCGGAAGCCAAGGCTATCGCTGCCGCCGTGGCTTTTCACCACAATGCCCCGTAGGCCCAGCAAACTTGCGCCATTGTAGCGGCGTGAATCGACGCGCCGCCGAAACCGTGCCAAGACCGGCAGGGCAAACAGGGCACAGAGGCGTGTCCACCATGTGCGGGTAAATTCTTCTTTTAGAAAAGCGGCGACCATATTGGCCAGCCCTTCAGAGGTTTTGAGGGCGATATTGCCGGTAAAACCATCGCACACCACCACATCCGTCGTGCCGTAATAAATATCGGTGCCTTCGACGTTGCCGTAAAAATTCAGCCCCGAGCGTTTAAACAACTCGCTGGCTTCTTTGACGTTGGCGTTGCCTTTGATGTCTTCGGAGCCGACGTTAAGCAAGCCCACCGAAGGGTTCGCTTTGCCGGTGAGTCCTTGCATGAGGGTCGCACCCATCAGGCCAAATTGCAGCAATTGGGCGGGGGTGGCATCGACGTTCGCCCCCAAATCCAGCACGCAGCTAGGGTTGGTTTGGGTGGGCATCAGCTTGGCAATGGCGGGGCGGTCAATACCAGGGATGGTTTTGAGTACAAAGCGTGCCGTGGCCATCAGAGCACCGGTATTGCCCGACGAAATGCACGCTTGCGCCCGACCTTCTTTGACGAGGTTAATCGCCACGCGCATCGAGGAATTTTTTTTGTTTTTAAGGGCAGATTGGGGGCTTTCGTCCATGCCGACCACTTCACTGGCTGCGACGAGTTCTAGCCTATCGTTGGGGGTCTGTTGATGTCGTTTAAGCTCCGCAGCCAGCAGGTCTGGGATGCCGACAAGAATGAGGCGGGAATCGGGGTGGCGGTCGAGAAAATCCAGCGCACCAGGGACGGTAGCACGGACACCCACATCGCCCCCCATTGCATCGACAGCAAGGGTGAAGGTCATGTGAAAACGGGAACGCCAGAAAAGTGAAGCCGTGCGGGGGAAGCCGCACGGCTAAAGCAGCACAGACGCGCTATCAGCGCAGCTTCTGTGCCTCCTTGAACGAGCCAAGGCAAGACCTCGTCTTGGTGGCAGGCTTATTCGCCCTTAGCCTTTGCAACCTTACGGCCACGGTAAAAACCGTTAGGGCTGATGTGGTGACGCAGATGGACTTCACCAGTGGAAGGCTCGATAGCCAGCGAAGGTGCGGTCAGGAAATCGTGGGCGCGGTGCATGCCACGCTTGGAAGGGGACTTTTTGTTTTGTTGAACAGCCATGTTGCACTCCTAAAAAGCAAAAATTAACTAGGCTGGCGTTTTAAGTTTGCCAGCACAGCAAATGGGTTAGGTTTGGTAGCGGCCAAGCCCGATAGGGGGTCAGATTCGCATACCTCATGTCGTGCCGCCAAAGGCAGGCTTAACAAGATTTCGTCTTCAATCAACGCCAATACGTCTAGCTCTGGGTCGGTCAGAATCGCGTCTAAAGAATCATCTTCAGCCACGGCCTGTTCCAGCCTTGTCTCGTTGGTAAATTGCACCATGCGACTATGGGCTTTCAGCGCAAGGGTCAGCGGTTGCAAGCAACGCTGGCACTGTAAACGCAGTGCGCCAGACACGTTAAGCTGCAAGATAGGCCGCTTGTACTTATCTAAGCTGCCCACCAATCGCCACTCAACGCCCCCCGTTGTGTCTGCCAGCTCGGCAGCAAGGCGGGGCATCTCGGCAAGCAGGCGCGTGCCAGAGAGGGTGCTGTGTGCCTGCGAGAATCCGAGGCTGTCGATCAAAATAGGGTTTGACATAAACCGTGCATGATATAATTCCGCCTCCTTTCCTGTCAAAGAAATCAGGCCGTTCCCCTGTGATGCCGCGTTTAATTCTTGCTTCTACTTCGCCTTATCGCCGTGAAATTTTGGCGCGGCTGGGTGTGCCGTTTGAGGCCGTTGCCCCTGTTTGCGACGAAACCCCGCTGGCAGGCGAATCCGCCGCCGACACCGCCAACCGCCTTGCCGTGCTCAAAGCCCAGTCCTTGGTCAGCCGCTTCCCTGATGCTTTGGTGATTGGTTCTGACCAAGTGGCCTTGCTGGATGGTCAGCAGCTTGGCAAGCCCCACACGGTAGAAAACGCCCACGCCATGTTGGCCGCCATGCGCGGTCGGTCGGTGGTGTTTCATACTGCCTTGTGTGTGCTGAATGCCGCCACCGGTCGCCAGCAGACCGTGGTCGATACCACCACCGTCACCCTGCGCCCCTATACCGATGCCCAAATCAGCCGCTACCTTGCCCAAGAACCGGACGCGCTGCACTGTGCGGGCGCGGCCAAGAGCGAAGGCTTGGGCGGCGCACTGATTGCCCGCATCGACAGCATCGACCCCAACGCGCTGATTGGCCTGCCGTTGTTTGCCCTGATTACCCTATTGGCCCAAGAAGGCGTAGAGATACTGTAATGCCCACTTTATTTTTGATTCCGACCCCCTTGGGCGACCTGCCCCCCGAAGCGTGGTCACTCCCCGCCCAAACCGCACGGCTGCATACGGTGCAGCATTTTGTGGTGGAAGCCGCCAAAACCGCGCGTAAACATCTCAAACAGTTGGATTTGGCCACGCCCTTGCAGCAGCTTGCCCTGTGCGAGCTGAACGAACATACCGCCGAAGCCGACCTGCCCGCGCTGCTGGCACCGCTGGCTGCGGGGCACGATATGGGCTTGATGTCCGAAGCGGGGTGTCCTGCCGTGGCCGACCCTGGTGCCAAGCTGGTGCGCCTTGCCCATGCACAGGGCTATGACATTGAGCCGCTGATTGGCCCTTCGTCGATTTTATTGGCGTTGATGGCTTCGGGGAGTAATGGCCAGCGGTTTGCGTTTCATGGCTACCTGCCAGTCAACGAGGCCGACCGCCAAGCCAGCCTTAAACGTCTTGAGACCGAATCCCGCGAACGCGATATGGCGCAGATTTTTATTGAAACGCCCTATCGCAATACGGCGATGCTGGCTTTGCTGCGGAGCACGCTCAAGCCCCGCACCTTGTTAACCGTGGCCTGCGACCTGACCTTGCCCAGCAAAACGCTGATTAGCCGCCGTGTGGCGGATTGGCCGACCAGCGTGCCAGACCTGCACAAACGGCCTGCGATTTTTGTGGTGTATGCGGGGCAGTAGGGGCTGACGGCGTGCCCCCCAAGCGGCGGTGTGGACTCAAGTCCCACGCCGCTTTTTTGCGCCTGTTGCCTTGGCTGAGCCGTGGTTGGCGAGGCCGTAAACACGGCGTTAATCCAGCAACCGTGCCTGCAAAATGTGCTTAACCAAGGGCACGGTAATGGGGCGGTGCATGGCCAAAGAATAGCGGTCTAGGGTGTCCAGCATATCGGTCAGGCTGGCAAGGTCACGCCGCCAGTGGGTGAGCAGATAGCGCAGCACTTCGTCCGGCACAGCCAGCTGCCGTGCGCTGGCATGACCCACCAAGGCCGCCAGCTTGTCTTCGTCCGACAGCGGTTTGACCTCCAGCACCAAGCCAGAAGCCAAGCGCGTCGCCAAGTCGGGACGCAAAGCCAATTGGGCGGGGGGTAAGCGTCCGGCGGTCAGCAGCCGTCCACCGGATTCTTGCAGGGCGTTAAACACCGAAAACAGGGTGATTTGGTCGTCAGGGTCAAGGTCATCGACATGGTCAACCGCCACGGCGCTGGCTTCACGGACAAAGTCTGGCAGCCGTTCGGCACGGGCATCCAGATAAATCGCCGCACGGCCTAAGGCATGGGCATGTTCTACCCACGCTTTAAGTAGATGAGATTTGCCGCTGCCGCCCTCGCCCCATAGATGCACCGAGCCTTCGCGCCGAACAGTATCGGTGAGTGCCGCAATGACCTCGCGATTACGTTCGGCAATAAACGTATCAAACGCAGGAGCGAGGGGAAGGGTGAGGTCAAGGACGAGCTGGTTCACGGTGGGGGCGGGGGTTCAGTAAGGAATGAGATAAAGAGCTGGGGCATTGCCCACAGGTTGTGCGGGGATTTTAACAGACTTAGCCCTTGCTCAAGGTTTCGACGTGTCGTGCGGGTTTGTGGTGCGTAGCCCACCGCTCACGCCCTATTTTTTGACCTTCATCGACCCCTGTTGGCGTTGGTCGCAGAGGGCTTAGCGGGGTAGCAAGCACGACCTACACTGGGTGCATTCTTGTTTCTGAGTCTGCGCGATTATGTCTTTCGTCCGTTTGCAACACGTTCATAAACACTACCGGCTGGGTGAAATTGATGTCCCCGCTTTAAGCGACATTACCCTAGACCTTGCTCCTGGCCGGTTTACGGTGCTGTCAGGACCCTCTGGAAGTGGCAAAACCACCCTGCTGAATGTGATCGGCTGCCTAGACCGCCCAGACCGTGGCGAGCTCACCGTGATGAATGCCGCCGTGTTGCACTTGAGTGAGGATGCGTTGGCGGATTTTAGGGCACGGCACATTGGCTTTATCTTCCAAAATTTCAATCTGATTCCCGTGTTGTCCGCATTTGAAAATATTGAATATCCGCTCCGGCTCACGGGGGTTTCTGCGGCGGTACGTCGGCGACGTGTCCGCCATTTACTTGAGGCCGTGGGCTTGGCTGACCGTGCAGATAATGTGCCCGGCCAGTTGTCTGGTGGACAGCGGCAGCGTGTCGCCGTGGCACGCGCTTTGGCCACCGCCCCTGCTTTGGTGATGGCCGATGAGCCGACGGCGAATTTGGATAGCCAGACCGGCGCGTCCATCCTCGCGCTGATGCGGCAAATGCAGCAGGAGATGCAGGTGTCGTTTGTCTTCTCTTCACATGACCCCGACGTGCTGGCCGCCGCAGATGACGCGGTTTTTATCTGTGATGGCCGTGTTACACGCACCCAACAGTGCACGCCCCATCAAGCTCACCCCGACCGCTTGGGGCAAGGGAGAGCAGCATGAATACCCTCGCCTTAGCCCTGCGTAATGTCCATCGCAACCGCCGCCGTTCGTTGACCACCTTGTTGGCCATGATTGTGGGGGCGTGTGCTGTGCTGCTGTTTAGTGGGTACAGCCGCAATATCCACCTTGGGCTGCAAACCGGCTTTGTCCGCAGTAGCGGCCATCTGCAAATTCAACACCGTGACTACTTTGTGTTTGGCGCAGGCAATCCCGCTGCCTATGGCTTGGACGAGGCCCCCGAGCTGATGCGTATCCTAGAAACCGATGCCGTCCTTGCGCCCTTGCTGACGGTGGTGACACCGGTGCTGCAGATAGGGGGGATTGCGGGGCATTTTGCCGCCGGTGTTTCGCGCACCGTGATCGGCGCAGGGGTGGATGTGGCAGGGCAAAACCGTCTGAGAATGTGGAATGACTACGGCTTTCCCGAGGATGCAACGCCGACCCATTCCCCGCTCACCGGAAGCCCAGAGGACGCTGCCGTCATTGGCGCGGGCGTGGCCAGAGTGCTGCAGCTCTGCCAAGTGTTGCAGGTCAAGCCTTGTCCTGTGGTGAGCGAGCCCCCCGTCGGGGAGCCAACAGCCGCACCCGCCGATATTTTGGCCTTATCCGCCCAAGAGACACGTCCACTGGCCCCCGCGGCAACGCCCCAGATTGAGCTCTTGGCCGCCAATGCCCATGGGGTGCCAAATGTGGCGACCTTGCAGGTGGTCAAAGCCGAAACACTGGGGGTGAAAGAGTACGACGATATGGCGATTACGCTGCATTTGGCGCAGGCACAACGCTTGGTGTATGGCCGTTCACCGCCAAAAGTCACGGCCATTGTGTTGCAGCTTAAACATACTGCCGACATGCCTTTGGTGCGCATACGGCTAGAGACTTTGTTTGCCACCACCTTCAAAGGCAGGCCGTTGGCGGCCCAGGATTTTGCCACGCTGCACCCGCAATATGGCCAGATTACCGGCATGTTCTCGGCGATTTTGGGGTTTATTGCGGCGCTGATTGGCGGCATTGTGCTGTTTACCGTCAGCAACACCATGAGCATGGCGGTGGTTGAACGTACGGTTGAAATCGGCACCTTAAGGGCAATGGGGTTGCGCCGTCAGGGGATTCGCCGCTTATTTGTATGCGAAGGGCTGGTGCTGGGCGTGGCCGGTGCGGTGCTGGGGGTGGGCTTGGCCTTAGGCTTGGCATGGGCGGTCAATCACAGTGGGCTGACGTGGTTACCCCCTGGTAATTCTGAACCCGTTCCGCTGACCGTCAGGGTATGGGGAGAGACGCTGACCTTGGTATGGACGGCACTGGGTTTGCTGGTGGTGTCTGCCGTCTCGGCATGGTGGCCTGCACGCCGTGCGGCACAGCTCGATATTGTGGAGGCTTTGCGTCATGTCTAAGCTACTGACCCTGCGGATGGCTGACCGCCGTCCGCCCTTGTTTTTGCTTGCCGCGTGGCTGCTGGCTGCGCTGTTCAGCCCTGTGGCGGGCGCCGCGCCGGATGCCCAAGCTTTGTTGGCCGCCAGCGATGCCATTCGTAACCCAAGCAAGCCCTTTAGCCTGACCACGGCACTGACCGAATATCGGCAGGGCAAGCAGGTGGATAGCAGTGTGCTCACCGTCTATTCACGGGCAGAGACCCGCAGTGGGCAATTCCGTAGCCTGATTCGCTTTGCCGCCCCCGCGCGGGATGCCGGCAAGCTCATGCTCAAAAATGGCAACGAGCTGTGGTTTTTTGACCCGAATAGCAAAGCCAGCGTGCGCATTTCGCCGCAGCAACGGCTGTTGGGGCAAGCGGCGAATGGGGATGTGGTGACGGTGAATCTGGATGCGGATTACCGCGCCAGCTTAGGTGGGGAAGTCAAGATTCAAGACGGGGACAGGCAGCCGCGTCAGACCTACCGACTGACCCTTCATGCCAAAACGCCGGAAGTGACCTACCCCTACATTGAGCTATGGCTAGACCAAAAGACCGCCCACCCGCTCAAAGCCAAGTTTTATACCGACAGTGAGCGGCTGCTTAAAACCGCCTATTACCGCCAGTATCAACGCCAGCTTGGGCAAGACCGCCCGACGGAAACCGTCATTATTGACGGCCTAGACCCCAGTTGGGTGACCGTGATGCGCTTTAGTGACTATGCGTGGAAAGATGTACCCGAAAGCTGGTTGCAGCGGGATTATCTGCCTCGGTTTACGCCAGAATGAGCCGTGCAGCACACCGAATGCAGTGGGGCGTTTGGGGACGTGTGCTGGGGGTGGGCGGGCTGCTTGTTAGCTTGTCGGCTGCGGCGTGGGCCGATGCGGAGGCTGACGATGGGGCGGCCTTATCCTTGGCGGACACTACACCGCTGTTGTCACGCCCCTCGCAAACGGGGCAGGTGTTTGTGGAGGGGTGGGTAGAACGTGCCGCCCTGCGCCCTGCTACGACGGCAAGCCATCACGGCGTGGGGCTAGACCTCCGTTGGCAACAGACCCTCACCCCTGCATGGCAGCTGCAGTGGAGTGACCGGCTCACCTTCGATTCTGCCGCACAGGGCAGCCAGACCGCGCACGCGCTGCGCGAGGCTTTTGTAAGCTGGCGGCCTTCTGCCTCGTCCGTATTTGACCTTGGGCGGGTCAACCTACGCCAAGGCTTAGCCCTCGGCTACAACCCCAGCGATAGTTTTAAGGCCGACGTGCAACGGAGCCTCAGCACGCTAGACCCCAACACGCTCCGCGCCAATCGGCTGGGTGTGGTTATGCTGCGGGGGCAGTGGTTTTGGGTGGGTGGGGCACTGAGCGCCGCTTACGCACCTCAGCTGGGTGATGCACCACGCACCGCTTCTGCCTTCAGCCCTGATTGGGGGAGCAGCAATCCTGCTTCGCGTTGGCTGGTGCAGTTTAGCCACGCACCCCACCCGCTGTTCAACCCACAATGGTCGTTGTCGGGGGGCGAAGGGCAGTCGCCGCAGTTAGGGCTTAACCTGAGTTTTTTGCTCGGGTCGGCAACAGTGCTCTACGGCGAATATGCCGGTGGGCGCGACCGCAGCCAGTTAGACCGTGCGGCTCACCTGACCGATGCCCCTTTGGCGTGGCGGCAACAGTTTGCCGGCGGGGTGACGCATACCTTCCCCAATAAGCTGAGCCTTACGGCGGAATACCAGACCAGCAGCGCGGCTCCCACGGCCACGGACTGGTTGGGGCTGCAAACCACGCCAGCCGCCTACGGGGCTTATCGGCAATGGGTGGGGCAGATGCAAGGGCTGACGACACGTCGTGCTGCGATGGTCTATGCCCGCTGGCAAGACTGTGGGCTGCCCCAGCATGACCTGACGCTGATGCTGCGCCAAGATGGCATCGACCAGAGCCGCCAAGTGTGGCTAGAAAGCCGTATCGCGATGGGCAAAACGGAATGGGCGGTACAGTGGCAACGGCAATTGGGAGTCCCGCTGACGGTCTACGGTGCGATGGCGGCGAAGCAATCGGTGCAGGCAACAGCGCGGTATTATTTTTGAGAGCCTGTTCAAAGTCTCAATGGCACAGGGGTTGCCAAGGCGAAATGCCCCGAAAAAGCGCAATCGCTGCGGTCTTGGCTTTTATCCCCCTCTACGGGTGGGGGCGACGGCAAAGCCGGACGGGGTAGTAGCTGGCGAGGCAGAAAAAGCTAAAATCCAGCCCAAAAGGCAAGCACCCCACCCCTCCACGGGAGGGGAATGCTAGCAAACACCGGCTCACCCGAGTCTCGCAGATTTTGAACAGGTTCTGAGGCTGCAGGGGGCGGGCGTGTGTCTATGTTGCAAAATTGACGGGATACGTCCTTCTCCGTTATGTTGAGCACCATAAAAATTACGTTTAGGAGTGCTTATGGCCACCACCACCACTGTCAGTGCCAATCAAACCCTGATTAAAAATTTCTACAAAATCCTCACCCTTGCCCAGCCGGCAGACAGCCAATTGGCGGTTTTGGCACAGCGGGTAGACACCAATGTGGCCACCCTCAGTGAGACGCTGCGGGGGATTTACGACTCACCTAGTCGTGTGGCGGGTCCCGCCGATGAAGTCGCTACACTGTTTTTTCTGTTGTTTGGGCGTGCGCCTGACCCTATTTTGTATAACGCCGCCATGGAGTCGATGCGCGCCGGTGCCAGCTTGGCGAGTTTGGCGACGATCGGGTTGGGTATGCCGGGTTACGCGTTGAGCAGCGATGGTGCTAAAAGTAACCAAGATTTTGTGGATACGCTGTATCAGCAGCTCACACAGGGGCGTTCCATTGCTACCGTAGACTTAGCCTATTACGTGACGGCACTGAATACGAATACCATGACACGGGGTGGCCTCGTTGCCGCCGCCGCCGAATCAAATTTGTTCTATTCCGCAAGCAAAATTCCGCCGGCCTTGATTTACCTTGCCGCTGCCCAAAGAGAAGCCAGCAGTATTGAGCTGACCACCGCCCCCTCGGGCTTGGACGCGGTGATTAACCTTGCGATGAAAGCCGCAGGCGTGTCCCCTACTGGCGGCAAACCCTCGTTTGCGTTGAATGGCTCCCTGCTGAGCTTGTCCGGTGAAATGGCGCCTGACCTCGTGTTTAACCTCGCGGACAACAAGTTCACCCTAGGGGGGGTGGCAGACTTTAAGGCGTTGTATAGCAGCAATGGGGGGCTGACGAGCGCAGTCACCACATTCAACAGCGCGTTGACTTCGGGGGTGTATGGGCTGGATGCACGCGGTATGACCGACAAAGGCAAAATCACCTTTACCGGACGGGCAGCGCAGGGCAATGAGTTTTACGCGGGCACCGCTGACAGCGTGGCGGTGGGGGGTACCGGTAACGATGTGTTGGTCGGTGGGGCAGGCAGTGACAAGCTCACCGCCACGACGGGGCGCGATGTGCTGACCGGTGGAGCGGGGAGCGATACCTTTGTTTTTGCCCCTAGCACGGCGTATATCAGCGGCAACAGTTTTGTCAGCATTACCGACTTTGGCAATGGGGCGGATAAGCTCGACACCACGTTTTTGTTGAATAAAAACGGCACCACCACGACCGCCGCCACGCCCACCACCGGTGCTGGCGTGGTATTGGCCACCAGCACCGCCGCCGTGGCTTTGAGCAATGGCGACACCAAGCTGATTGAAAACAATGGCAAGTGGACGACCGGCACGGGGACGGCCACCCTGCCGCGTGCTGCGACGGCGGTGGATGTCGCCGCCCTCTTTAACACGGCTAATACGCCCTTTTTAAACCCGACCCAAACCGGCAAATTTGTCTTGATTACCGCCGATATTCGGAACGGTGCGGACATGTGGCTGATTAATAACGATACCGGCGTCACCCAAATCACCGATGGCGTGACCGGCCCGCAAGAAGTGTTTTTGGTTGGGCATATTGATGGCTCGTGGAACTTGGTCTTGAGCGGCTTGCAACCCGTGGCGATTGCCTGACCGCGTTTGATACTGAGAATCTGTTTACGCGCTAGCAATCGTAACGCTGGCGGCTGTTTCCCTGTGGGGCAGCCGCCAGCGTCATTTGGTGGCGAGGCCTGTGCCTGCCGCCCACAAAGAAAGTTTCCCCGATGACTGTTTTTCACCGTTTTACCGTGTTGGCAACGGCACTGACCTTGGCGGCGTGTGCGGGTCTGCCGCTTTCTAGCCCTTCTGCCACCGCCCCTGCTGCACCCCCGAAAAAAGTGCGGATTGGCTTGGCTTTGGGCGGCGGGGCGGCCAAAGGGTTTGCCCATGTTGGGGTGATTAAAGTGTTGGAAGCCCACGGCTTGACCCCTGATTTTGTGGCGGGCACCAGTGCAGGGGCGGTGGTGGGGAGCTTATACGCCGCAGGGTTTTCGGGCTTTCAGCTGCAAGAAATGGCGTTGACGCTGGACCAGTCTTCGATCACTGATTGGGTGTTGCCCAACGCGGGGGTGCTAAAGGGGGAACGGCTAGAGGGCTATATTAACCAGCAGGTCGGCCATCGCCCGATTGAGAAGCTGACGCGCCCCTTTGCGGCGGTGACGGCAGACCTTGCCACCGGTCAGCGGGTGGTGTTCCGCCGAGGCAATACGGGGCAGGCGGTGCGGGCTTCAGCGGCGGTACCTGGGGTGTTTCAGCCGGTTAAAATAGGAACACGCCGCTTTGTGGATGGCGGCATCACCAGCCCTGTGCCGGTGCTAGCTGCCCGTGAGATGGGGGCGGAGGTGGTGATTGCGGTGGATATTTCGACCAAGCTCAGTGGAGTTGCGCCAGATAGCACGCTGTCGGTGCTCGACCAGAGCCTGAATATCATGGGGCAAAAGCTGAGTGAAGCCGAGTTGGCGCGGGCGGAGGTGGTGATTCGACCCAACACCCAGCAACTCGGCTCGGCGGATTTCGACCAGCGGCACCGTGCCATTCTTGAGGGCGAAAAAGCCACTCAAGCCGCCCTGCCTGCTATTCGTCGGGCACTGGCCGCTGCTGCCAGTCGAACTGGCAAATAAGTCTCCGCACGGTTCTCAAATAGGAGGCAAGGCGCGATGTTCAAACAGCTTGGGGTGATTTGGGTCGTTGGGCTGGCCGTGGTGTTTTTGACCCTGCTACTGGGTGCAGGGCTGGTGGCGGTGCGGGTGTTTCTTCGCCTGCTGCCCTTGGTTCTGGTGGCGGGGCTGCTGGTGTGGGGTGTGCTCTGGTTGCGACGGCGGTAGAGAGGGCTGATTGCCCCCTTTTTTGCGTTAGAACGTGTTGAAAGTCTCGCGAACGAGGGGTCAGCCAAGGCGAAATGTCCAAAAAAAGCACAATCGCTGCAGTCTTGGCTTTTATTCCCCTCTACTGGTGGGCAGGTCGGGCAGGTCGTTGGCGGCGGCGGCTTTGGCGTAGTCACTGACTGGCTTTGTTCGGCTGGCTTGGGTCATGCTGCTGCCGCTTCTGGCTGGTTTGTTGT
>CALMOJ010000027.1 GCA_937871815.1 uncultured Neisseriales bacterium
ATGTTTTGCTCGTGCGAGATACGCACCTCACCAAAGCTATACGCCTCGGCCCAATCGGCGACAGCATCCAGTTGTTCAGCCGTGGCATCGCCAGGTGGCACGCCGGTGGCTTTGAGCGACAAGGTCACTGCACGGTAGCCGGCCACTTTGTGGGCGTGGGTGTTGCGCCCCAACCAGCGTGAAAAGGCCGGTTCGGCTTCGGCCTGCGCGGTCAGGGCGGCGGGGTCAACCAGCGTGGTGTCGTAGGCGGGGGCGGTAAAAAAGGTCGCCATCCGGTCAAATTCAGCCGCTGGAATCGTCGCCGCGCCGTCTTTGAGGTGCAGCCACTCTTCTTCTACCTTGGCGGTAAAGCCTTCTACGGTGAGGGCTTTGACCAGAATTTTGATGCGGGCTTTGTATTTGTTGTCACGCCGACCAAAGCGGTTATAGACCCGCAAAATGGCATCTAAATAGGTCAGCAGGTGCGGGGCAGGCAAAAAGTCACGCACCACACTGCCTATCATCGGCGTGCGCCCCAAGCCGCCGCCCACCATCACTTTAAAGCCCACTTCACCCGCTGCATCTTTCACCGCATGCAGTCCAATATCGTGAACCAAAGTGGCAGCACGGTCTTGAGCCGCGCCCGAGACGGCAATTTTGAATTTGCGCGGCAAATAAGCAAACTCAGGGTGCAGCGTGCTCCACTGGCGGATGATTTCGCAGTAAGGGCGCGGGTCTATCAGCTCGTCACCCGCCACACCGGCAAAGTGGTCGCTGGTGGTGTTCCGTACACAGTTCCCCGAGGTCTGGATGGCGTGCATTTCGACTTCGGCTAGCTCGGCCAAAATATCAGGCACACGCGCCAGCTCTGGCCAGTTGAACTGGATGTTTTGGCGGGTGGTGAAGTGGGCATAGCCTCGGTCGTAGGTGCGGGCGATATGTGCCAACTTGCGTAATTGCGGCGCGGCGACCATGCCATAAGGAATCGCCACCCGCAGCATTGGGGCGTGGCGTTGCACATACAGACCGTTCATCAGCCGCAGGGGACGAAAGGCATCCTCGGACAATTCACCGGCAAGATAACGGCGGGTTTGGTCGCGGAATTGGGCAACGCGCTGCTTGACGATGCGGAAATCAACCGCGTCATAACGGTACATGGGCAATCCTGAAGTAAGGTGTAATAGAGAAGCAAAGCGGCGAAGCGGCAGGCAAATGGATGCGTTAGAACCTGTTCAAAGTCGGAGAGACTCTGCACACGTTTTTAGCGCGGCTCAACCGCCGGAGGCTTGAGCGTGGACGACTGCACATGCAAGCCACACTCTTTGGATTCGGGGTTTTCCCACCACCACCGACCGGCACGGACATCCTCCCCCACCGAGATAGCACGGGTGCAGGGGGCGCAGCCTATCGACGGAAAATGTTGGTCATGCAGGGCGTTATACGGCACGGCGTGGTCACGGAGGTAAAGCCAGACTTCGGCTTCTGACCACTCAATCAGTGGGTTATATTTAACCAGCCCATTGTCGGCATCCCATTCTTGGTCAGACACGGTTTGACGGGTCGGTGACTGCTCACGGCGCAAACCGGTAATCCATGCCGAACGCCCTGCCAATGCCCGTTTGAGCGGCTGCATTTTACGTACGCCACAACAGGCTTTGCGGGCTTCTACAGAACGGTAGAAGCCATTCATGCCTTCGTTCGCTACCAGTGCTTCAACCTGTGCCGCATCAGGAAAAAACACCTGCACCGGATGGGTGGGATAGTGTGTTTTGAGCGCATCCAGCAGGGTATAGGTTTCGGCGGGCAGCCGCCCCGTATCAAGGCTAAAAGCGGTAATCGGCAAATTCGCTGCGGCAATCAGGTCGAGCAACACCATATCCTCTGCCCCTAGGCTGTGCGCCAATACGGCATCAGGATGGCTAGAGGCAATATCCGCAAGGCGTTGACGGGTCAAGGCGAGTTTTTCGGCATAAGCCATGGTGGGTACTCCGTAGGTAGGCCGAGCAAAAGAAGAAGGCGGATGGTAACAAGCCTAACCCTGACACAAAAGAATAATGTGTTAGACTTTAATCACCTAAAGTTATTAAGCGGCAGGCTCTCACCATGAAACTCCAGCAACTACGCTATTTAGTTGAAGTCGCCAAACAGGGGCTGAACGTCTCTGAAGCCGCCGAAACCCTCCATACCTCGCAGCCCGGCATCAGCAAGCAAATTCGGCTACTGGAAGACGAGCTGGGCATTCAGGTGTTTATCCGCAACGGTAAACGGGTCGTGGCAGTGTCCGAACCAGGCAAGCAGGTGTTGATGATTGCCGAGCGGATTCTGCGCGAAGCCAAAAACCTCAAACGGGTGGGCGAAGAGTTTGCCGGCGAATCCGATGGCAGCTTAACCATTGCCACCACTCACACCCAAGCCCGTTACGCCCTGCCCAACACCATCAAAGCGTTTCGCGAGCACTACCCCAATGTGCGCTTGCAACTTAAACAGGGTAATCCCACCCAGATTTGCGAAATGGTCGTGGCGGGAGAGGCTGATTTTGCCATCGCCACCGAAGGGATTTTGCTCTACAAAGAGCTGGCCGCCCTGCCTTGCCACACATGGAATCGCAGCGTGGTGGTGCCGGTGGGCCACCCCCTGACCCAACTCAACCACCCACTGACCTTGGCGGATGTAGGGCAGCATCCTATCGTCACCTACGACACCGCCTTTGCCGGTCGCACCAAAATGAATCAGGCTTTTGAAGCCGCTGAGGTCGTGCCCAACCTCGTACTGACGGCCATCGATACCGACGTGATTAAGACCTATGTCGCGCTGGGCTTAGGGGTGGGCATTATCGCCTCGATGGGGTTTGAGCCCGCACGGGATGTTGAATTGGTCGCCCTTGATGCTAGCCACCTATTCGAACCCTCTCTCACTAAAATCGGCATTCGGAAAGATGCGTATTTACGTGGTTTCGCCTATACCTTTATCGCGCTATTTGCCCCACACTTACACCGCGCCGAGGTCGATGCCGCCATGTTGGTGGGGAACCATCCGGTTTAGCAAGGCGCAGCACACGCTTCGAGTCCACAGGCAGCCTTGGCTCCGCTAAACTGCCCCCCCATCCCGCCAAGCCCCCTGCGTAAGGGTAGAGATTTGCCATGAATGAAATTCTAGAACAGAAACACCTGCTACTGAGGATGCCCCTGCCGTGGGACATCTACAACGCACGGGGCATGTTGATCCTTGGCAAAGGCCATATGATTTTGAATGAGAAGCAGCGCGACCAATTGCTGCTTCAGGGAGCCTTTGTCCGCTCCTTGTCCGTGGGAGAAGAATATGAAACCACTCCGCAAGTCGCCGAAGCCTTCAATCCCTTCCATATTCTAGACCGCACCTATACCTCGCTGGATGCCCTACTCGCCCGCCCCCATTCTTTTTTGGCAGACTTTGGTAAACGTGTTCGGCAACTGGCCATTACCATTGACGAAACCGTCAACGAAGGCCCCGATGCCTGCGTTGCGTGGATTTTTCTGCGGCCTTTTCCGCATTACGCCTCGGCACACTCCCTGCATGTTGCGATTTTGTTGTCGCTGCTGGTGCAACGGCTAGGGCTAGGGCTGCCAGAGCGTACCAGCCTGCTGTGTGCCGCGCTGACCATGAATATCTCGATGTATACCGCGCAAAATGACTTTTACCGCCAAGCCATCCCTCTATCGGATGCACAACGCGATATGGTGGACGAGCATCCTGTGGCCTCGGTCAAACTACTACAGGCCTGCCACATTGGGGATGATCTGTGGTTGCGCTCAGTGCTAGAGCACCACGAAAACTGGGAAGGCACAGGCTACCCCTTACGCATGGTCAAAGAAGAGATACACCCTCTATCGCACCTGCTGTATCTGGCCGACATCGTTGGCGCAAAGCTCACCCCCCGCCGTTACCGCGAACCCGTGCGCCCCAATGTGGCCTTGTCTCAAGTATTTCTGAATCGGGGCAAGTCGGTGGATATGCAGTATGCTGCGCTGCTGGTCAAGCAACTGGGTATTTATCCCCCGGGGACATTTGTCTTACTACGCAACGGCGACACGGGCTTGGTGACCCATCGTACCTCGAATGCGGGAACACCACGGGTGGTCAGCGTCATCAATGGCCAAGGGATGCCTTACGGCGAGCCCATCCCCCGTGAAATTACAGACTCAAGCTTTAAAATTGAAGAATCACTGCCCGCCTCGCACGCCCTCAGAATCACCAATCTGTCTAAGATTTGGCACTACCCATCGGATTGATGCCGCAGCAGGAGACGCAATCGGCTACTGGCGGGCGAGCGGTGCAATGCCCCACCATGCCAGCAGCCATGCCACGGCAGCAGCTCCCGCTGCCGGCCAAAAGACCGCTGCCATCCCACCCTGCGCCCACACTGTCCCCGCCAACAAGCTCCCCACCGTGCCCCCTGCGCCGTAAGAAAACACGATATACAGCCCCTGTCCCCGTGATTGCAGATGCGCCGGAAAATACCGATGCACCAGCCCCACGCTGGCGGTATGAAACGTGGCAAAGGTAAACGCATGGAGGGTCTGGGCAAACACCATCACCCCCAGCACCTGCGGAAATGCCGCCATCAGGCCAAAGCGCAGCACCGCCATCAGCAGACTAAACCGGAGCAATTGTGGCAGCGATACCCGCCGCGCCAGACTCGGCATCGCCCAAAACACCGCCACCTCACACAGCACCCCCACCGCCCACATGCCGCCAATGGCATCGGCACTGTAGCCATGCTGCCGGAGCCCAATCGAATAGAAGGTGTAATACGGGCCGTGTGCTGCCAACATCAAAAAAGACACAGCAAAAATCACCCCCACCGCCCCGCGGGATACCGCAGCAGAAGCGGTCGGCAGGGCAGGCGACACGCGGTGTATCGGGGCAAGCGGCAAGGTCAGGGCACACAAAAAAGCCGCCAACAGCGTGGCGCATAAAATGGCGGGCAAGCTAGCCAAAGAGGCCACCTTCAGCCACCCCCCTACTGCCAGCGTCAACACCACAAAACCGATTGAGCCCCAAAGCCGCACACGGCTATAGCGTCCAGGTGTGGCGGCGGTGAGGTCTAAGGTGCTGGCTTCGACTAGCGGCAAGGTCCCCGCCCAAAAGAAAAAAGCACAGGACAGCACGCCAAACAGCAGCCAGAAATCATGGGTAAACAGCGTGCCCGCAAAGGCCAGCATCGCCAGCAGGCTCAAGCCCCGAATCAGCCCGCGCCGCTCTCCGCGCCGGTCAGCCAACCAACCGCAGCTGGCAGGGGCCGCCACCCGCGCTGCCATCGACAAAGCCGTGAGCACCGAAATCTGCCACGGGGAAAAATCCAGCGATTGCAGATACAGCCCCCAATACGGCGACAGCACCCCCACAAAGGCGAAGTAGAAAAAATAATACCCCGCAAACGGGGCGAGCTGACGGATAGAAGGACACGCCGCGACAGGGGGTGCGGCGGGGGTCATAGGCTGTCTTTGAAGCGTTTCATCTGCCCCCGCGCTTGGCGGTTGGGGCGGCTTTCGCTATGGGGAAAGCTGTTGCGCTCGGCTTGGAGCAGCAGTTGCCGCGCCTCACGGCGTTGACAGCCTGCTTCGTCTTCTGCGTAGAGAGTGCGGGCAATCGGGGCGGCGCTGCGCTGGTCGGACAGGGCTTTGACGTGCAGCACCCATTCCACTTGGTTGAGCCGCAGGGTGACCACATCCCCCACCCGAATGGCGCGAGATGGCTTGACCCCATCGCCATTAACATCCACATGCCCTGCGGCAATGGCTTCTTGGGCAAGGCGGCGGGTTTTATAAAAGCGTACCGCCCACAGCCATTTATCTAGGCGGTAGCGGTCTTGTGCCTCGTCTTTGTGGCCAGCCATCTATGGGTCTCCCTGTAGCATCCCGCTACGAATGTATTTAGGGCGGCACTTTACCAGACTTGGACAACGCGGACAGCGCGTGCTGCGGTGACAAGGCTATCGCACGACAAACACAAACCATGACTGAGCGGCACGGCACGATTGCCCTAACCTGCCATCCTGCCCACCCCCCGTCATCTGCAAAATGACGCATGGCACGCGAATGAGGCGGTAGGGTCGCTTGGGTGGCAACCCAACACCGTTGCCATGGGCTGCGTACGGTAATCGGGCTGAGCCATCGCGCCGTAAGTCAGGCGACAACCCGACATCACAGCGGTCGCAGCAGCCCTCCCCCTTGGCACAGCCGACACCCCCAACATAAGTACCAATGCAAGTGGGGCGGCAACCGTCGGCGCGGCCTCTCGCGGTGCGCACGCACGGTGCCATCCCAAAAAACCCAGCCACAGAGCACGCACCCCCCCACATGGTATGATGCCGCCCTGTTGACTCCCCCGTTTTATACGCGGTGAGCCCCCTTTTTTGAGTGAGCACAAGCATGATTTCTCAGGATTCTCGCCCGATTGGTGTCTTTGATTCTGGCATTGGCGGGCTAACGGTGGTTCGCGCCCTGATGGACCGGCTGCCGTTTGAAGACCTCGTTTATTTTGGCGACAGTGCCCGTGTGCCTTATGGGGTGAAATCGGTCGCCACCATCGAAGACTTCACCCGCCAAATCGCCGAGTTCTTGTTAAAGCGCGATGTCAAAGCCCTGATTATT
Source organism: uncultured Neisseriales bacterium (assembly GCA_937871815.1). GTDB lineage: Bacteria > Pseudomonadota > Gammaproteobacteria > Burkholderiales > Aquaspirillaceae > Rivihabitans. The sequence continues at coordinate 6,612 of CALMOJ010000027.1, forward strand.
GCCTGCAACACCATGGCCGCGGTGGCGGCAGACGTGGTACGCCGTGTGGCGGGAGATGTGCCAGTGCTGGACGTAATTGATGCCGGAGCGCGTGCCGCCGTGGCGGCGACCCAGTCACAAGGCATTGCCGTGATTGCCACACCCACCACCATCAATAGCAATGCCTACGCTCGTGCCATGCACCAGCTCAACCCTGATGTGCGGGTCTATTCCCAGGCCTGCCCTCTGTTTGTGCCGCTGGTTGAAGAAGGCTGGCTAGACCATCCCGTCACCCTGCTGACGGCGCAGGAATACCTTAAATCGGTGCTGGTAGAAGAGGTGGACACGCTCGTCTTAGGCTGTACCCACTACCCGCTGATTAAGCCGCTACTCCAGCAAGTCGCGGGGGACAAGATGAATATTGTGGACTCCGCCGTCACCACCGCCGAAGCGACGGCACGGCGACTCGGCGAGCTGGGCTTACTTAATCCCCAGCGCACCATGCCCAGCTACCAGTATTTTGTCACCGATATTCCGCTTCGCTTCCAAACCATAGGCGAACGCTTTTTGGGTCGGTCGATTCACAAGCTAGAAATGGTACGACTGGGCGCGTAACCCTATGCCGCCACGGCGGGCTGCCCCGCAATCAACCGCGCAATCGCTGATGAATCTAACTCGCCGCCGCCTTCTGCCACCAGCTGTGCAATCAACTGGCTGACGTGGGCGGTACTGTCTAGCGTAATCCCCAAAGCCTGCGCGGTATCCGCCACAATCCCCATGTCTTTTTGGTGCAGCTTGGCTTTAAAGCCTGGGACGTAGTTATCGTCAATCATCCGCTGTCCATGCACATCCAAAATCCGGCTCCCCGCAAAACCGCCGAGCAAGGCTTCGCGGACTTTGGCCGGATTCACCTCGCACGCCCGCGCAAACTTCATGGCTTCTGCCACCGCCGCAATCGACACGGCCACCACAATTTGATTGCAGGCTTTAGCCACCTGTCCCGCACCAGAAGCACCGATATGGGTAATCGTTTTGCCCATAGCTTCGAGCACAGGGCGGACACGCGCCAGCGCATCGGCCTCGCCACCGACCATAATTGTCAACGTGCCGGCCACCGCACCCACCTCGCCACCCGAAACAGGGGCATCCAAGAAGGCAATGCCCGCCGCCCCCAAACGTGCGGCAATGGTCTTGGCTGCCAAGGGGTTGATGGTGCTCATATCGACGGCAACCAGCCCTGCGTGCGCCCCGTGTATCACCCCGTGTTCGCCCAATAGAACCGCTTCGACATCGGGGGTGTCCGAGACATTGGTGATGACCACATCGACGGCCTGTGCCAAGGCGGCAGGGCTATCGTAAGCCGTTGCCCCCATCGCCACCAAGGGCGCGGCGGACGCTGGGCGGCGGGCATAGACCGATACGGCAAAGCCTGCACGCAACAAATTGGCGGCACACGCCCGCCCCATAATGCCCAACCCAATGTAACCAACCTTCATGAGAACACCTTTCAAGTCTGCCTTCCCCGTTTGGGGTGGGTCAGGATACAAAAAAGAGCCATCGACGCACGGGTCGAGGCTCTTGGCTAAAAACGAAAGCACGCCCCCTATGCGGGAGACGGCACCACCGCCGGCGCATCAGGGGAAGGCGACAGCGTCACGGCGGGGAGTGTGCCCGCTTGTTTGGCCTCGGCCAGCACCGCATCCAAATTGTTTTTACCCTTGGCTTCGCGTTCAAGGTAATAGACGAAGGCCAAGATTTCCGCTACAGCTTGATAAAGCTCGGCGGGGATGGTTTTGTCCAAATCGACCTGCATCAGCAAGGCGACCAGCTCGGGGGACTCATGGACAAACAAGCCTGCATCTTTGGCACGGGCAATAATGGTTTCTGCCAAATCCCCCCGCCCTTTGGCGACGACGCGCGGTGCGACCCGACCATGTTCGTAAGCGAGGGCAACGGCTTCGCGGCGGGGCGCGGCGGGCTTGGCTCTAGGCAGTAGGGGTTGCTGGAACTTCGGCGGCATGGGTATCGGTCTCCTGACCACGGGTCACGGTCAGCATCAGTAAGGATAAGCCCGCATTGCCAAAACCTTGGCGCAGACGCTGTTGTTCGCTTTCAATCGCGGCGGCAGCCTCGGGGGAATCGGTCTGAAAGCGCACCATCACCCCCGCAGGGGTAATATTGATTTTCGCTGCCAAGCCCCCTAAGGTCGGCAGCTCTAGCGTCAGACTGGTGCTCCAGCGGGACTCTTCTGGCTCGCCATTGGCGTTACGTTCCTTGACCTGCTCTTCATCAATTCGCCAGTCCATCGGCTGCCCAGGCCATGCCTGTCCCTGCCAAACAAACTGACGGTTATCAATCGCATCCATCTGCTTTTGCACCAGCTGGCTTAGCTGGTTGACTTGGCTATCTTGGCGCAGATGGCTCAGCTCACGGTCACGCAGCCCTGTGGCCGAGCCGGTCTTAATCGCCTCGTCAATGCTGGGGTTGGTGTCTGCGGCATTGGCCTGTGTGAGGACGAGGAGTTTTTCGGGCAGCTTAATCGCAGCTTGGGGCTCTTGGCGCAAGGTAGCCACGCTACGGTCGCCACGCGTCCATTCGGCCAGATGCGCCTCGTAAAACAGCCCACTTTTGCTGACTGCACTTTTAAGCAAATGCGCCATCGACGTGGCGGTGAGATTCTCGGGCAGCTCAAACAACACCTGAACCGGGGCTGCCGTAGGTGCAGCCGCGCCCGCTTTATAACCCGTCAGCAGCGTTTGCAGGGTGGCAAAAGGCGAAAATGACTTAGATGTCGCTTGGCTGCGCTCTGCCGTCCCTGCAGACAACGTTTGTGCGGGCGTTTTAAGTATGGCGGCTTCTGCGCCTTCGGTGGCAGGGTCAGCAGCGACGGCAGCGTTTTCGCCTGCCAGTTCAGCAGCAAGACCCGCAGGTAATGGGGGCATTTTGGCCGACTGCACCTGTGTGCCTACGGGCGTAAACCCCGTACTGGTAGACTCGGCGGTCTCTGCATTCGACAACGAAGTGGGCGCGTTGGTATAGCTTTCTGGCAGCAGGGCGGGTGTTTCTTCCACCGCAACGCCCACCGGTGTGGCGACAAACAACAGGGTGGCAAGGTAACGGGTGGCGGGACTCAGCAGCACTTTGCTCGACGAATCGGGCATCCACATCGGTGCTTTGGCATCTAGTGCGAACGTCAACCTAGGGTCTATGGAGGCCACCACCAGCTTCAGCGTACCACCGGGCTCACTGGTCAGGGCATGGCGACCATCCAGCGTCAGGGTCATCAGCTTGTCTTTGACCATGACGGTGAAACGATTGGCACCGTAGGTATCGACGATCTTAGCGGTGACTTCTTCTCCCACTGCAAAAGATGGCATGACCTTGCTAGGGGCATTCACCTCTAGGGTAGGGCGACCTGCTTCTTTGAGAAAGCTGACTAATCTGGCGGGGTTTGGCTGGGCAGCGGTAACGGGAATCATGATGTGCGTGGCCTACGGTAGAGCGAGACAATCAGCTCGGCTTCGCTGCGAGAAATACCGCACTGCTGGGCAATTTCACCCGCCAGCACACCTTGCTTGGCAAACTCGATAGCTTGGTTATAGGGCGTAGCTTGGGGAATTTTGCTATCTGGCGCAGCAGTGCTGACCTCCCCCTGCATGGCCTGCGCTTCGTATTGCTCCAGCCGCAGGGAAAGGTGCTTTACGTCGCGCTGCAGCGCGGTGAGCTGGCGTTGCTGGAGGTCAAGATAAGTTTGCTCAATCGCAACGTGTTGGTCGCGCTGATGGCTACGCCATAGATACCAAGCCAAGGCGGAAACGGCACAGAGCGCGACCGTCGATAGTGCCAAGGCAAGGACAATAGACAAGTCAGGAGCGGACACAGAGAGACCTAATCGGTAAAAGGCGAAAAGAACCCCGCTAGAATGCCACAACACAAGGTTGCAGCTTCGTCACGGGGCATAAAGGGCAAAGCGTGAGTTATTCGTAAAGCTTGGCAAGCTTATTTTCTGCCGTAGTGGCTTGAATCTCACTAGCCAAGGCATCGCGGTGAGCGGTAGCCAGCTGCGTGGTTTCGTGGTGTAGGGCATACACCTCTTTGACCAGCAAAGAAAACGCCTCGCGCTGCGGCTCTTCTAGCGAAGCAACATCGACAGGGCTATTTTGCGTGGCAGTCAGTGCTTCTAAGTACGCACCTTCCAACGTAAGAAAAGCATCCCAGTCTCCTGCTTGCGCGGCAGAACGCGCCTGCCGCCCCGCCTCTAGCACTGCTAGCCAAATCGAGAGCCCGCTAGACATGACCGTAGCTCGATGGGGCATCCCGCTTAGCAGGGGTAGATTCATCGGCGACAGCCGCTTTGGCTTCGGGCGGGGGAGCATCTGGCGAATAGCTAGGTTGACCAATGGTCTCCCACGCATCGCGCAAGGGCTCCAATAGCTTAACGACTTCGTTGAGCAGCTCTGGCTTATTGTTGAGATTGGCCTCAATCAAGCGGTTGGAGCAATACTCATAAAGTGCATCAAGGTCTTCTGCCAATTGCCCGCCGATTTCTTTGTTTAGCGATGCCCGCAACCCCTCTTCCAGAATGGCGACGGCCTTACTCAGTGCCGAGCCTTTTTCTGGAATCCGCTTAGCTTCCATGTGCGTATGCGCTTGCTTGATAGCACTTAACATGCCATCAAACAGCATGAGGATGAGCTTATGCGGGCTAGCCTGATTAACATCAGACTCAAGTGTGCTTTTGCTATAGGCATCGTAAGGGTTGCGTTTTACGGACATGTAATTTCCCTATTTAAGTTGACTTAAGCGAGACCCGAAGACTTCGCCAGCGCGGTCATTTGCTGTGCAACATAGCTATTCAGCGCCGTGTATTTCGCGACACTCGCATCCATGCCATTGAATTGCTTACGCATGGTGGACTCAATCATGGTCATGCGCGTATTCAGCACCTCGCGCCGGTCATCAATCATCTTGATTTGTGCCTTGATACCGGCTTTGCGGCTATCTACGGCACCGTTACTCTTGACTAGACCCTCAACGCGCTTATCCAGATTGTAAGCAACACCGGTGGCAAAAGACACGCTACCATGCAAACCAACGGTTTGAGTCGCATCAACTTTAATCTTTAGCCCAGCAGAGCCATTGCCTGACGCACCAATCAAGGTCATCGAAGCATCATCGGCCAACGCAACTGCGCCGCCAATTTTGCCGGCCAAACCTGTACCGGTTGCGGTTGCAGGTGCAAGACCAAAAACCGACAAACCTGCACCCGAAGAAATGATTTGCACTTTGGAGCCGGCACCGGTTTTGCTGGACGCAAATTCAAAGCGATTGCTGCCCCCATTATAGGCAACGGTAATTTGTTTATCTGCCGGAAGCTGGGCATTGATGTCTGCCTGCAAGCCCTGCGAAAAAAAGTTATAGGTCGAATAGGCATTGGGAGCCAATGTAATATTGACAACTTGACCATCAATATTCAGGCTCATGGCACGATTGGCCGCCGACAGCCCTGAAATATCAGGCCCCCCCGCAGTAATCGTGCCGCCATTCAACACGGCCTTGCTAGGCATACTGGTGATTTCAACCCCATAAGTACCGGCCTTGGTCAGGCTATTGGACGACATATGGGTAAAGCCAGTTGCTTGGGTAAAGTTAGCTTTACCGGTCAGCAACGAGCGCACTGCATCAGGATTGGCCGTCAACGCTGCTGTCACCTTGGTGGTATTGAGCTGCAAGGTGCCGTCTTTGTTAAATTCCATGCCGATTTGCGACAGCGAGGCGTAACCAGACGGCGCACCTGGGATTGTCTGGTTAATCATGCTGCGGAGATCCATTTGAATCGCCCGCACGGTTGGATCACCACTCAATACCCCGCCCCCTACTGGTGCCTGTCCCCGGCCTGGTGATGCACCAAAAGCCGAAGCCGAGCGCAACACACTATTCAGGTCGTTAAAAGCCTTCACAAACCCATTCAGTTGGTCTTGCACCCCTGAGGAGCTCTTGGTGACGGATAGCGTCGTGGTCAGCCCTGAGGTTGCGCCTGCGGCGGGTTCTTTCAGCAGCGTTACCGTAGAGCCGGTCAGTGCCGTGGTAATGGTGTTGCTGGCACTGGTCAGTGGAATGCTATCTACCTTGTACTTCGCATCTTGGGCACGAATCAACTCGTTGGTCAGTGCCATGGGGTGATTCGAGTCATACGCAAAATTGGCATCCAAGTTACCTGAGCGGAACACGCGCAGCTGGTTGCTTGCCCCTGTATTTTTCGATTCCAATACCAATCGGAAACCGCTACCCGTATTGACGGTACGTGCCGTCACACCAGCACCAGAGGCATTAATGGCATCACGCGCCTGTGCCAAAGTGGCATTAGCAGGAATCGAAACTGTCTTAGTGGCGGTGGTGCCGGTCCACGCCCCCGCCGTACCCATTTTGGTGGAATCAGTCGTCCCAAAAGAGATGCTCAAAGTCGAAGCCGAGCCACCCGAATTCACGTTGGTGGATTCAGAGGCATACAGCCCGCCCAGCATCACCTTGGAGGCTTTGGCCAGCTGCGTCACTTCAATCGAGGTGCTGCCCAACGTAGAGGCCGTGCCAGACGTAATGCTGGCCACCGAGCTATCGCTACTCGTCCCTTTAATCGCATTAAAGTTACTGGAGCTTTCCAGCCCTTGCACCGTTGATTGGAAATCGGATAACGCATTCTTAATTTTCCCCCACTCGGAGATTTGCGATTGCGCTTTAATTTCTTGGTTATCGAGCTTGGTAATCGGTTGCCGCTCAATGGCCATCAGCTTGGTGACCATACCGTCAATATCTAACCCCGACCCCATCCCTGCAACTGACATTCCCATGATGCTTCTCCCAAAAATAAATTCTGAACTGGTGATAGCACTCATGCTAACCCCATTAACCGCGCCCCACCACCGCTGGTATGCGGATACTGACACGCGTCACGTTCCTATCGGCATTTGATACAGCTTCTTGAGGCATCTGCGCCCGCTTTAGGTCAATCTGCGTTGCTACTGTATACGTCTTGCAACACAGTCAAAACAGTCTCTAGCTCGACATCTTGTAAGTCAGGGTAAATAGGCAGGCAAAGTACCTGTTCGGCCATCCGTCTCGCGACGGGCAGATTGGCTGGCGCAGCAGAAGGCAAGCCGCGATACATAGAAAAATCACTAATCAACGGGTAAAAATACCGCCGAACGTAAATATTTTGGTCTCTAAATTTTTGGAACAACGCATCCCGCGACAGTGGAAAATCCGCCTCAACCAAAATAGGGAAATAAGCATAGTTGGCCACGACCTCGCCCACACCCGTGAGGCAACGCAAGCCTTTAATCTCGGCCAAAGCCTGTCGGTAACGCGTATCAATGGCTTTGCGCCGCACCATTGCTTGGTCAATATACTGAAGCTGTAATAGCCCAAAAGCGGCGTTAATTTCGCTCATTTTTCCGTTAATGCCAGGGGCGGCCACACTGGTTTCATCGACAAAGCCAAAATTTTTGAGTCGATCAATGCGCTGCTTGGTCTTGGCATCGTGGCAGACCACCGCCCCCCCTTCAAAGGTGTTAAACACCTTGGTTGCATGGAAGCTGAGTACCGATAAATCCCCTGCATTCAGTACGCTGCCCGAAGGAGTTTTGACCCCAAACGCATGGGCCGCGTCGTAAATTACCTTTAGCCCATAGGCATCGGCAATGGCTTCGATTTTGGCCACATCGCACGGGTGGCCATAGCAGTGCACCGGCAAAATAGCGGTGGTTTGCGGTGTAATGGCCGCTTCGATTTTGTCGGGGTCTAGGTTCAGCGTGTCGGGGTCAATATCGACAAACACCGGCTTAATCCCATTCCAGAGTAAAGCATGAGAGGTCGCCACAAACGAGTACGGCGTGGTAATCACCTCGCCCGTAATCCGCAGCGATTGCAGCGCGGTCATCAAGGCCAACGTGCCATTGGCGAACAGGGAGATATGGGGCACCCCAAGGTAATCGCACAAGGCCTGCTCTAGCTGCTGGTGAAAAGCCCC
>CALMOJ010000028.1 GCA_937871815.1 uncultured Neisseriales bacterium
GCATCCGCGTGGTATCAAAGCCTACGCGCAAAGCTCCCCAATGCCGACCTGCTACATATACCGGCATCGAAATTTCAGACAAAATTTCGCCCGTATCGCGGATATAGGTTTGTAGCAAGAAGGGCTGCACGTTTTGTGCCGAGCGTAAGCCCGTTGGGTCATTGAAAATCCGTTTATCACGGCTGTTGACCAAGTCGATTTTAAGATCGCCAATGGGTGACTTGGAGTAGCAGGCATTGTGAGTCGGTGCATAGCCCTTCTCATCTACCAATAGAGTGAACTTACCCCCTGGTATTTGCTGGATAAGCTGATCGTACTCTTTCTGCATAATAGTCTCAAACAGCTTGTTATAAGAAGTCAGGTATTTTTGCGGATTGGTATTGGGGATGGGCTGATAATGCTGGTCAAACAGGTGCGCCCCCTTGTCGTGCTCCGCTTGCAGCATGGCTTCTAGCTTGTCACGGTAAAGCTTGGTTCGGCTGATAGCTAAGTCAAACTCACCCTCCTCTCCGACATTAAAGCGCGACACCAGCTCTTGCACCTGCTCCGAAGAGCGTGAGAGCTCAACCGAAACGGCGCATGTGGTTTCGAGCTTGGCAGTAACGGACTGGCTTAATTGGTTAATTTCACAGACATTGCTATTGACCTGTTGGTTGGCTTCAGAGAAAGACTCCATGGTCTGGGCAATCTGCGCCAAGGCATTGGTGGTCGTATCATAATCTGCCACCATTTTTTCAAAATGTTGGCTGGCTTTGTTGACGGTTTCGGTGGCGATTTGGGTATCTTGGGTGATTTGACTGGTTTCGGAGAGCGTGTCACTGACCAAATCCAACATGCCATCAATATTGCTCGAAATTTCATTGGTGGCGACTTTGACCCGCTCGGCAAGCTTACGAACCTCGTCGGCCACCACGGCAAATCCACGCCCTGATTCACCCGCCCGTGCGGCCTCAATGGCGGCGTTCAGTGCCAGAAGATTGGTTTGGTCTGAAATATCTTTAATTAAATCAACGATTTCTTTAATGCTGGCGGAGCGTTTATTCAACCCTTCTACCGTCAAATTAAAGTGTCCAACTTTTTCATTCACCGTCTGCATCCGGCGGCTCACATCCATCAGCTCGGTATAAGACGTTTTCGCCACACCCAAATTGGCACGCGTGGTCAGCGAAATTTGCTGGGTTTGCTCAGAGACGGCCGTGATGCCGCGTGTGGTTTCGTTACTAGTGTTGTTAACCTCTTCGGCAAATACCCCCTGCCGCTGGGCACTGGTCAACGATTCACTAATATTGGCATGGGAGCGTGCCGAGTTCATAGCAATGCGAACGGTCATCAAGCGCACATTGCTGATGATTTCGCGCATTTTATGCAAAAAGCGATTGTAGGATTCGGAGAGGTCGCGGATTTCATCGTGGGTAATGGCGGGAATATCGCGAGACAAGTCGCCCTCGCCCTGCCCGATTTCGTTAAAAATATTGATGATGGCGCGAATGGGTCGAACAATTAAAAAACGCACATACCACACCATAAAACCAATAAACAGCAGGGAAAAAAACCATAGGCCAATCACCGCGCGCATGGTGTAGGTCATGACCTGCTCAATGTGGGCATTAAGGCTCACAGGGACATTCACCGTACTGAGAATGTCTTGACGGACTTCAGCAAAGGCCAGCCAAATCAAGAATACAAAGCCCAGTTGAAACAGGCTGATAAAGAAAAAACTACACAGCTTTTTGGTGAGGGAGTTCCAAAAAGTTTTCTCAATCAGCGTATAGGTTTGCCAGAACCAATTCACGTTATCTCTCCGCTTTGCCATCAAGGACAAAGATAGTTTTATAAGAACCTGTTCATAAGCTAGCGACGAAGGGTCAGCCAAGGTGAAATGGGCTGAAAAAGCGCAGTTGACACGAGGTCAATGCGCATTTTTTTGCATATTTCAACGCAGAATCACCCGAGTATCGTAGTTCGTAAACAGGTTCTAAGGGGTGGGCGTGCCCTATGAGCTGGGCTTCGCACTCAAATCTAGCACCACAGCTGTGGCTATAGCACGACGAGGCCGGAAATAAAATTTCCCAGAGTAAATGACGCAGAATAAGTCTTTGACGTTTTGGTGGGCGTTGTCGCTTATTTTATCAACACATAGCCCACTTTTTGGTGTAGCTACGGCTGTGAAATGCCCCTTTTAGGGGGAAATAAACTGCCCACGCGGGGGTGGCCTGAGCAGGAATGTGATTCAAAGTGTGCATCAAGCAGCTTAGGGCGCAGTAGGCAGTACTTTGGCCAGCAAAGCCCCCCGTGCATCACCGCCAAGGTCAAGGTGAACCACGACACCGCTGCCACCTGCCGACGTAACGACACCCCGTCCTGGGCGGGTCATTTCGCCAACGGTGACCAGTCGGTTGCCTGCGGGCAAAATGACTTCCACGGTATCGCCGGTATCAAAGCGGTTTTTGACATCAACAATAGCCTGCCCTGCATCGTTCATGCCCAGCACTTCACCAACATAGATGCTGCGCTTGGCAAGGGAGTGGCCGGTCATATAGTTTTGGTATTCGTGGGTATGGTGGCGTTCGTAAAAACCATCGGTGTAGCCCCGATTGGCCAGCCCTTCGAGCTCGGCCAGTAGGCGCAGATCAAACGGACGACCTGCCGCCGCATCATCAATCGCACGACGATACACTTGGGCGGTGCGAGCCACGTAATACAGGCTCTTGGTGCGGCCTTCAATTTTGAGTGAATCTACACCCATTTTGACCAGCCGGTCGATGTGCTCCACCGCCCGCAGGTCTTTGCTGTTCATGATATAGGTGCCGTGCTCATCTTCGATAATCGGCATGGCTTCGCCAGGGCGGTTGCCTTCTTCAATCAGATACGTTTTATCGGCCAGCGGGTGGCGTTCTGCGCCCCCACAGGCGGCAAAGCTTTGGTTGGCTTGTTCGAGTGCCGAGCCAAAGTCGAGCTTAATCAGCGGCTGCACATCGTCGGTATCGGTGGGGGTGGTGTCTTGTAGCTTGTAATCCCAGCGGCAGGCGTTAGTGCAGGTGCCTTGATTGGGGTCGCGGTGGTTAAAGTAACCTGACAGCAAGCACCGCCCAGAGTAAGCAATGCACAACGCACCATGCACAAACACTTCGATTTCCATATCTGGGCACTGCTGACGGATTTCTTCAACTTCATCTAGGCTGAGTTCCCGCGACAAAATTACCCGCGTTAACCCCTGCTTTTGCCAGAACTTCACCCCCATATAGTTGACCGTATTGGCCTGTACCGACAGATGCACAGGGATATGTGGCCACTTTTCGCGCACCATCATAATCAAGCCGGGGTCGGCCATAATCAGCGCGTCTGGCTGCATGGCAATCACCGGTGCCATATCCGCCAGATAGGTTTTGAGCTTGGCGTTGTGCGGCAGGATATTTGAGGCGACGTAGAATTTTTTGCCGCGCGTATGCGCCTCCTGAATGCCGATTTCGAGCTGCTCAAGCTGAAAGTCGTTGTTGCGTGCCCGCAGGCTGTAACGCGGCTGACCGGCATAGACTGCATCGGCACCAAAGTCATAAGCAGCACGCATTTTGTCAAGCGTACCAGCGGGAAGAAGCAGTTCAGGAGTCATATAGGTCGGCGTTTTTTATAAAGGGAGAAGGGCGTATTAAGTAATACTGCGGTAAGAATAGATACTGGAATCAAGAGGCCAAGTCAACCAGACCAAATCACGCTGCGAAAGAGGGGGGTTATCCCAGCTTTCGTAGGGTAAAAACGGTGGCCATGCCTGCAACGGTCAGTAATAAAGAGCCCAAGACATGGGTGGTGACGATGAGTACTGCCCAGTCCCATTTGGCTTGCTGAACCAGCCCGATAACCTCGGCGGAGAAGGTCGAAAAAGTGGTCAGCCCGCCTAAAAATCCGGTAATCACCAACAGTCGCCATTCGGGGGCAAGGTGGGGCAGTTGCGAAAACACCGCGACGGCGACCCCAATCAAATACCCCCCCAATAAATTGGCTACCAGTGTACCCAGAGGAAAGCTGGGCAACATTGCATTGAGGCTCACCCCTAACAGCCAGCGACCTACCGCACCCAGAGCCGCCCCTAGGCTAATGGCTGCAATGGAAAATAGCATGACTATATGCTTTCTTCTGTGAAATAAAGCCATAGTGTGCCACAAGCCCGAAAAAAAAATCCCCCCAAGCAGACAAGCCGCAAGAGGGGAGATCGGAGGAAAAACAGAAAATCAGTAATCGTAAAAGAATCAAACGAATATCAAATTACAAACGTTTCGGTTTAGCGTAAATCCGCTCAGAACAAATACATCCCGCTATTGACATCCTCCCCCACCTCTCGCTAGAACTTTGTTCTTAGCGCACCCGACAAGCGGGAAAGGAAGGGGATTCCTACTGCGGTTAGCTAAAAGCTAGCTAACGCACTTCGGCGGGTTCTTGCTTCACCGAGCGGCCTGACTGCGCCGACTCTCCACAAGTGACTTCCAGCACACGGCAGGCTTGGGTGACGGCCTTCTTTTGCCCTTGATTATGCGCTTGTAGATCATTTCAGCTCGCGGGTGCGGTAAGCGGCTTTCCAATCCCAGCATGACCCGCCTGCTCTGCGCGGTACTGCCTAACCCAGCGTTCGACTGCGGTGCGACCTATGCCCATATCTGTCACCACTTGCGTAATACTCAATCCTTGATCGACTACCATGCGGGCAACCTCTAACTTAAATTCAGCTTCGTATTCCTTGCGTTCGGTTGTCATCGGCTTGTCCTCTCAGGGTGAATAATAAACCTTACGAGGTGTCCGTTTTTAGACCACTACACTTTGGGGTTTCAGGTTTAGGCATCGGGATCAGTAGGGGGTATTCGGCGTGCCGTACTCAAGCAGCCTTCATGCCTGATTTGTGCAACAAAGCCGGGGATTACCGTAATAACACGCCGCCGATTTCACCCCAAAAAAAAGCCCTGCTCCCATTGGCGGGGTCACCAATGGTGAGCAGGGCGGGTTTTCAGACACATGGTCAGGCTACGGCTAGTGCAGTGGTTTTAACGCCCTTTGCATTGCCGCGTGCAAAGGGAATTGTCGACATTTATTGAACCTCTACGCCCGTGCTGTAACGGCGGGCAAAGCGTAGTTCTTGCGGGTAGGGGAAGAAGTTCGCCATATAGCCTTCGCGGATATGGGCTTGGGCTTCTTGCCAGAACTTTGGTGACAGCAAATCGCGGTGATATTGCAAAAACACCCGCCGCACGTCGGCATCGTAAAGCAAGAAAGATGCGAACTCTTCGGGGAAGACATCGTTCTTGGCTACGGGATACCACGGTTCCGACATCATTTCGTATTCTGGCGACGGGGCTTCTGGAATATCGCGGAAGTTACAGTCGGTCATGTATTCGATTTCATCGTAATCGTAAAAAATCACACGGCCATAGCGCGTTACGCCAAAGTTTTTAAACAACATATCCCCTGGGAAAATATTGGCTTGTGCCAGCTCGCGAATCGCATCGCCGTATTCGCGAACGGCGCGGTCTTTTTCTTCTGGATTGGCGGCTTCCAGATACATATTGAGCGGCTTCATGCGACGTTCAATATACAAGTGCTTGATAATCAAAGAATCACCGTCTTCTTCGAGAAGAGAAGGTGCCAGCGCGTACAGCTCATCAAGCAACTCTTTGGTAAAGCGGCTCTTGGGGAAGGCAACGTGGGAGTATTCCAGCGTGTCGGACATCCGCCCCACGCGGTCGTGCCGTTTCACCAGCACATATTTGGATTTGACGGTTTGGCGATCCATGTTTTTCGAGCTGCCAAACACGTCCTTAATCAGCTTAAAGACAAAGGGATAAGAAGGCAGGGTAAACACCAGCATCACCAGTCCGCGTATCCCGGGGGCAATCATAAATTCGTCGTTGGAGTGCTGAAGGTGGTGCATTAAGTCACGGTAGAAGGTGTTTTTGCCCTGCTTTTGCAGCCCCAGCATGGTGTAAAGCTCGGCCTTGGACTTCCACGGCAACATGCCGCGCAAAAATTGCACATAGCCCGAGGGGACTTCCATATCCACCAAGAAATAGGCGCGACTAAAGCTAAACAGCACCCCAATCCGCCAAGGGTCGAGCAAGATGGTGTCAAGACACAGACCGCCTTGTTCATCGTGGCGCACGGGTACAGCGAACGGGAAGGTCTGGGTGGCGTTGACGACTTTGCCGATAATGTAGGCAGTTTTATTGCGGTAAAACGCCGAAGAGAGAATTTGGATTTGGTAATTCACATCCAGCGCGGGCCACTCGCCCCCGATGTGTTCCAACGCCATCCGCATCACATGCAAAATGTCACGGTTGAGGTTGGTGAAAGGACGCTGCCAGCCAAAATCTTCAATGATTTTATTCAGGGTTTGGCGGAGGCCGTTTTGCCCCGGGTAGTAGCTACGGTAAATCGGCGGGTCAGATTCGATGTATTCAGTCGAAATGGCAGGGCGGATAAACACGAAGTCGTTATTGAAAAACCCCCGCTCCAACACACGGCAAAAAACCGAGTTAAAAAAGGTTTCTGCCAGCTCTGGCTGCTTGTGGTTCATTAACATGCCGATAAAACACAGCTTAGCTTGCTGCCATATCGCGTCGTCTTGCGAATCGGCAAAAAACCGGCATTGCAGATGCTCCACTGTTTCCATTACACGGTCATCGTAAAACTGAATCCGGTTAGTGATGGATTCTTGCATTGCTTGCCATTCCGCTGCCTCAAAGTGCTCTTTGGCTGCGCGGGAGCACTCGCGGAATAAGCGGTAGTGTTTGTTAAAACCCTTTACAACGGTCTGGGCAATGTCCCATGCAATGGCATTGCGTTCGGATGGCATATTCATCAAACACCTTTCAGGTCTGAAATCGCACCCCCCTCCAAGGGAGGGTGGGCGTAAAAATAGGCGGCGGCGTGCTGGCCATTTGTGCCGCAAAGACTCGGTTTATCCGAGCAGTGCAGGGCGTAAACAGGCACTTGGGGCAAGCCCTGCCGTGAAGTGCCGTATGTTGACCGACTATCTAGGCGGTGGGAAGCCCCCAGCACGGCGCGGCTTGGGCGGGACAGCCGGTGGGATGGCGACCAAAATTTGCCGTTGTTCACCTGGGGCGAGGTCTTCGAGCCGCCAATCACCAATCGCCACCCGTACCAGCCGCAAGGTAGGGTGGCCTACCCGTGCGGTCATCCGGCGGACTTGGCGGTTTTTGCCCTCGGTAATGGTGAGCTCTAGCCAGCTATCGGGGATATGTTGCCGCACCCGAATAGGCGGGGTGCGTGGCCAGACGGTAGGGGACTCCAGCCGTCTGACTTGTGCAGGACGGGTGGTGAAATCGCCTAAGTCCACGCCTGCCGCCAGCGTGCGCAAGGCTTCGTCGCTGGGGATGCCCTCAACTTGCACCCAATAGGTTTTGGGCTGCTTGCGGGTGGGGTGGCTGATGGCGTGTTGTAGACCACCGTCATTGGTCAGCAGCAATAATCCCTCGCTATCGGTGTCTAGCCGCCCCGCAGGGTAAAACCCCGCTGTGTGGATATGTTGCGACAAAGTAGGGTGCAAGGGGTGGTCAGAAAACTGGCAAATGACCCCAAAGGGCTTGTTGAATAAAATCAGGTCTGGCATGGGACGTTCTTTGGTGTTTTGGAATAGAAAGGCGGGCATGGCAAAATGACGGTGCGGTAGCGAATGGCAGGTAGAGAAACCAAGGGGGATTCACCCCGCCTGCCTTGCCTCAATGTTCCAATGGGCGCGAAAACGAAAATTTCATGGTCTCTTAGAAGCCGTTTACGATCTAGCGAACGAAGAGTCAGTCAAGGCGAAATTCGGAAAAAAAGCGCAGTTGACACGCGGTCAATGCGCATTTTTTTTTCGAATTTTAACGCAGGATCACCCGAGTCTCGCAGATCGTAAACAGGTTCTTAATGTTGCAGTGCGCCACACACCGGCTGAAGTCACCCTAGCCGTCATGTTCGAATTTGAGCATAATAGCAAGCTGCGGAGGCACAGAGACATAAGCACATAATGACGGCCAAGCCGAACTTTCTGCCTCCCAGACCCAAAACCACTACCCCAAGCTTTTGTAAGCGCACACACTAATGATTCCCGTTGCCATATTCACCGGATATTCCCCCGTTCCACATGCGCCACAAGCGCGTGGCGGATATGGCTGGCGCAAGCAAAAATAGGCAAAATTGACAGTTCCTCATTGCCTGTGCCCAAGACACACCCCTTGGCTTGGCAGTAAGGAATGACCCCACCCCTGATGGAGCAGACATGAGCGCAGTTTCCCATATCAAGGTGCCGCAAGGCGGCCAAAAAATCATCCCAGGTCAAGCTACCCCTGACAATCCCATCATCCCGTTTATCGAAGGTGACGGCATTGGTGTTGACATCACACCCGTGATGAAAAAAGTGATTGATGCAGCCGTAGCCAAAGCTTACGGCGGCAAAAAGCAAATCCACTGGATGGAAGTGTATGCGGGCGAAAAATCCACCCGTCTGTACGGTCCTGACGAGTGGCTGCCAAAAGAAACCTTCGACGCGCTGAAGGAATACTCTGTTTCCATCAAAGGCCCGATGACCACCCCAGTGGGCGGCGGTATTCGCTCCCTGAACGTCGCGCTGCGCCAAGAGCTCGACCTCTACCAATGCGTGCGTCCTGTTCAATACTTCAAGGGCGTGCCTTCCCCGCTCAAGAACCCTGAGCTGACCAACATGGTTATCTTCCGTGAAAACACCGAGGACATCTACGCAGGTATCGAGTGGGAAGCAGAAAGCGATGCCGCTAAAAAGCTGATTAAGTTCCTGCAAGAAGAAATGGGCGTGAAGAAGATTCGCTTCCCAGAAACTTCCGGTATTGGCATCAAGCCGATTTCCCGCCAAGGCACACAGCGTCTGGTTCGCGCCGCAATTCAATACGCCATCGACAACGACCGTTCTTCCCTGACCATTGTCCACAAGGGCAACATCATGAAGTTCACCGAAGGTGGCTTCCGTGACTGGGCTTACGAACTGGCTAAAAACGAATTCGGCGCAGAGCTGATTGGTGGCGGCCCATGGTGCTCGTTCAAGAACCCTAAAACCGGTCGCGAAATCATCGTAAAAGACGCGATTGCCGATGCCTTCTTGCAACAAATCTTGTTGCGTCCCGCTGAATACGACGTGATTGCCTGCTGTAACCTCAACGGCGATTACATCTCTGACGCGTTGGCTGCCCAAGTGGGCGGGATTGGTATTGCTCCAGGTGCCAACATCTCCGACCAATACGCTTGCTTTGAAGCGACACACGGTACGGCGCCTAAGTACGCTGGTCTGGACAAAGTAAACCCAGGTTCGCTGATTCTGTCCGCCGAAATGATGTTGCGTCATCTGGGCTGGACCGAAGCCGCTGACCTGATTATTCAGTCAATGGAAGCCGCAATTGGCGACAAAGTGGTGACCTATGACTTTGCCCGTCTGATGGAAGGTGCAAAAGAAGTGAGCTGCTCCGCGTTTGGTGATGCCATGATTGAACGCATGTAATACGCTATTTTTCCCCACTGACTCAGTTGGGGGAAAATCGTCCAAAAACCCCGCATGTTTCTGTGCGGGGTTTTTTTTGACAGAACGAACGGCGTAGCCGCGTCCTTGGCGTGCCGTACCATCTGTCTGGAATGTCGTTGCCTATCACCCCAAGCCAAACGTAGAGTGTGACGCATGAAACGTCTTCAAACCTTTAAATTCGAGCTACAGCCCAATGGAGAGCAAACGCGACACATGTGCCTGCTTCGCAGGGTCATGCCGCTTAGTGTTTAACAAGGCATTGGCGTTACAGCAGGGTACGGTACGAACAAGGCGAAAATAAGCTCAGTTACGCCGAATTGTGTAAGAACCCGCCGAAGCGCGTCAGCCCAGATTGGACTGAACGCCGTAGCCCCCCCTCCTTTTCAGCTTGACTGGCGAGGGTCTGCGTAGCAGGCCGAGAGGGAGGGGAGGATGTCAAGCGAGCAGTTCTTACCTACAGGATGGGTCGATGAAGCTGAAAAAAGTCTCAATGTGGTTTTTGATCGCCGTACTTTCGGTGTTGGCCATGTGCGCCATGTTTCTGCTAATGATTCGGCAGGCACATCTTGAGGTGGTCAAAGCCGAAGCCTACCACCAATCCACCGTAGAACTGACCGATACGGTGCGGCAAGAAACCGAACAGCTTGTTCGCTTGGTGCGGGCTTATACCGTCACCGGCGAGACCCGCTACCTCTTTTTGTATTACGATATTTTGGCGATTCGCCGTGGCGAAAAAGCACCGCCCAGCCGCTTTGACCCCATTCATTATTGGGATGATGTGATTGCGGGTCGCACCATCCATATCCTGCCCACTGATGGGGTTCGCCAATCGCTCGAAAATCGTATGCGTGCGCTCGGGTTTTCTCCATCTGAATTCACCGCATTTCGTACCGTAGTGATCGCGACAGAGGCACTGAATCGTATCGAGCAAGTGGCTTTTGCTGCCACCCAAGGGCTCTACGACCCCATAAAAGGTGAGTTTATTTCTGACGGTGCACCTCGTCTCGACTTTGCCAGTCAACTGGTGCACGGTGCAGACTACAACCGACTTAAGGCTGATTTATCAGGGGCGGTAAGCATGTTGGCTGCCAATACCCGCGAACGCACGCTGGCAGCCGTTGGGGCGGCCAGCGACAAGCTCGAACAACTGATTGTAGTTTCACTCTTTTGTATGGCGGCGGCCATTAGCCTGATTTGGGTGGCGTTTTTAATTGTGCGGCGACAAGTTCTTGCCCCGATTGACCGTCTTTCGTGTACGGCCAGCAAGCTGAGCCAAGGGGATTACCGCGTCCGTGTCGGGGTATCGCACGGCGTAGAAGAAATTGAGCAGCTAGGCAAAACCTTTGACAGCATGGCGTGCGCCATCGAAGAAGATTTAGAACACCGCAAAGCGGTGCAAAAAGAGCTTGAAGTAGCTCGCCAAGTGGCCGAAGCGGCGACCCGCGCTAAGTCGCTTTTTCTCGCCAATATGAGCCACGCGATTCGTACCCCGATGAATGCCATCATCGGCATGGCGTATTTGGCGCTTAAAACCGATTTCACCCCCCGCCAGCAAGATTACGTCAGCAAAATTCACCAAGCCGCACGTGCCTTGCTCGGCATCATCAATGACATCCTCGATTTTTCTAAAGTAGAAGCCGGCAAGCTGGCGTTGGAGCACACCCGCTTTCGTCTTGAAGATGTGCTCAGTAATGCCTTGGCCTTGTTGCGCGACAAAGCCCACGAAAAAGAAATTGAACTGCTGTTTAACGTCACCGACCCCGTGTTACTGGGCAATGCCGGCGCAGTACTGGGGCCTAGGGCAGGTGCTAACCAACCTGCTGTCTAATGCCGTCAAGTTTACCCACCACGGCGACGTAAAGCTCAGCGTGACGCTGACCACGCATAATGAAGCGTGTTTTGACCTTGTCTTTAGCATCACAGATACCGGCATTGGCATGACCCCCGAGCAGCAATCCCGCCTATTCCAACAATTTTCGCAGGCCGACGACTCCACTACCCGTAAATATGGCGGCACAGGGCTGGGCTTGGTGATTTCCAAACGTTTTGTCGAGCTGATGGGCGGCGACATTACGGTAGAAAGTGCAGAAAAAAAAGGGACGTGTTTTCAATTTGCCATTCGCTTACCGCGTGTCTTCCCTTCCCCAGCTGTGCCTGTGACGCAGGCGGCGGTCGCTGCTTTGCGGGTATTGGTGGTGGATGACCAAAACGAAGCCCGCTTGGTCATGCTCGACCTGCTCACCACCTTGGGGGTGGGGCAGCCGCCGATAGGCTGTGCCCATGCTGCCGCCAGTGGCCGCGAAGCCCTTGGCCTGATTGAGGCCGCTTTCCACGCCCAAACGCCGTACGACCTTCTGCTGCTGGATTGGGCCATGCCCATCATGGATGGCGGGGAGTTGATTCGAGAGCTGAATTCTTGGCCAGAAACCCAGCGTCCGCTGGCGGTGGTGGTCTCGGCCTACGATTCGGACAATATGCATACCTTGGCGACGCAGCTCGGCGTACAGCACTTTTTGCCTAAGCCCGTGCTGCCGGATGCGTTGCGACAGTTGCTTGCTGTACTAACCAACCAGACTCTCGAAGCGGATGAAACCGAAGCCCATCTCCTTGCGCTGCCGTCTTTGGTGGGGATGCGGATTTTGTTGGTGGAAGACAATCCGATTAACCAGCAGCTGGCGCGTGAGCTACTAGAAGATGTAGGAATTCAGGTGGATGTCGCCGACCATGGCGCCATCGGGCTTGAAATGCTCGCCACCCACCCTGCCCACTACTACGCTGTGGTGTTGATGGATTTGCAAATGCCGGTGATGGATGGGCATGAGGCCACCCGTCGGATTCGTGCAGATGCACGTTACCTAAAGCTACCTATTTTGGCCATGACCGCCCATGCCATGACCGAGGCGCATGATTACTGTTTGGCGATTGGCATGAATGGACATATCACCAAGCCGATTGACCCTGAGCAGCTTTATTTGGCTTTGCAGCCGTACGCAAAAACGGTGTCTATTGCGACAGATGCCGATACCGTGTTGCCGCTTGCCGCACCAGCGACCTTGCTGCCGCCCGTCGCCCCACCCCATCCACCAGCACCTGCCGAACTCCCACCCATTGCCGGACTAGACACCGAGCGGGGTCTATATCAGGTGGGTGGCAAAACCACCTTGTATTTAACCCTGCTCCGGCGTTTTACTGAGGATTACGCCTCTGCGGCCGATAAACTAACAGCCTTGCTGGCGCAGGGTGCATGGCCGGAGCTAGAGCGGGAGGCGCATACCCTCAAAGGCTTGGCAGGCACAATCGGCGCGGTGGATTTACCGCCTCTGGCCGCGCAGTTAGAGCGGTGCAGCAAATCGGCTCAAGCGGCAGAGGCCGAAGCAGCTTTACAGGCATTGGGTGCCCATCTGGTGGCATTGTTGTCGGCGATTGCAGAGGCTTTACCCCTCACGGTGGTTACCCCCGCGCCCTCTGCTGCGCTGCCTAGTGAACCCCAAGCTGCGGCACTGATGACAGCACTGTTGCAGCACTTAGCAGAGGGCGACAGCGATGCCTGCAACCTCTGGCAAAACCATCTCGCTGCATTTTCTGCTATCTTGCCCGTTTCTACGGTTGGCCAGCTTAACCACGCATTTGACCAGTTTGATTTTGATGCGGCTTTGACGCTTCTCCAAGGTGCACAGGCAAAGCCATCATCTTCAGGAAACAACACACCATGACCATACAGCACACCTTACTTGTTGTTGATGACACGCCGGCTAATTTAACCGTGCTTACCCACCTGCTACGTGACACTTACCGCATCAAAGTGGCCAATAGCGGTGTCCGTGCCCTAGAGCTTGTTAACACCGCGCCGCCTGATTTGATTTTGCTGGATGTGTCGATGCCCGAAATGGACGGTTACGAAGTCTGCCGCCGACTTAAGGCCAACCCCAAAACAGCGCATGTGCCGGTTATTTTCTTGACGGCCAGAACCGAAATTCAGGATGAGGAAGCGGGCTTTGCTGTCGGTGCTGTGGACTTTATCCATAAGCCAGTCAGCCCAGGGATTGTACGAGCTCGTATCAAAACCCACCTTGACGTAAAAGCGTGGCACGACTTTTTGGCGGACCGCAATGCCGGCCTCAGTACGGCAGTGTCGCAGCAGCTGTCTGACATTCACCAGCTCCAAGATGCTGCGATTTACGCCATGGTGTCGATGGCTGAATTTCGCGACGAATGCACCGGCAACCATGTACGCCGGACCTGCGCCTATGTGGATGCCTTGGCCAACAAATTAGCCGAGTCACCTAAGTGGGAAAATTTTTTAAGCCCCGCGTGTATTTCGCAGATTGTAAAATCTGCACCGCTGCACGACATCGGCAAAATTGCAATTCCTGACGGCATTTTGCTCAAACCTGGCAAGCTCACCGCCGCCGAATTCGACATCATGAAAACCCATGCGACCCGTGGCTACGAAATTTTGCGCCAAGCAGGTGACCAAATGGGTGCACGCGGTACTTTCCTTAAGTTTGCGATGGAAATTGCCCACCATCACCATGAAAAATGGGATGGCAATGGCTATCCACAAGGCTTAGCGGGCGAGGAAATTCCCTTATCTGCCCGTCTCATGGCAGTAGCCGATGTGTACGATGCCTTGATTTCACGCCGACCCTACAAAGCCCCCATCTCGCATCAAGAGGCGATTAACTATATCGCCGGTGGACGGGGTAGCCAATTCGATCCCGAGATTGTCGATGCACTGCTGTCTGTCCAAGACAAAATCGACACGATTGCCCACACTTGGCTAGATACCCCACTTAACCCAGAACTCCACGCCCATTACTGAGCCGCCTAATCATGCGTTTCTTCCCCCGCCTTTCTGTGCCCTACCGTGCTTGCTGTTTTACGGTGGCACTGACTGGGCTGGCACTGCCTACCATTGCAGCTGAATTTTCGTTTTCGGGCTTTGGAACGGTGGGCTACACCATTTCTGACCAAGCTAACCACTATCAACGTTTTATCAGTTGCGCGTAAAACCTCGCGCTTCAGGGCGGGGATGGACAGCGCGGACGGCG
>CALMOJ010000029.1 GCA_937871815.1 uncultured Neisseriales bacterium
GTCGTGGTGCGGCGCACATCACGCAGCATAAAGCCATACAGCCCCTCGACCTTTTCACGCGCCCACGGCGTTTTGCGCAAAAATTTAAGGCTGGAGTTCATGCTGGGATTGCTGGCAAAGCAGCGGATGGGGATGCGCTCCGCCAGTTCTGCCCACCCAAAATGCGCCACGAGGGCGGTCAAAATGGCTTCGAGGGTCAGCCCGTGCAGGGGGTTGTGGCGTTGAGGGGTGGGGGCAGTAGGGACAGCAGGCGCAGTCATGGGTATTTTCTCTAAACGGGAGGCAAAAGCGGGCAGCCAAGCAGGCGAAGGATGGGGGCTTATTCTGCTATCACCACCGTATTGGGGTTGGCGTTCGCCAAGTCGTTGTGGCATCGAGCGGGCAAAAAGGCGTAGTGGCTAGACGGGACTTGCGTCACGCAGATCCAACGGATGCTGCTGTCGCCCTGAATCGCCCCGCGCAAGCCGATGCGCTGGCCATTGATTTTCGAATGCACGTCTTTCAGCACCACGCTCAGGGTCAGGATGCTGTCGGTGTTGGTCAGGGTCAACGAGGCAGGGTCGAGGTGCTGGGCGCGTTCCAGCGTGGCTATGCCGCCCAGCAGGTCGAGCGACACTGTTTGGCCTTGGGCAATCCAGCCGGTGTCGGGGGTCAGCCGTTCGCTGGCTGCCCATTTTTGAGCCGCATCACGGACGGTGTCCAGCCCCGAAAGAGCCGTTGTGACCTGCTGTCGGGCGCGATTTTCTAAAAAAGAGGTGAGGCCAAAGGCCACCATTACGCCGACCACGGCGAGCGTGGCCATGAGTTCAATGATGGTAATGCCACCTTGGCGGAAGCGTTTTATCATGGGGATGTCCTTTTTAAGCAAGCGTGATGAGTCGCTGTTTACGACCTGCGATGCTCGGGTGAGCCTGCGCCGAAACCTGCGTATGGATTCAGTTTCAACACTGCTGTTTTGGCGCATTTCGCTTTGACTGACTCTCGGCTGACGCACGCGTAAACAGCATCTAAAGGGGAAGAAAGGCGTTATCTTGACTGAATTAGTCGGGTTTCGCCAGCCAGCGCGGCAAGTAGAGGGCAGAAATCGGCGGGGGGTGGAGGGGCACCGTGAGCCCTCTGCAGAATGCCCCGCCCCGCCGCCTCAATCCCACCAATGCGGATGGGTGGCGCGGTGGCTGCTGATTTTTAGACCTGCAGGGGTGAGCGCCACCGTCAACGCGCCGTGTTGGTCGGTGCGCCAGCGGTCGATGCCGTGTTCGGCGTAGCGTGCCCACACCGCAGGGTGGGGATGGTGATAGCGGTTGCGATACCCCGCACTGATCAGCACCGCTTGCGGGGCAACGGCCTGCAAAAAAGCCACCGAGGACGAGGTTCGGCTGCCGTGGTGCGGAGCCAGCAGCGCGTCGGCAGCCAAGCCCGTCCCGTACTCGGCCACCAAAGCCGCTTCGTCTGGGGTTTCGATGTCGCCGGTCAGCAACACCACTTGACCGGCTGCCCACACCCGCAGCACACAGCTGGCGTGGTTGTTGTGGGCACGGGGGTCGGTCGGATACAGCACATCAAACCGCACGCCATCCCACCACCAAAACTGCCCTGCCTGACAGCGGTTGGCGGGCGGCAAGCCCTCAGGCCAGCGGTCAGGTTCGCCGCTAAAAAACCACGCATGGGGATGCCGCTGCTGCACACTGACCGTGCCCCCAGCGTGGTCGCTGTCACTGTGTGACACCATCACCCCATCTAACTGCCCGATGCCCTCCCCCGCCAGATAGGGCAGCACCACCCGCTGTGCCGCGTCTTGACCGCCAAAAGCGGGACCGGTGTCGTACAGCAGCGCGTGGTGGGCGGTGCGAACCACCACCGCCGAGCCTTGTCCCACGTCCAGCACCGTCACCACCGCCTGACCTTCGATGGGGGCAAGGCTGGGCGGCCACAGCAAGGGCACGCACAAGACCCCCCCAAGCCAACGGCTGCGGAGGCCTGCGGGCAAGGTCAGCAGCCCCACCCCCAGCAGTGCCAAGCCCACCCCGAGCGGGCTGGGTGCGGCTTGCTGCCATACAGGAAAATCTGCCAGCCAAGCCACAGGGCGCATCACCGCATCCAACAGCCACGCCACCGCAAACAGCGGCGCGTCAAAGGGGAGCGCGGCGGCCAGCAAGGCCAGCGGGGTAATCCCCGAGCCGATAAGGGGGATGGCATAGGCATTGGCCAGCGGCGACACCCAAGACAGCTCGCCAAAGACCGTAATCAGCGGCACCAGCATCGCCAGCGTGGCCGCCCACTGCGCCAACAGAAATTGTCGCAAGCTAATGGCCCAGCGGTCGGCGCGGGCGGGAGACACGGTGGATACGACCGCCGTCGGGGAGCGTACTGCGGCGACCCGCACCGGCGATAAGCGTTGCCCACCCACCCACAGCATCAGCCCCACCGAGCCAAACGACAGCCAAAATCCCAAGGCCAAGGCCGCAAACGGGTCGGTGGCCAACACGGCGGCCAAGGCCATCCACCACGCCTGCCCCGCACGGGTTTGGCGGCGGGCAGCCAAGGCCAAAACCGCCACCGTTAGCATGTAGAACGTCCGCTGGGTCGGCACCGACCAGCCCGAGAGCGCGGCATAGCCCGCCGCTGCCACCCATCCCGCACTCAAGGCCAGCACGCGGTGCGACACCCCCTGCCAGCGTCGCCACCGTGCCAGCCGTAGGGTTAGCCATGCGACTAAACCCGCCCACAGGGTCAAATGCACCCCCGATACGCTGACCAAATGGGTCAGCCCTGTGCGTGAAAAAACCTGCCAGTCTTCTTTGCGGATGCCGGATTGCTCGCCCGTCACCAAGGCACGAATCACCGCCCCGTAGCGGGTGCCGTTCACCGCATGGTCGATACGCTGGACCAAATCTGCCCGCAGCCTATCCAGTGCGGCGGCAGGGGTCGCACTGTCCGGCAAACGGGCTTCTACCCGCCGCACCGTGCCTGTTGCCAGCCGCCCTTGCCCTATCAGCCAGCCTTCGGCATCAAAGGTATGGGGATTGCGTGTGCCGTGCGCCCGTTTCAGGCTGACTTCGAGCTGCCAGCGGCTGCCGGCTGGCCACGGGCGGGGCGTGTAGTCAGCCAAGGCCAGCCGAGGCGGCAGGGCGGGGGACGTGTCGGCATCGGGGATAAAGTCAAAGCGGGTGGTGAACACCGGCGGCGCATCGCGGGGGGTCTCGGTGTTGGCTGGCGTACGGGCTGGGGGCGTGCTGATTTGGGGAATGCCCGCCACGCGCCCTGTCACCTTCAGCGGCACGCCTTCTAAGTCAGGGGGCAACTGCTGCGCCAGTAGTGTCGCGATGTGCCATGCCGAGCCACTCGCGCCAAGGGCACACAGCAGCCCTGCAAGCAGCCAGCGGTGCCGCCGAGGATGCCGCCCCCGCCCCATGCGTCGCGCCAGTTCGCCCCATGCCACGGCTAAGCCCGCCGCCAGCCCCAGCAGGCCGTACGGATTGAGCGGCAGGGGAGCCAGCTGCACGGCAACAACACCAACAGAAAAGGCAATCCAAGGTATCATTCCGCGCCTCTTTTTCCTCTTGCCGTCTGCCTGATGGGCGGCGAATGGTTCACTGTTAGTCAACGTGTTTAAAGTTTTTTAAAAGCAGAGGCGTGGTCGGGCTGAAACCCTGCCGACTACCCTGCCACGAATTCGGATTGCGCTGATTGCGCCTCGTCTGGCCGTGATGCTCCGCCGCGGGTAGCCTACGCCGCTGACGGGTTTGGCTGTGACTCCCCTCTACTGGTTGGGGAGGCGACGGCAAAGCCGGACGGGGTGGTGGCTGGCGAGGCCGCCGGAGTCAAAACCTAGCCCCAAAAGCACCACCCCACCCCTACGGGGCACCCCGCCACGGGAGGGAATAAAAACCAAGACCGTAGCGCATAAGCAGCTTCCTAGCACCGATTTTTCCCCGTCCGTCATTCCCGCCAAAGCGGGAATCCAGAAGGCACCGACCGGCGCACCATCCACCTTTTGTGGGATGGATGATGCTGTAGAGACTTTGAGCGCGTTCTGAGAACCTGTTTACCTATTTAGTCCCCTAGCCCGTAACCGCTACCCAGCGGACGGTCGCTGCAAAGGATAGCGATGCCCACGCCACGTTGTAAAACACCTGACTCTCCGCCGCCCCACCCCGCCACCCTGCCGGAAATGGCCGCCGCTTTGCCGCCGCCTGCGGCCTTGGCACAGGTGGGCGTGGTCTGTACCGACCCCCTGCGCTGCGCCGAAGCCGACGCGCTGGCGCAACGCTTTGGCTTGCCGCGCTGGGATGCTCCCCCTGCGGCGGGCTACTGGCTAGAGCTTAACCCCACGCATTTGGTGCTGTGCAATCCCGACCGCCACGGCGGGGTGTGGGCCGAGTTCGTTGAAGGGGCGGCGGCGCACCGGCGGCAGTTTGGCGGCGGCAAAGGACAGCCCGTGGCCAAGGCGGTGGGGCTAAAGGGGCGGGAAACCTTGGATGTGGTGGATGCCACGGCAGGGCTGGGGCGCGATGCTTTTGTCTTGGCTTCGCTGGGGGCAACGGTACGGCTGGTGGAGCGTTCGCCCGTGGCGGCGGCCTTGCTGGCCGATGCCCTGACCCGTGCCCAGCAGCATCCCGACACCGCCCCCATCGCCGCCCGCATGACGCTGATTCACGCCGAAGCCCAAGACTGGCTGGCGAATTTGCCCGCCGAAGCCCGTCCCGAAGTGGTGTTTCTCGACCCGATGTTCCCCGAAAAGGGCAAGCAGGCCGCCGCCGCTAAAAAAGAGATGCAGGCTTTTCAGCAGGTGATAGGCGATGACGAGGACAGCGACGCGCTGCTCTTGGCGGCCTTGGCAGTGGCCACACGGCGGGTCACGGTCAAACGTCCCCGCCTCGGGCGGCCTTTGGTCGGGGCGACCCCTAGCCTGCAACTTATTGGGAAGAGCACGCGGTTTGATGTGTATTTCAGCCGGACTTAGCGCGGCGATGTCGGGTTAAAACCCGACCTACCCCCACCCCGTAGGTCGGGCTTCAGCCCGATTTCGCCACTGACTGGTGGGGGGGCGATGGCGCAGCCAGACGGGGTGGTTGG
The DNA here is from genome assembly GCA_937871815.1 of uncultured Neisseriales bacterium. Taxonomy (GTDB): domain Bacteria; phylum Pseudomonadota; class Gammaproteobacteria; order Burkholderiales; family Aquaspirillaceae; genus Rivihabitans. Next base: position 5,077 of record CALMOJ010000029.1, read on the forward strand.
TGGCGAGGCCGCTGGTGCTAAAACCCAAAGGCAACCACCCCACCCCTACGGGGCACCCCTTCTCCGAAAGGAGGGGAATAAAAGCCAAAGCCCCGCAGCCACCTGTGGCGAGGCAGCACAGCCAGACGAGGCGCAATCAGCGCAACCCGAATCCGTGGCAGGGCAGTCGGCAGGGTTTCAGCCCGACCCAGCCTCTGCTTTTAAAAAGACGCTAAACAGACCCTCACTCCGCCCGCAACCCCGCCCCATAAGCCGCCAAGGCCGCGAGCAGCGGGGTGGTGCGGGCATCGGCGGTGGCAGCGAAGGTAGCTAGCTCGGCCTCAAACGCGGCAAACGTCCGCCCTGCGGGTTCGCCAGTGTCGAGCTTGTGCCGACACCACGCCCGCCAGCGGCTGGCTTCTTCGGGGCGCAGCGTGTCGGGGAAGTTGCGGGCACGGTAGCGGTGCAGTAAGCGGGTGAGCTGGGCATCGTCAAACGTGGGATGCGCGGCGGCGAGGTCGGCAGGGCTGAGGGTGCGTAGGTGGGCGAGGGCACGCCGGTCAGCGGGGGAGACAAAGCCGCCATACAGGTTTTCATCCACATCCGGCGGGGGGAGCGTGGCCGCAGGCTTTTGGTAAACCGCCTTCCAGACCGCAGACAGGTTGGGCAAGGCGGCGGCGTGTTCGGCGTGGCGCAAGGCCGCTTCGACATCAATCCCCAGTGCCAAGGCACGCTCGGGGGTCAGCACTTTGAGGGTGTTGACCACAAAGGGCGATTTATTCAGATGAATGGACTTGATAGGCAGCCGGCTCACCCCCTCGGGCAAGTCGCTGGACTTGGTAAACAGACGTGTGCGGATGGCTTCGGGGGAGAGGCTGGGAAGCTGGGCGGGGCTGTGCGCCAAATCCCAGACCAGCACTTCGTTTTTATGGTGGGGATGCGCGGCCAGCGGCCAGACCACGGCCAAATTGCCTCGCGCCGAGCCAAATTGCCCAGACACATGAATCAGCGGGCGTGGCTGGGCAAGGTTAAGCTGCTTGTGGACTTCGTCTTTGTGCCGCAGCTTGAGATAGAACGCAAAAAGCGCGGGCTGGGTGTCCCGAATCAGCCGTGCCAAAGCCAGCGTGGCGCGGACATCGGACAGCGCATCGTGGGCGGCTTCATGCAGCAAGCCGTTGGCCGCGCACAGGTCGCCGAGCTTGAAACTGGGCAAGCCGTCTTCGCGCTGTGGCCAGATAATGCCTTCGGGGCGCAGGGCATAGGTGGCTCGCACCAAGTCCAATAAATCCCACCGGCTGCACTGGTTTTGCCACTCGCGGGCATAGGGATCGATAAGGTTGCGCCACAATAAAAAGCGGGTGACTTCGTCGTCAAAGCGCAGGGTGTTGTAACCCACGCCTATCGTCCCTGCTTGTGCCAGCTCGCGTTCAATCGCTGCGGCAAAGGCGTGCTCGGGGATGCCCTCTGCCAAGCACTGCTGGGGGGTGATGCCGGTGAGCAAGCAGGATTCTGGCGAAGGCAGATAGTCCGGCGCGGGCTGGCAATACAGCATGATGGGTGGCGCGATTTCGTTGAGGTCGGCATCGGTGCGAATCGCCGCAAACTGAGCGGGGCGGTCACTGCGGGGCGACAAGCCGAAGGTTTCGTAGTCGTGCCACAAGAAGGTGGGGGCGGTGGTGGGCATAAGCGGGTCAGGCAAAAAAGGAGAGAAAGCCAGTGTGGCACAAAACCCCGTCAAGGCGTGTCGCCCTGCCCCTCAATCAGGCTTGTACCCAGTTTTGGTGACTGCCTAATAAAAAAGGTGTGTGTTGCACCGGTCGGTGCGGGGGGTCGCCAGCGGGGGCATGTTTTGCGATACTATCCCATTGTCTTTCGAACAACACGAGGGGTTTCATGCCTTCACCTTGCGCCCCTAATCCCCCTCACGCCCTACCCG
>CALMOJ010000030.1 GCA_937871815.1 uncultured Neisseriales bacterium
GGGCGGAGAATGCCGCGCTCGGTCAGCAGGGCATCCATCGGCACATCCCACGGGGCGGCGGGCAGGGCATCGACCCGCTGCACGGAAAACGCTACGCCGACCAAGGCCGGACGGGCTTTGCGCTGGGCAAAACGCGCCAAGGTGGCATCGTAAAAGCCGCCACCCTGTCCCAGCCGCCGACCGGCGCGGTCAAACCCCACTAGCGGCACAAACACCCGCTGGGCGCGCGTCAAGGACACGGGTGCGCCACGGCATTCCAAGATGCCAAAGCGATTCAGCCGCCAAGTGGCTTGGGGCGAGAGGGCGGTAAAGCGGAGTTTACGGCCCGTGCGCGGCACCCTAGGCAGCAAGACACGGCAGCCCCGCGCCAAAGCAGCGGCCATCAGCGGGGCGGTATCCAGCTCGCTGCCCGTTGCCATATAGCAGGCCACGGTGTAGCCCGGCTTTAACCAGCGGTGTGCCAAAATCGGCAAACGTGCGGCAGCTAAACGGCGATAGCGGGGTGACAGGGCAAGGCGGCGGCGGCGCAATTCAGCACGCCAATCGCCCTTGGCGTGGTCTAGCACGGACAGGGGAGAGGTCATAAAGAAGGGGGAACAACAGAGGAGAAGAGAGAACCCCCGCGAGTGCCGATCAGACCGCACTCCTGAACCTTTACGGATCAGGGGGTCACCGGCTTTGTGCGCCGGGCGCGCTGGATAAACAGTGCGACACACTTACACAAGAGATGCTGGCGACCATTTGGCAATAATTGGTTCAAGGAATTAAAGCCTTTTCAAACACCGCAGGGGAAAAGCGGGAATGACGCTTAAAACAGGCGATTTTGCTCTAACAATGCCTGATCAATTGCGTTATTCATGGAATCTATTCTACGCCGTAAATGCACTTCGTCAATGCTATTTGGCGCGGCGGGCGGCAGCACGGCTTCGGGGACGGGGGCTGTTTCGGCGGGGCGTTGCAGGATTTCATGCATCAAATTGATGGCGGTAATCAGTGCGACTTTTTCGAGGTTGGTCACGCCTTGGGCTTGGGCGCGGACGGTGGTCATGCGCTGCTCTAGGGCGTGCAGCACCGTATCCAGCATGGCGCGTTCCTCTGCTGGGCAGCTCAGGGTGAGTTGGCGACCTTGCAGCATGATATTGGCTTCGACCAAGGGTGCAGGGGCTGCGGGGGTGTCGGTCTGGGGGAGGTCAGGGGGAGTCATGCGCCGTCTCCGCCAGTGTGGGGCGCAGGCAGCCGTGCCACGAGGTTTTCAATCCGCGCCCGTGTTTCGTCGAGCCGGTATTTGAGCTCGCGGCATTCGGCCTCGGTGTCGGTGACCCGTGCTTTTAGCTGGTTATTGTCTAGGCGCAACTGGCGGCATAAGTCGGTCAGTTGCAAGATTTTTCCGTGAAGAAGAGAGAGTTCTGCGTCCATGTCGTGACTATACGGAGGGCATGGGATAGGGTCAATGTGGTTGGGGTGTGCGGCTGTCGGGCTGAAGCCACGACCTACGGGGGG